>JBGVMO010000102.1:0-8851 GCA_045124835.1 Eubacteriales bacterium
TAAAAAATCCCTCGGCCTTTGCCTTCGCTTACAGCGACGGCGCCGAGGGATTTTTCTGTATTTCAGGTATTATTCTTTTTATCAGTCGTCAACGGAGGGGTCGGTGGCGGAGGCGAAGATGGCCTCAACCTCCTCGGAGGGAGCCTCCGTCAGAAGAGAGGTTACAACGGCGACGGCAAGGCCTACAATAAAGCCGGGGAGAATTTCGTACACGCCCGTGTTGGCGATGAGAGCCTCACGAATGGTGTTGGTGAAGAGCAAAAGCCAAGCGATGTCGGCCACGGCACCTGCCACGATACCTGCAACGGCGCCCTTATAGTTGAGTCTGCGCCAGAAGAGCGAGAGGATAACAACGGGGCCGAAGGCGGCACCGAAGAGACCCCATGCGTTTTCCACCATGCTCATAATGCTGTTTGCCCAGCTGTTCTTGTCGTTCACGCCAAGAGCAGCAATCAAAAAGGCAACGATGGCAACCACAAGCACAACCAGACGGCCAACCCAAAGGGTTTCCTTCTCGCTTGCCTTTTCCTTGCGGATAAGGGGCTTGTAGATATCGCTGGTAAAGGAGGAGGAGGCAACAAGCAGCTGGGAGTCTGCCGTGGACATTGCCGCGGCAATAATGGCGGCCAGAAGCAAGCCTGCGATAAAGGCGGGGAACATATCCTGCACAAGCACGATAAAGATATTCTGCTGTGCGCCGACAGGCAGAAGAGCGCCGGCCAGAGAGGAGCCGTCAGAAAGCAGGAAGGTTCTGCCGAGAATGGCAAAGAGGATGGCCGCGCCAAGCGTCAGAACAACCCAAACGATAGCCACGGTAGCAGATTTCTTAATCATCGAGGGCTTCTGGATGGCCATAAAGCGAACGAGAATGTGGGGCATACCGAAGTAGCCAAGACCCCAGGAAAGACCCGTTACAATATCCTGCCAGGAGGCAGCAAAGGGGTTTGCGCCAAAGGCGGTAACGCCCTCGGCAAAGGCGCCTGCAAAGGAAGCATCGTAATTGCCGATAGCCGCCATCAGAATCGGAACGGCCAAAAGGGCAATGAGCATCAGAATGCCTTGGAAAAAGTCCGTCCAGCAGACAGCCTTGTAGCCGCCAAGGAAGGTATAAAGCAGAATCAGCACGGCAAAGATGGCCATAGCTATCATCGGCTTATCGGCAAGGCCGGGGATAACCGCGCACATAACGTTCTTACCTGCCACGAAGGAGGAGGAAACGTACACCGTGAAGCTCAAAAGGAAGATGACCGCGCAAACTATCTTCAAAACAGGGCTCTTGGAGGCAAAGCGGTTGGTCAGATACTGCGGCAGGGTAATGGAGTCTCCCGATGCGCGAGAGAAGCGGCGCAGACGGTTGGCAACGAAAATCCAGTTAGCCGCCGTTCCCAAGGCAAGACCGATACCAATCCAAACCTTGCCCATACCGAAGGCCAGAATGCTTCCGGGGAAGCCCATCAACAGCCAGCCCGACATATCGGAGGCCTGGGCGCTCATTGCGGTTACCCAAGGGCCCATCGAGCGGCCGCCCAAAAAATATTCCTTTTCGCCGTTGTCCTTGGAGCGGAAGAAGAAATACAGTCCAACGCCCAGAATCAACGCAAAATAGAGAATGAATGCCAAAAGTTCCATAATGCTCGTTTTCTCCTGTCTTGAAAGTGATGTCCTAAAATAATATACTATGTATTCTATCACATCTTTTGGAAAAACTCAACCTTTTTCCCACATTTTTTGCCTCCTTTTCCGAAAAATCCGCACTTTTTTGTAAACTTTTATTTGCATTTTAGCCATTTTCTGTAAAAACCGCGCCACTTTTTGTGCTTGCCCCGCAAAGCCGCGGCAAAGAAAATGCCCGACGCCTTGCAAGGCGTCGGGCAAACAAGCAAACGAATCAGTTTTCTTCCATCTTGGCTATCTTGATGAAATAAACCGCGTAATTTTTCAGCTTGAGGTAAATCTTGAAGTCCTTGGCGGTGAAATATTCCTCGCGCACAAGCACGCCGTCGTGCGTGTCATCCAAAAGGTAATATTCCGCCTTATAGGCACCCTCGGGCTTGGCAACGTCAAGGGCAAGGACTCTGTCCTCGGCATCGTCCTCGGGATCAAAGTAGGTCAGCATCATACCGTAGCTTTCTCCGTCGGTCGCACAGCAGGTGTAAACCTTATCGTCCATATAGGGCGTCGGCACGTAAGTGCCGAGGTGCAGAAGGTCGCGGAAAAACACGTAATCAAAGTAGGATTTGAGCGGCTTGTAGGTGCCCCTCTCAAAGATGCCGTTCATGCCCGTGCCGGGGCGCGCATCGTAATACATCAGCATATCAAGGTCAAGCGCCTGCGACACGCACATAGCACCCGCCACGAAGGAAGCGCCCTTGAGCTCTTGGCATTTTTTGAGGGAATACGTCCACTCCTCGCCGACCCAGCCCTTCACGTAGTTCCACTCGTTGAGGATGCTTTCGCAGTTTTCATAGCCGTAGCTATCGAGAAATTCTCTGACAAGCTTGATTTTGCGGTCAAACTCACAAACATCCTCTCCGTACATATGCCAAGAGAAGAAGTCGAGCGGCGCGTGGCGTCCGTCACGGGTCAGATAGTTAAACATATCCTCCATGATGTCGCGGCTGTCGGTCACCGAGCAAAGCGCAGGGCCGCCGATTTTCAGATGGGGGAATTTCTCCTTTAAATAGTAGAGCGCCGTTTCAAAGAAGACGAAAAACTCGTCCATCGTGCCGCCCCAGGTAGGGCTGTTGCCCTGCTTATAGCCCGTGTCGGGCTCGTTCCAGATTTCCCAGTATTCAATATCATAGTGGAAGCCGTCTGCCCAGCCCTCGTTGTAATGGCGGATGATATGCTCGCAAATGCGCGCCCACTTGGCGTTGTCCTTGGGCGGCAGGGTGCCGAACTTATACTGATGCTCAATGGAAGCGCCCAGACGGTAGAAGGGCTTTACCCCCGCCGCTATCATATTGGCGAGGTGCTTGTCGGTCGGCGCAAAGATATAAGAGGCAGGGTCATTCTCGTCCGCGTTAAAGTCGCGGAAGATGCGGTGAACGTCCACCAGAAATTCGATGTTGCCGTAGATGGAGCAGAAGGCGGTGTCGTGCGTTCTCGCATAGGAGATCTCCGCATCCTTGAAAAGATCAAAATTGTTAAAGCCCTTGCGCACACCGCCCGAAGGGTAGGTAGGCCCGTTGTTGACGGCGTTCTGGTATTTGATTTGACCGCCGCGCGCAGAGAGGTCGATTTTAATGTTTTGCATCTCTGTTTCCTCGCTTTACATCTTGGTGATTTTGATATCGTAAACGGAGAAGTTCTGAAGCTTCAGATACACCTTGAAGGTGTCATCGGAAAAGATTTCCTCTCGCACAAGCTCGTAGTCAAGGCGCTCGTCAAGGAGATAATATTCCACCTTGTAGGTCCCCTCGGGCTTCTTGAAGTCAAGGCACAGCATTCTGTCCTCGGCATCGTCCTCGGGATCAAAGTAGGTCAGCATCATGCCGTAATTTTCCCCATCGGTTGCACAGCAGGTGTAAATCTTATCGTCCATATAGGGCGCAGGAACCTGCGTGCCGAGATGCAGAAGGTCGCGGAAGATGGGATACACGAAATAGGACTTATAGGGCTTGTAGGTGCCCATCTCAAAAAGACCGTTCCAGCCGGGTGTGGGGCGCGCATCGTAGTACATCAGCATATCGAGGCTTTCGGACTGGCCAACGCACATAGCCCCGGCCACGAAGGAGGCGCCCTTTATGCCGCGATTCATCCGCTGGGAGTAGCGAAGCTCCTCGCCGACCCAGCCCTTGACATAGTTCCACTCGTTGAGAATGCTTTCGCAGTTTTCGTAGCCGTAGCTGTCGAGAAATTCTCTGACAAGCTTGGTTTTGCGGTCAAACTCGGTCACGTCCTCTCCGTACAGATGCCAGGAGAAGAAATCAAGCGGCGCGTGGCGTCCGTCACGGTTCAGATAGTTGAACATATCCTCCATGATGTCGCGGCTGTCGGTTACCGAGCACATAGCGGGGCCGCCAATCTTCAGGTGCGGGAATTTTTCCTTTAAGTAGTAGAGCGCCGTTTCAAAGAAGACGAAAAACTCGTCCATCGTGCCGCCCCAGGTCGGGCTGTTGCCCTGCTTATAGCCCGTGTCGGGCTCGTTCCAGATTTCCCAGTATTCAATATCATAGTGGAAGCCGTCTGCCCAGCCCTCGTTGTAGTGACGGATGATATGCTCGCAAATGCGCGCCCACTTGGCGTTGTCCTTGGGCGGCAGGGTGCCGAACTTGTACTGATGCTCAATGGAAGCGCCCAAGCGGAAGAAGGGCTTGCAGCCCGCCGCAATGATGTTGGCAATATAGGCATCGGTGGTTTCAAAGGAATAGGATGCAGGATCGTTTTCGTCGGCCGAAAACAGACGGAAGATACGGTGCACGTCCACCAGAAAATCGCTGTTGCCGTAGCCGGCAAAGAAGGGCGTATCGTGCGTTCTCGCAAAGGAAATCTCGGCTTCCTTGAAAAGGTCAAAGTTGGTGGGGGTCTTACGGACGCCGCCCGACGGATAGGTCGGCCCGTTGTTGACGGCGTTCATATATTTCATCGCGCCGCCGCGTTGCGACAAATCAATTTTGATGCTTTGCATATCCTTCTCCTCGTTTCTTGCTTTCAGAGGGCGTTGCCCCCCTCTATTTATAACACGCAAAAGGCAAAAACGCAAGCGTTTTTCCCACTTTTTTGTTTTTTTACGCTTTTTGGCGCTTACAAAAACTTTTCTCTGTATATAGCGGGGAATTCTCCCGAAATATCGCGCTCCGAAACCACGCTCGTCACCTCGTCAAGCGTGCAAAGGGTGTTCATGCAGGGCTCGCCAAGCTTTTGAGAATCAAGCATCAGAACGCTTTTTTTGGCGCGCGAGAGCATCGCGCGGCGCACCGCGTTTTCCGCGATGGCATTGTCCGTCAGAAGCCCGTCCTTCGTTAAGCGGCGCACCGAAAAGAAGCAAATATCCGCGTTGAAGGAGCGAATGAAGGCCTCCGCCTGACTGCCCACGAGCGCATAGGTGCCCTTGGCAAGCTCCCCTCCCGTGACAAAGGCTTTTACCTTGGTTTCAGCCAAGGCAGACGCGGCGCCCGCGCTGTTGGTTATCACCACGATGGAGTGCTTGGCAGATAGCAGCTTCAAAAGCTCAAAGGCGGTGGAGGAAGCGTCAAGCATCACGGTGTCTCCGTCCTTGATAAGCGACAGGCACCGCTTGGCAATCAGCGCCTTGGCCGAGCCGTGCTCGCGCTCGCGAACGAGCTGCGGCAGGTTTTCGCCCGGCTCACCGCGATACACCGCGCCACCGTGGGTGCGCAAAATCTTTCCCGCGCCGTGAAGGGCCAGAAGGTCGCGCCGCATGGTCGGCTCGCTGACGAAGAAGGCGCGGCACAGCTCCGCGACCGTTGCCTCCTTCTTTTCCTGCAAATATTCGAGAATGGCGCTTTCCCGTTCCTTGAATGCCATATCCTTTCTCCTTTTGAGCATATGAGCGATTTTTTCGTTATTTTTGTCAACTTTTTGATTGTGTTGATTGTTTTGGGGCTCTTGTGTTGACTTTCCTGATTAAAACGATTATAACATATATAGTAGAAAATTACAAGTCATAAAGGAGAAAAACTATGGCAAAGGTTATTTTGGACTGGAAAACCGCAGAAGGCTTTATCACCGACGCCTTCATCGGTGCAGGCGTTCCCGCTGAGGACGCCAAGATTGTAACGGACGTTCTTTTGGAGAGCGACCGTCGCGGTATCGAATCTCACGGCTGCAACCGCTTCAAGCCCGTCTACATCGACAGAATCAAGGCAGGCATTCAGCAGCCCGTTACCAATTTTGAAATCATCAAGGAAACCGAAACCACCGCCGTTATCGACGGTCATCACGGTATGGGTCAGGTCATCGGCCACAAGGCAATGTCCATGGCCATCGAGAAGGCCAAAAAGTACGGTATGGGCATGGTTGCCGTTCGCAACTCCTGCCACTACGGTATTGCAGGCTACTACGCCACCATGGCCACCAAGGCCGGCTGTATCGGTATGACGGGAACCAACGCCCGTCCCTCCGTTGCCCCCACCTTCGGCGTTGAGGGTATGTTCGGAACCAACCCCTTCACCATCGGTATCCCCTCCGACGAGGCTTTTGACTTTATCTTCGACTGCGCTACCTCCATCACCCAGAACGGTAAGGTGGAATACTACGAGCGCATCGGCGAGGACGTGCATCCCGGCACCATCATCGACGAGGACGGCAAGCCCGTTGAGGGAGACGCAGGCGTTGCCCTCAAGAAAATCCGCAACGGCACGGCCGCTCTGACCACCCTTGGCGGTATCGGCGAGGCTCTTGGCGGCTACAAGGGCTACGGCTTTGCTGTGGCAGTTGAACTGATGTGCGCCGCCCTGCAGGACGGTATGTACGGCAAGGACCTCGACGGCAAGGACGAGAACGGCAACATCCGCCCCTACCACCTCGGCCACTACTTCATCGCCATTGACACCGAGCACTTCCTGGGCGAGGAGCTTTGCAGACACAAGGTTGGCGACATTCTTCGCGCCATCCGCGCTTCCAAGAAGTCTCCCGACGCCTCTCGCATCTACACCGCAGGCGAGAAGGAATACGACATCTGGATGTCCCGTAAGGATTCGGGCGTTCCGATCAACGAGTCCGTACAGGCCGAAATGGTAAAGGTCAGAGACGAGCTTGGTCTGACCCAGTACGTATTCCCTTGGGAAAAGTAATCCCTCAAAAACGAAAAGAAGGATATTGACATATGAATTACGCAGAAGAATCTCTTAAGAAGCACGCCGAATGGAAGGGCAAAATCGAGGTCACCGCGCGCGTTTCGGTTAAAACCAAGGAGGATCTCTCCCTTGCCTACACCCCCGGCGTTGCTACCCCCTGTCTTGAAATCCAGAAGGACGAATCCAAGTCCTACGATTTGACGCGCCGCTGGAACACCGTTGCCGTTATCACGGACGGCACGGCCGTTTTGGGTCTTGGCGACATCGGCCCTGTGGCCGGTATGCCCGTTATGGAGGGCAAGGCCCTGCTTTTCAAGGCCTTCGCGGACGTTGACGCTATTCCCCTTTGCATCAAGAGCAAGGACGTGGATGAATTGGTGCGCACCATTTATCTCATCTCCGGCAGCTTCGGCGGCATCAATCTGGAGGACATCTCCGCCCCCCGCTGCTTCGAGGTGGAGCGTCGCTTGAAGGAAATCTGCGACATCCCCGTATTCCACGATGACCAGCACGGTACCGCCATCGTTCTGGGCGCGGCACTTCTCAACGCCCTGAAGGTGGTTAAGAAGGAAATCGGCAAGGTCAAGGTGGTTATCAACGGTGCAGGAAGCGCAGGCATCGCCATTGCCAAGTTCCTGCTTTCCTTGGGCGTTGCGAATATGATTCTTTGCGACAAGATTGGAACGCTCGTTACGGGCAAGGACGGTATGAGCTCCGCGCAGGCCGAAATGGCTGAAATCACCAACAAGGAAAAGCTGAACGGCACGCTTGCAGACGCAATGAAGGGCGCAGACGTCTTTATCGGTGTTTCCGCCCCCGGCATCGTCAGCAAGGAAATGGTTGCCTCGATGAATGCGGGCGCTATCGTTTTCCCGATGGCAAACCCCGTTCCCGAAATCACCCCCGAGCTTGCGCTTGAAGCGGGCGCCGCCATCGTTGGCACGGGCAGAAGCGACTTCAACAACCAAATCAACAACGTCTTGGCCTTCCCCGGCATCTTCCGCGGCGCGCTTGACGCAAGAGCCTCCGCCATCACCGAGGGAATGAAGAGAGCCGCCGCTTACGGCATTGCCTCCCTGATTTCCGAGGAGGAGCTTTCCGCCGAATATATCATCCCCAAGGCCTTCGATCCCCGCGTTGCCGAAACGGTGGCTGCCGCCGTTCGCAAGTGCGCCGTCGAAGAGGGCGTTGCCAGAATTTAATTCTACAACCCGATAGAAAAAACAGAAAAAGAGATAGCAAATTGGTTCATAGCCAAATTGTTATCTCTTTTTTGTTACGAAAGAACAGTAAAAAGGTGTGTGATTTTGCTCTATTAACTACTCGACAAATTGGAATTTGTTGTTCTCTATATAACAATTTTATTTTCTTTCTAATGTATGCCAAACATCTATTTCATCTTTAGAAGGTGCTTCCCACATGGACAATAATTTTCCCATAAGACCTTCATCCAGATAATAATCTGAACCACCTTCGTCATTTAATACCCTACAGTTTCGTTCTTCAATATTTTTATTCCATGTTTGGTCATTAACATCAATGTAATGCCATTCACACTGAACGTTCTGAGAGCGACAAAACTCGGTTAAGCTTCTTCTGTTTTCTAAGCTCCAAAACCCCCAATCTAAAATCACAGTACAACCTATATTTACCAATTCCACCGATTTTTTCTTAAAATAGTTCCAAATTCTTAACGCCATTTCGTCGTGTTTCTCACCCAAATCATTATCAAACAAATCCTTTGTTAATTCATCGCATGATAAAATAACTGCTTTCTCTTTTTCTTTTATTTGATTTGCGTAATAGGTTTTTCCGCAACATATTTTCCCACAGATTGCTATTATCTTTGCCATAAGCATTTCTCCTTGTCTTATATAAATTCTTATTTATCGGTCTGTTTCATTATATACTATCATATGATAATGGATTTCAAAAGAACCGAGACAGCGATGTGAGATGCTGTCTCGGCAACTTTTTTATGACCACCGAGCTTTCGGTGGATTTTTCGTAATTTCGCCATATCGTAAAACGAGCTGAGAAACGCCTGCAAACGGCGGTTTTCTCTCTGCGCGAAAAGCTCTGCGGGGCTT
>JBGVMO010000103.1:0-1600 GCA_045124835.1 Eubacteriales bacterium
CCAAAGGGCTGAGCCTCATACATAGTAAGAGAGCCCGCGAGCAGGCATTGAGATGCGAAATTCGTGCAGTTTCCACCGCCGCCAGTAAAGTCAAAGAAAAGAGGATTTCGCGAAAGCGCCCATTTTTGCGCATATTCCACCGCGCGTTCTCTGTTATAGGATACCGTTGCTAACATTTTTATCCCTCCCAAAAAAGCAAATGATCCTTATCATCCTATGCATGGGGCGGCAGGTGTGCCATTTTTTCAAAAAATAAGGTGTTTTTTGCGCAAAAATCGTCCGTACAAGCAAAAAAGTTGAATTTTTCGCATAGAATTAGGCAAAAACCGTTCACGGAGGACGAAATGCTTACGTTGATTTTAAGCCTTATATTTCATATCTATCACGCAATACTCGGAATTGATGCGCCCAACAAATTTCCGCCGCCGCTATCTCCCGAGGAGGAAGCCGCCGCCTTTGAAAAGGCGAGAGCGGGGGACGAAAAGGCAAGGGAAAGGTTGATATTGCACAATCTCAGGCTCGTTTCACACATCGTGCGCAAATATTACGGAGCGCACCGCGATGCGGAGGACCTTGTATCCATTGGCACGATAGGTCTTGTAAAGGCGGTGGATACGTTTAAGACCGAGAGCGGAACGCGATTTGCCACCTATGGCGCAAGATGTATTCAAAACGAGATATTAATGTATTTTCGCGCGCAGAAAAAGAGGGCGGGGGACGTTTCACTCGGCGAGACGATAGACGTTGACCGCGACGGAAATCCGCTTACCTATATGGACGTCATCAGCACAACGGAGGATCCCGGGGAGGAATTTGACAAAAAGGAAAGGATACGGCGCGCGCTCAACATAGTAAAATGCAGGCTTGACGAAAGGGAACGGCAGATAATCGTTATGCGGTACGGACTTTTGGGTCTTGCTCGCAGCTTTACGCAAAAGGAGATCGCGGAAAAGCTCGGGATCTCGCGCTCATACGTCAGCCGCATTGAAAAAAGCGCCCTTGAAAAGCTCAAGGATGCTTTGAAATGAAAAAACCAAGGCTACGCGCGGCTATAAAACACCGCCAACCCTCGTAGGAGGGCACTCCGTGCGTCCGTCCGCGCCGTCAAGAGAAGTGATGCCTTCGGCATAACTTCGAAGGATCTTGCGCGGTGCACAAACTCCGTAGGGGCGCGCTGTGCGCGTCCGAGCAAACGTACGCCCATCGTAAACATCACGGCTACGCGCAAAGGGTAATTTTTCAGAGGCTCCTTCCGAGGAGGGAGCTCCGCCGCAGGCGGTGAGGGAGTTCCTTTTCCAAACGCAAAGTTACTTTTCTTTTAAAAGGGGAACTACACCCGTCAGCGGAACTAACGAGCAAGCTCGTGAGTTCAATGCCACCCTCTTCTGCGGAAGAGGGCTGCTGTAAAGCAACCTTTGTACGTAACCACTACGGCTACACGCCAAGGGTAATCTTTCAGAGGCTCCTTCCGAGGAGGGAGCTCCGCCGCAGGCGGTGAGGGAGTTCCCTTTCCAAAGGCAAAGTTACTTTTCCTTCTCATAAAACCCCAAGTAATACGAAAATATTTCTTTGAATTTAAGAGTCAGTGCAGATTTCTTCG
>JBGVMO010000104.1:0-4722 GCA_045124835.1 Eubacteriales bacterium
AATATCTCGCTATGCTCGATGTGAAATGAAATAAATCCCCTCACGCCCGCAGGCATTTCACTCGCTGAAAGCGAATTTCACGCACAAAGTGCATTTCACAAATCCCGTAAGGGATTTATTTCGTTGCGCAGTGTCCTTAAGGGCACTGCGCATAAGGCTCGGCTTTTTCCATATAAAGAATTTCAGCGTCAAGAAGCGCGGCCTCCTCCTTGTCGTGCGTGACGAAAAGAAAGGTGCGCCCGCGTCTTTCTGCCTTAACGGCCTCAATCGCAACAAGGCGCGTTTTCTCGTCAAGCCCCTTAAATGGCTCGTCAAAAAGCAGGAAGGGCGCATCAAAAAGCAAGGCGCGCGCCAAGGAAACGCGGCGGCGCATACCGCCCGAGAGGGTGGAAACGGGGGCGTTCAGGCTGTCGGCAAGCCCAAGAGAAGAAAGCGTGGCCTCAATTTTTTCAAGAGCGACATCCTTCAAGGCGAAGCGCAGATTGTCAACGGCCGAAAGGGTGGGAATCAGGCGCTCCTCCTGAAAAACGGCGGCAATGCGCGAGGGAAGGCCCGTGATCTCGCCGCTATCCTTGCTCTCAAGTGAAAGCAGAATGCGCAAAAGCGTGGTTTTTCCAACGCCTGATGCGCCCATTAAGGCGTAAGCACCGCCCGCCTTCAAGGTGGCGGAAAAATCCGAAAGAACGGCCTTTTCGCCAAAGGCTTTGGAAAGATGAGAAATATGAATGCTATCCAAGAGAGGCTCCTCCTTCCTTTAAACGCGCGACAGGCGCTCTAAAACGCGCTCTACCAAAAGGAGAAACAGCTTTTCAAATACAATGCTGAAAAGCACAATGTAAAAGGTCCAAGCCAAGAGATTGACGGTGTCAAGCATTAGCTGAGACATATAAAGGCGTTCTCCCATTGAATAGGCGGGAATGCCGATGATTTCGGCCGCAACACCCGATTTCCAAGCCAATCCGCAGCTTGTGCGGCAGGCGGCAAGGAAAAAAGGCTTAATTTTGGAAAGATAGACGATGCGGAAGGTGCGAATCGGATGCACGTGATACACGCGCGCCATTTCAAGCTCCTTCTTATCCACACTCCGAAAGCCGTCCTTGACGTTTTGGTAAACGATGGGAAGGACGATCAAAAAGGAAATGAAGACAGAGAGCGCCGAGGAGGTAAACCAAATCAGCGCAATCACCACGAAGGAGGCAACCGGCACGGAGCGCACCGTTGCGGTGAAGGGGAAAAGCAGGGTTTCGAGCCAGCCATAGCGCGCCGCTAAGGCGCCAAGGGCGCTTCCTGCAAGAATCGCGCCCAAAAAGCCGAGCGTGATGCGCGAAAGGCTGTACCACGCAGAGCGGAAAAAGGCGGCCTCAAAGGGAAGGCGGACAGCACGGCTCAAAACGGCAACGGGGGTGGGGAGCAGCACGGGCTGGTTCAGAATAAGCGCCACTATTTCCCAAAGCAGAAGGGCGAAAAGCACCGCCCCTGCCTTGAGAAAAAAGGATTTCTTACTTCGTATAGTAGAAGTCGTCGCTCGGTAAAGCGCCGCCAATGGATGCGGGGTCTTGTTCATACAGCGTTCCCAGATATCCTTTCAGCTTGGTTTTCATGGCCTCGCCCTTGATGAAGGTTACGTGGCAGTTGGGAATGGCGCGCTTGGCAACGGGCTCGGCGCCGAGAATGCCCATGTTGACGATAAGCTTTGCCGCACCGTCAAGGTTCTCGTTGCAGTAGGCAACGGAGGCCTCGTACTCAGCAAGGAAATCGGCAACGGCTTGGGGGTTCTTTTCGGCAAAGTCCTTGCGCACCACCAAAACGCCCGTGACGAGCGAGGTGCCGTTCTCCAAGGCATCCCATTCGTTCGAGAGGTCAAGCGCGATTTTGGCGTCTGCATTCTGCACCAAAACGGAGGTGACGTAGGGCTGGGGCAGAAGGGCGATAATTTCCGCATCCGTCGAGAAGCGCGTGCCAATTTCAGCAGCCTCGTTCTTCCACTCAAACGTCACGTCCTCGTCGGGATTGATGCCGTTCTGGGTGAGAAGATAGCGAATGGCATATTCAGGCGTCGTGCCCTTGCCCGTGGCGTAAATGGTCTTGCCCTTCAAATCCTCAAAGGAGTTGATTTCAACGCCCTTGGTAACGATGTTCAAAACACCCAGCGTGTTGATGGCCAAAACTTCAATGGCGCCGTTCGTGTTCTTATAGAGGGTCGCCGCCACGTTGGCAGGCAGAGCCGCCATATCAAGCTCGCCCTTGATGAGAAGGGGCGTGATTTCGTTGGCCTTGCCCTTCAGGGAGAAGTGGTAGGTGTTTTTGCTTAAGCCCTTTTCGCTGTCGTCAATCAGCTTGACAAGGCCCATCGTGGTCGGGCCCTTCATGCCGGCAATGCGAATCTCGGCAGGCTCGCCGCCTCCGCAGGCCAGAAGGGAAAAGAGCATCACGGCTACAAGTAAAACAGCAAGAATTTTTTTCATAATTTCCTCCAAATATTTTCCGCACCTCGCCGAATTTGCCCTCGGAAAAGGGCGCTTGCGAAGGGCGGAAGCTTCTTACACCATCATTGTAGCATAGTTTTGTCGGATTTCCGTTGCATATGCAACCAAATGTGCAAAGATTGAAGAAAAAGCCTCCTTTTTAAAGGAGGCGAAAGCTGCTTTTATAAAAATCCAGAATGCCCTCGCGCTTCATAGCGGAAAGCTCGCGCGATAAAGCGGCGCGGTTGGCGCCGAGATAGCTTGCCAAGGCGGCTCTGTCGAAGGGAATTTGGAAGGTTTTGCTTCCGTTTTCCTCCGCGCATTGCGAAAGAAAGGTTAAAAGCCGTAAGCGGAGCGTGGTCTTGGATAAAACCTGAATGCGACTGTTCATTGCGAGGGTGCGCTCGGCCAAAACGGCCATAAAGCGCGAGTAAAAAAGAAAGGATTTTTCATCCTTCACGGCAAGCGGTGCGCGAAGCGCCTCCGTAGAAAGCCAAAGCACCGAGGCGGGCTCAGCGGCCACGATGTAAACAGGGGAGTCGGGCGTAGAGAGATAGGAGAGGGATTCGCCGAACATATCGCCGACCGTGCGGTTGGCCATCAGCATCGGCTCTTTGTGCAGGTCATCCATAAAAATACGCACCGTTCCCGAAAGCACAAGGCCGAAGGAATATAAGGGCGTGCCTGCCGTGTGCAGAAATGCCCCCTTCTCGTATTCCTGACGGTAGGCGCGAAAGAAGGAGAGCGCCGCCTCTCGCTCTTGTAAAGATAAGTTTACAAAAAGAGGTGTTTTGCCGATGGTTTCCAGTTCTTTTTTGGATAACTGCATCAGAAACTCCTTTCCTTTTGGGGTTATTCCTCAATGGTGGGGGCTTTTTTGTTGCGACGGCGGTTTCTCTTTGCGGATTCTTTTTTCAAGGCCAGCTTGTCGCGATAGCGCGTGATTTTCTCCTCGGTTGCCCGATATACCGACACGCGCGCGCGCCACGTTTCGTTGATGTTGCGGGTCAAGCGCACCTCGGTGAAGATTTCACCGTCCTCTTTGCAGCGGTAAAGGCGAAGATAGCGCTGCCCCTTGGAATGTAAAAGCTTGTCGGCATCCTCAAGCGGCGCCTGACAAACGGGGCAGACGGGCGAAGCGATGCGAGGGTCTGCAAAGATAGACTTGATGTCGGAGAAGCCCGTTTCGCCCGAATCGGCGTCTCCTAAAACGAAGAGAGAAAGGTCATCCGTTTTTGCCTCGTCGGCACGGCGAACACCCTCTGCCAGATTGAGCCTTTGGGCAACGAGCGCGGTGAAATAGGCATCGTTCAAGGCGTCGTGCGCGGGAAGGGTCTGCTCAATTTCAAAATACTCCATTGCGTATTCCAAGGAGCGCTGCTTTCTTTCAGCCCCGTCCGTATCAAAGTTGAACATCGGCTGCATATCGTAGTTGCGGGAGAGCCAAGGCGCATCAAGCCTATTGGCGCGCAGGTTGTCGCAAAGCATCGGAATATCGTCAGGCCCCCAGGTGAGAAAAACGGAATCGTCACCGCAGAAGCGGTAAAAGGCGCTCATCGCTTCGCGAAGCGGCAGGCCGTTGTCAAGCTGCTTCTGGTCGATGCCCGTCAGGCGCATCACGTGGCGGTGTATTTTTTTATAAAAGCGGGGCTTAACGGTGACGCAAAAGCTGCCGCAAAGATTCTTGTTTTCATCCAGCATAACCGCGCCTATCTGGATAACCTCGCCGCGCAGTCTGCTTTCCAGCTCTCTTTGCACGGCCAAGGCCTTTTCGTGATAGGTCTGGTTCCACTCCAAATCGAGTACAACGTATTTCATAGGTTGGTTTTTTGTCCTTCCGCTTCAATCATTCAAAAGATATTTTACCATTTATTGCGCTGAATGTCAATGCCAAAAGACCTGCTTTTTCGTTTTTCTTGTCGAGAAATGAAAAAGGAGAGGCGGGCGCGTTCTATCACGGGAAGGACGAGCATATAGTTAGCCAAGCGCAACCTAAATCGAACCCGTTTTAAGGGGCGAATTTCGTGATATGCTTCGCCAAAAATCCTTGCCATATGGTATATGACGGCGAATTTTATAGCTCGCCTCTCGCAAAATTCGCTCCCTTAAAATTCTTCGAACTCCGAAGCACGAAAAAACGGATGATTTTTTTGTGATGCGAGCGAAGATAAGTATGGACTTATCAAGGGAACAGCGCGGAAAAAGCGCCGCTTTTTCGGCTTCAGAGCGGGTTCGATTTAGGTTGCGCTTGGCTAAC
>JBGVMO010000105.1:0-14819 GCA_045124835.1 Eubacteriales bacterium
CTCCAATGCAACGGGATGCTCGTCCATCTGGGGCGGCTCTGCTCCCGCAACGCCTTACACCGTAAACCGCGAGAGCGGCAGAGGTCCTGCTTGGGCTAACTCCTTGTTCGAGGATAATGCTGAGCACGGCTTGGGTATCGCTGTTGGTCAGAAGGCTATCCGTGACCGTCTGATTGGTTACGTGAAGGAGCTTGCCGCAACGGTTGAAAACCCCGAGAAGAAGGCAATCATTGACGAATACCTCAATACCCTTGAGGACGGTGCCGCAAACGAGAAGGCAACCAAGGCTCTGGTAGCTATGCTGGAGTCCTGCGACTGCCAGAATCCTCTGCGCGCCAAGATTCTTGCCGAGAAGCAGTACCTCTCCAAGAAGTCCGTATGGATTTTCGGTGGCGACGGTTGGGCTTATGACATCGGCTTCGGTGGCTTGGACCACGTAATCGCTTCGGGTGAGGACGTTAACATCATGGTATTCGATACCGAGGTGTACTCCAACACGGGCGGACAGGCTTCCAAGGCTTCCAACATTGGCCAGGTAGCACAGTTTGCCGCAGCCGGTAAGGCAATCGGTAAGAAGGATTTGGCTCAGATTGCTATGTCCTACGGCTACGTATACGTAGCACAGATTGCTATGGGCGCCGATATGAACCAGACCATCAAGGCTCTGACCGAGGCTGAGGCTTATCACGGTCCTTCCTTGATTATCGGTTATGCACCCTGCGAAATGCACTCTATCAAGGGTGGTATGGCAAACTGCCAGTCTGAAATGAAGAAGGCCGTTGAGGCTGGCTACTGGCAGATGTTCCGCTTCAATCCTGCCAAGAAGGCCGCAGGCGAGAATCCCTTCAGCTTGGATTCCAAGGAGCCTACCGCTTCTTATCAGGACTTCATCAAGAGCGAAGCTCGTTATGCCCGTCTTGCTCAGGCATTCCCTGAGAGAGCAGCAGACCTCTTCGCACGTGCTGAGGCCAATGCAAAGGCTAAGTACGAGCGCTTGGTGAAGCTCGGAAGCTTCTATCAGGACTAATTCCCGTCTTTACCGTTCTATTCTTGAAATAAAATAGTAAAACCGGGCAACCCAAAGAGTCCTTCGGACGCAAGCCCGAAGGACTCTTCTCTTTATTTATACGAAATTCTGCGACTGTGCGGATTTTTCCGTGTTTGCTTCCTTATTTATATCCTTACGTATCCTTTTGCACGCTTTTTGTTTGTGCTTCTTTGCCGTTTGTCCTTGGCTTGCCAAGTTGACGGCGTAAGGCCGAGCAATGTAAAACGGCAAAGCGTCTTATCAATTTGAAAATCCCGTATGGCCCGTGCTTGCACGGTCTATGCGCCTCTATAATAAAGTAAAGTGATAGAGAAGTGCTTTCCGCCTTCTTTCTCCTCGCCTCTCTTAAATGTCAGCTTTACTTTACAAAATGGGGCCGTGCCCTCCTGCTTTTAGCGAAGGAAGGGGCGGCTTCAAGCAAAGAAAGGTTTATTTTATGAAAAGAAAAACGATTGCGCTTGTTCTTTGTCTTTGTCTTTTGGCAGGCACCTGCCTTGTGCTTTCTTCGTGTGACAAGGGAATCGTAACCAGTATGTATGACGATGCTGATAAATACAGCACGGGCGCCTTTACCTATGATGCCGCTTTGGTAAAAAGCATTACGATTGAGTGGTATAGCGGCGCAATTTGCGTTTTGGAGAGTGATTCTGAAATGCTTTCGGTTGCTGAATCGGGCACGGAGCTTGATGAGGCGCATAGACTGCATTATTTTCTCCGTGAGGATGGCGCTCTTTTTATTCGCTTTTGGGCATCCGGCCTGCGCGATAACGTCGAAGAGGATAAAAAGCAATTAACCGTAGAGCTTCCCGCGGGGGTGGATTTGAACATTATCAGCACCACCGCAACCATTGATTTGAATGCGATTCATCTTTCTCGCGGTGTCATCAGAAGCCATTCGGGCGTGATTTGCGCCGAAAGCATCGAGGCAAAAAGCTTGGATTTGTCTTCAATGGGCGGCGCGATTGCCGTTTCTTCCGTTACAACGGCGGAGACGCTTACCGTAACGAGTGTGTCGGGCGCTGTTTCAGTCAACAGCATTGCAAGTAAAAGTGCAACGGTAGCTACAAGTAACGGTGCTTTGACCGTTGGAACTGCAACCGTTGCGGATAAATGCCGCCTGTCTACCGTCTCGGGTAGTATGATGGTCACCGGTGTCACCGCCGCTTCTCTTGACGTGCATACCGCAAGCGGAGACGCGCGCTTGGGCCTTGCGGCGTGTGCCATGACCTCTGTGGAAACGGAGAGCGGAAACGTCCATCTTTCCTTGCCTGCGGAGGTGGGAACCACCGTTTATTTTGAAACAGACAGCGGCGAAATGCTGACCGAACGGTTGCATGCAGCGGCCCTTGGCGGTGGATATCATTTTGGCGTGGGAGAAAGAGTTGCGCGCGTTGAAACGAAAAGCGGCAACCTGCATATTGAATAAAAACGGCACTTTTTCTCTTCTTTTTGCGTAAACTGAAAAAAGAGAACAAAAAAACGGCCTTATCGATTATCTGTAAAAAAATTGACAATACTGTAAAAAGGGGAAAACCGCTATGCAAATGGTTTTGTTAACGGCGCTCGGTGTTGGCGGTTCAACCGTCATTGGCGCGATACTTGGCTTTGTTTTCAAAAAAATATCCCATAAATTCAGCGATGCCGTTATGGGCTTTGCCGCGGGCGTGATGCTGGCGGCGGCAGTTGTCGGGCTGATTTTGCCTTCTCTTGAGGGTGGAACGCCTCTTTCCTTGCTCGTCACGGTGGCGGGTATATTTGGCGGTGCTGTTTGCATCTCGCTTTTGGATAAGCTGGTGCCCCATTTGCATCGTATGGTGGGCGCAGATACGGAGCTTCACGGCGAAGGAAACGAAAGAGTGGGGAAGATTCTGCTCTTCGTTTTGGCTATCGCCATTCATAATCTGCCTGAGGGCATTGCCGCAGGCGTTGGTGCCGCCGCCGAAAGCACACAGGCGCTTGCCGTGGCCGGCGGTATCGCCTTGCAGAATATCCCTGAGGGCATGGTAATTATTGCGCCGCTTTTGGCGGCGGGCGTGGGCAGAGGAAAAACCTTTCTTCTCGCCGCTTCCACCGGCTTGATTGAGGTGCTTGGCACCTTTATCGGCTTTTTTGCCGTCAGTATTTCGGAGGCTGTGCTGCCCTTTGCGCTTGCCTTTGCAGGCGGCACGATGCTGTACGTTATCAGCGATGAGATGATTCCCGAAACACACGCGCACGGCAACGAAAGGGGATCCACCTACGCGCTTCTTGTTGGCTTTTGCCTGATGCTCGTGATGGATTTTCTTCTGTAAATCGTGCTTTCGGGTTCATACTGTAAAAATGCAAACCTTATATATTTATATAAACAAAGGAGAAAACAAATGAGCAAGTACGATGGAACGCAAACTCAAAAAAATCTGGAGGCTGCCTTTGCCGGTGAGTCTGAGGCCAGAAACAAGTACACCTACTTTGCATCCGTTGCTAAGAAGGAAGGCTATGAGCAAATCGCGGCCTTGTTTTTGAAGACGGCAGAAAATGAAAAGGAGCATGCAAAGCTTTGGTTCAAGGAGATGGAGGGCATTGGCAACACCGCCGAAAACCTCGTTGCCGCCGCCGCAGGCGAGAATTACGAGTGGACGGAGATGTACGAGGGCTTTGCCAGAACGGCTGACGAAGAGGGCTTCCACGACCTTGCGAGAAAATTCCGCCTCGTTGCCGCTATTGAAAAGCATCATGAGGAAAGATACCGCGCGCTTCTGCACAACGTGGAAACGGCAGAGGTATTCCAGAAGTCCGAGGTCAAGGTTTGGGAGTGCCGCAACTGCGGTCACATCATCGTTGGCACCAAGGCTCCCGAAATTTGCCCCACCTGCGCGCATCCTAAGGCATATTTCGAGATTCACGCAGAAAACTATTGATTTTTACAATAAAAACGGGCTGTCCTGCAAAGGACAGCCCGTTTTTCTTTTTAGTTGCAAATGTGCTTAAGAGTAGAACGGCGCCGATTTCTCGGCTCTTTTCGGTGGCTTGCGAACAACAAGACAGCTTTTGATAATTCTGCTGTTCTATCTCGGCGCGCGAAAAGCGCGCCTTTTTTCTCCCCTTCTGCGAAAACAACAGAGTTTTCGCAGAACGAACTGCGTTCTTTGCGATTTTTCGAAAAATTGCAAAGAACTTAGAGCAGAAAAGAGCCGATTCCTCGGCTCTTTTCGGTGACTCGCGAACGGTGAGGCAACAAAGCTCTGGCGTTCTGTTGAGATTCCGTAAGGAATCGCAACGAACAGAGTAGAACGGCGCCGAGGAATCGGCGCTGTTCGGTGCCTCGCCTTGCGAGGCAACTCATGCGTTCTGTTATGCTTTCGCAAGAAAGCGTAACGAACAGAGCAGAAAAGAGCCGATTCCTCGGCTCTTTTCGGTGACTCGCGAATAGCGAGGCAGCTCTTGATAATTCTTCTATTCTACCTCGGCGCGCGAAAAGCGCGACTTTTTTCTCCCCTTCTGCGAAAACAACAGAGTTTTCGCAGAACGAACTGCGTTCTTTGCAATTTTGAAAAATTGCAAAGAACTTAGAGCAGAAAAGAGCCGATTTCTCGGCTCTTTTCGGTGGCTTGCGAACAGCAAGACAGCTCTTTTTACCAATTCACTTGCCATCGGCTCTTGTATTCTTCGGTGGGCGCTTCTGTTGCGTTTTTCTTGCCGTAGGAGGAGCGGCTTGCCTTTTCGGCCAATAGTGCGTCAAAGGTGGCCTCATCAAAGGGAAGAGAAACCTCCTTGCCCGTCCAAGCCGAAAGGTAAGCGGCGTTGGAAAGGGAAAGCTCGTTGATGCCCTCTTCGCCGGGAGCCAAAAGCGGCGTTCCGTGTAGAATGGCATCGGTGAAGCTTTGCAAAATAACGACGTGTCCGCCCGTTTCCTCCTGCTTTGTTTCCTCGTGGGTGTAGGCAAGAGCAGGGGAGCTTTCCTCTCTGGAAAAGCGGGAAAGCTTTTCGCTTTCCTCTAAGCGCCAATGCTTCAGAACGCCGTTTTCCAGAACAATCTTTCCGTATTCGCCTGCGATTTCAAGGCGGTTTGTTCCGGGGTATTCACCCGTGGTGGTGATGAAGGTACCCGTGGCGCCGTTCGGGTAGCGGGCGAAAATGGTTGCATCGTCTTCAACCTCAATGCTGTGGTATTTTCCCTCGTCGCAAAAGGCCGTAAGAGAAGAAGGCATACCGCAAATCCATTGCCAAAGGTCAAGGTTGTGGGGGGCTTGGTTCATCAGAACGCCGCCGCCCTCGCCTGCCCAGGTTGCGCGCCAGGAACCCGAATCGTAATAGGCCTGGGTTCTGTACCAGTTGGTGACTATCCAAACGGATCGCTTTAATTGGCCAAGCGCGCCTGAAGCAACGAGCGCCTTGGCTTTTTGGAAAAGCGGGTTACTTCTCTGGTTGAACATAATTCCGAAAACCTTGCCGCTTTTCTTGGCCACCTCGTTGAGCCTTCGTGCAACGGAGGTCTGTACGTCTACGGGCTTTTCTACCAAAACGTGAAGGCCCTTTTCCAAGGCGTCAATGGCCATCTTGGCGTGCAGTCTGTGAGGCACGGCAATCAAAACAGCATCCACACAGCCGCTTGTAAGCAAGGCCTTGTAATCGGAGAAGAAGGGCACGGCGGGATATTTTTCGGCACAGAAGGCCTCTTTTTCGGCATCTGTGTCGCAAAGCGCGGCAAGCGAAAGCCCTGAAACGTTACCCGACGAAACATTGTAGGCGTGTGCAGCGCCCATGTTGCCGATGCCAATGATGCCAAGTCTGACGGTTTGCATGATTTTTGCCTTTCTAATTCCTTTTGGCGCTATGCGACAGGCGCCCTTTTAGTTCAAGCCCAAGGATTTCAGATAATCGTAGCTGCGCTTCAGGCAGGCAATCGGGTCTTCGCCGTAGCAGTTGTCCTGCTCCACCAAAAGATATTCGGTGCCTGCGTCCTTGGCGGCCTCAAGAATGCGGGGGAAGTTCATATTGCCCTCGCCAACGGGCGCCATCTTGATGCCGTAGAAGGAGCTGCTTTCGGGGTCGTATTCATAAAGGCAATCCTTGAGGTGCAAGCAGGGAATTCTGCCCTTCAGCTTGGAAACCCACGCGGCAGGGTCAGCACCGCCAACCTGTGCCCAGAAGGTGTCAAGCGTGATACCGAGAACGTCAGCAGGGAAAGCCTCCAAAATGCCGTCTATAATGCGCGTTTTGGTTTCCTTGTCTCTGCCAAACTCGTAATGGTGGTTGTGGTACATAAAGTAGAAGCCGTTTTCGGCAAGGGTGGTTGCCATGGGAAGCAGCTGCTCCTTCATCTCCGCCACGGTTACGTGAGGGAAGCCAAAACCGCCAAGGCCGATGTAGCGGCAATCGAGAATCTTATGATTCTGCATCACCTCGTCCGTCTTTTCAAGCAAATCCGCTTTGGCAATATGGGTGATGGAGCAGGTAAGGCCGTTTTTGTCAAGCTCCTCCTTGAGCCATGCAGGGTCATAGGGGCAAACGCCCGAAACCTGTACGGTCTTGTAGCCAATGTCAGCAACGCGAGCAAGCGTGTCTGCCAAGCCCTCGGTGGTTTTGCAGAGCTCGTGGGTGGTGTAAAGCTGTGCGCCCAAAGTCATCATAATGTATTTCCTTTCTGATTTTAAAATGCAGGATTAAAGCAGAGTCTTGCGAAAATACGCACAGGCGGCGTCAAACGCCTCCTCGTTGGAGCCGAAGACAAATGCCTTCTCCACGGCGCTGTCCTCGCCTTTGCGCTCAAGCGCATCAAGACCGCCGAAAATCTTCAAGTGCGGCTCCATGGTAAAGGCCTCGCCGCCGCTTGCAAGAAAATCACTTGCAATGGCTCTTATGTTGCCAATTCCCTCGCCTGCGGGCACGATAGAGCCGTCTCTAAGCGAGTCCTTGATATGCATATAGTGGGTGTAGGGCTTAAGCAGCGTCCAAGCGGAAAGGGTATTTTCACCGCATTGCACGAAGTTGGCAGGGTCAAATACGCCGCGAAGCGCAGGAACGGCCTTTAAAATCTCAAGACAACGGGAAGCAATGTCTCCGTAAATGCCCTTTTCATTTTCGTGGCAGAGAAGCACACCGCTGTCCTTGGCAATTTCAGCAAGCCTGCCAAGGCGCGCAATGACCTCGTTTTTGTAATCGTCAGGATTTTTTCCTTGGGGAATATAGAAGGAGAAAATTCGCATATTCTGCGCGCCCACGGTGTTGGCGATCTCCAGCGTGTGCTTGAAAAGCTCGGTGTGTGCCTCGAAATCATCGGCCTCAATATCGATTTTTCCGATGGGCGAGCCAATAGACCAGGTAATGAGCCCTGCCTCGTCCATTTCCTTTTTGATGCTCTTGGCCTTCTCCAAGGAAAAGGCGGAAACGTTTTCTTTATCAACAAAGCGAAGCTCAAGTCCGTCAAGGCCGTTTCGCTTCATCGCGGCAATCTGTCCGTCTAAAGAAGCGGCCGCCTCGTCTGCGAATGCAAAAAGCTTGTACTGTGCCATATGATTCTCCTTTGCGGTTTTTACTACCCCTATCATAACGCAAAAAAGAAGCTAATGAAATTGCAAAAATTGCTTTTAGATATTGCAAATCGTATCATTTTGTGATAGGATAAAAGCAAGAAAAAGAAAAGGAGCGGCAGGGCATATGAAACGAAGCAAGCAGACTGTGGATATTAGCCTTCGATACGCGC
Source organism: Eubacteriales bacterium (assembly GCA_045124835.1). GTDB lineage: Bacteria > Bacillota > Clostridia > Oscillospirales > CAG-272 > UBA1740. The sequence goes on from JBGVMO010000105.1 coordinate 7,731, forward strand.
TGGAAGAGCGCCCCAATCCTTCGCTTTTTTGTATGCATACGCATCCGGAATACGAGATTTATTGGTTCATGTCGGGCAAGGGAACCTTTCATATTGAAGGAACGGCCTATCCCTTGCAGGCGGGCGATATTCTGATAATGCGGAGTAACGAGGCGCACTATATTGCGATTTCTCCCGATGTACCGTATGAGCGCTGTTCCTTGCATTTCGACCCGGCGCTTGTGCGGAAAACGAGGTGCGGCTCGGCCTTGCTTGACGTGTTTGAAAATCGGCCGGCGGGGCAGAGAAATCTTTTTTCGGCCAAGGATTTCCCCAATGACGATGCATATATGGCGCTTTCAGAGACCAAGAGCAACGGTGATATGGAGCCGACCTTGGCGCTTGCCTGCCTTTTTCCCCTGCTTATTACCTTGAACGCGGTTAAGCGTGAGAAGGCGCAGACGGAAGAGGGCTTGGTGTATCAGATAGTCTCGTACGTCAATCGGCACTTGGAGGAGGAGCTTTCGCTTGAAGCGATTTGCAAGCGTTTCTTTCTCAGCAAGTCCAAGCTGTGTCGCATTTTCAAGCAGGAAATGGGAACAACGGTTTGGCGCTATATCACCGTCAAGCGCATCACCACCGCCCATCAGCTGATATGCGAGGGAAGGGGGCCTGCCGAGGCGGCTACTGCCGTCGGCTTCTCGGAATATTCTGTTTTTTGGCGTGCCTATAAAAAATATTACGGCACGACGCCAAGGGAAAATTAAACCTCATTATTCAATCTGTCTAGATAAAAGGAGAGCTTCATTATGAACAGAAAAATCGGTTACATCGGCTTTGGTTCTATTGTCAGCGGCTATCATTATACAACGGCGCTTCGTGAGGACGTTCCGTTTACCCCTGTTGCCGTGTACGATATTGACCCTGCCCGTCGCGCCGCGGCCGAGGAAAAGGGCTTGAAAACCTTTGATAATCTGAAGGATTTTCTTGACTCGCACCTTTTTGAGCTTGTGGTTATCGGCATTCCCAATCAGTATCATTGCAGATACGCCTGCGCCGCCTTGGAGGCAGGGTATCACGTAATGGTGGAAAAGCCCGTGGCAATGTCCGTAGAGGAGCTTGAAAAAATGATAGCCACCGGCGAAAAAACGGGAAAAATGTTCACCGTTCATCAAAATCGCCGCTATGATAGGGATGCCCTTATCGTCAAGGAGGTCTTGGCAAGCGGCAAGCTTGGCAATTTGATTTCGGTCGAGTCGCGCGTGCATTCCGCCAACGGAAACGGGCAGACGTTCGGCTGGCGTATGTTTGCTGACCACGGCGGCGGTTATTTCGGCGACTGGGGCATTCACGTTTTAGACCAGGTGCTTGACGTGGTACGTTCGCCCATTCGCTCTGTCTTTGGTATCGTCAAAACACTTGGAACTGCGGATGCCGGCGAGGATTACACCAAGATAATCGTCACCTTCAAGGACGGTCTCTCTGCACAGATAGAGGCCACCGACTTTGCGCCTCTGCCTCTGCCCAAATGGGTGGTATACGGCGACAAGGGTGCTTTGCGCGTGGATGGTATCTGCGGCGAAAAGGGACAGCTTCGCTATGTCGGGCAATCTCACGTGGAGGAGGTTTCTACCCCGATTTATCCCAACGAATCCGTGTCGGAAGGACATTACGGCAAGGTGGTTGTGGACGAATGGAAAGAGGAAACCGTCCCCGAAGCCCCCATTACGCAGGACTGGGCAAAGCTGTATCTCAATCTTGCCGCGTATCTTGACGGCAAGGAGCCCTTGGCGGTCACCCCTGAAAGCGTCCTTCGTTGCTTCCGTGTGTTAGAGGCGGCAAAGCGCTCCTCTGAAACGGGCGAGGCGGTTCTCTTCGATTAATTTTACAATAAAAACAGACGAAGGCTTAACGCAAGTGCGCCAAATGACACATTCACGTTAAGCCTTCGTTTTATTCTTTTGATCGCGCAATAAGCTATATCAGCGCGTCATCGTCAGGGCTTCAAAAAGCCTTGCTTCCGCTTCCTTTTCCGATTCGCCAAAGGCAAGGGCAAGCTCTGTGTAAAGATGCCGCTTTGCCGCCTCAAAGAAGGCGCGCTCCGCATCTGTCACGCGAACAGCCGCCGCCTCGCGCTCCATAAACGTGCGCATCACGCGCACCCAGCCTGTCGGCACGTAGGTTTTCATTTCCTTGGTGTATTCCTCGCGCAAAAGCTTGGAGGAGGGGGCAGAAAGTGCCTCAATAGCGGAAGCCTCTGCAAGAAAGGCTTCAGCCTCTTCTCGCGTCAAGAGATGCCGCATAAACACTCTTTCGTTGGAAACGGGATTGAATATGGTTTGCCTCGGCTCAGAGAGGGTGTGCATAATGTAATAAAGAACGTCCCTTGGCGCACCGTCGAAGGGCTCTGTGCCAATATCATCAATTCTGCAAATTCCCGTTCCGCCGTAAAAAATAATGTCGTTTATTTGGTACATTGTCCCTCCTCTTTCCATCTTGGCGCCGTGGCGCGAAATCCTTGTTTTCTATATATATTTTAACATATTTTACATAAAATTGGCATAGGCAAAATAAACAAAATTAAATAAAAAGATTATACAAATTTGATAAAAAACAAGGACAAACAGCCAAAAAATCCAAGAAAGACTGCGCTGCTTCCGCTTTTTTTCGCACTGCGCGGGCCTTGAGATTGACAATAAAGAAAGAGTGTGGTACAATAGGTACAATAATAAAAAAGGAGAAAGCCAATGAGCGTATTGCGTTTTGAAAACGTAACGAAAAAATATGCAGACAAGGTGGCGGTAAACGCACTTTCCTTGGAGATCAACGAGGGGGAAATCTGCGCCTTCATCGGACACAACGGTGCGGGAAAAACAACGGCCATCAAGGCCTGCTGCGGTATCTTGCCCTTTGAAGAGGGTGATATCTATATCAACGGGCACGAAATTAAGCGCGAGCCGCTTGCCTGCAAACGCGATTTGGCCTATATTCCCGACAATCCTGATTTGTACGATTTTATGACGGGCATTGCCTACTTGAACTTCGTTGCCGATATTTTCGGTGTTTCTGCCGAGAAAAGAAGTGAGAAGATAAAAACACTTTCCGAGGCGCTTTCCTTGACGCGTGATTTGGCCGAGCCCATTTCCGCCTATTCGCACGGAATGAAGCAAAAGCTCGCCGTGATTGCCGCGCTTCTTCACGAGCCGCGCCTTTGGATTATGGATGAGCCCTTCGTCGGTCTTGACCCGAAGGCTTCTCATACGTTAAAGGAGCTGATGCGGGAGTTTACCGCATCGGGCGGCGCCATCTTTTTCTCCACGCACGTATTGGAGGTTGCGGAGAAGCTGTGCGATAAGGTTGCCATCATCCGAAACGGAAAGCTCGTCGTGTCCGGAAAAATGGACGAGGTCAGAGGAGATGCTTCCTTGGAAAAGGTCTTTTTGGAATTGGTTGAGAACGAGGATTGATTTCTCGTCTGAAAGGATGAAAACGTGCTAAAAGCTTTGATGAAAGCCCAAGTAGCCTCCTTTTTTGCAGGCTTCGGGCAGGATAAAAAAACGGGTAAGAAGCGTAAGGTCGGTGCAATCGTGCTTTTCGCGCTTTTGTATGCCTATCTTATCGGTATCTTTCTTTTCCTCTTTACAATGACCTTCGCATCCTTGGGAATGACAGTTCTTGCCGATAGCGAAAACGCTTGGGTCTATTTTGCAACGGCAGGCGTCGTGGCCCTTCTCGTTTCCCTGATTCTTTCGATTTTCGCCACTGTCGCGCAGCTATACGAGGCCAAGGATAACGATTTATTGCTTTCCATGCCCATCCCGCCAAGAACGATACTGCTCTCGCGCCTCTTGTTCTTGCTCTTGGAAACGCTTGCGCTTCAAGCGCTGGTGCTTCTTCCTGCCTTGGTTATGTACCTTGTCTTCAGCATCTCGTTTGGCGTCTTCTCGGTGCTTTCTCTTGTAGCCTTCCTTCTTGGCTTTATCGCCCTGCCTCTTTTGAGCCTCACGCTTTCTTGTCTCTTCGGGTGGCTTGTGGCGCAGCTGATGCGTCGGGTGCGCAGAAAATCCTTGGTGCAGACCGTCTTTTCCCTGATTTTTATCGGTGCTTATTTCTACTTTTACATCAGTATGATGGAAAGCCTTGATAAAATAGAGGATTTTTCGCTGCTCGTTCCGGGGCTTGCCGGTGCAATGAAGAGCTATCTTTATCCCTTCTATCTTTTTGGCCTTGGCTGTACCGCGCGCCTTTGGGTGTCTTTGCTTTTCCTTTTGCTTTCCTTCGCGCTTGCCGCCTCCTGCTTCGTTTTGCTCTCAAGAAGCTTTATTCGCGTTGTCACCGCAAAGGCTGCCTTGAAAAAGGCAGAGTATCGGGAAAAAGCAGTCAAGCCCGCTTCTGTGCGGCGCGCCTTGGCAAAAAAGGATCTTTCCTATCTTTTCCATAGCAGTATGTATCTTTTGAATGCCGCCTTCGGCGTACTTTTCGTTCTCTGCGCCGCCGTTGCGCTTCTTTTGTGCAAGGAGGCGGTTTTGACCTATCTTTCTGGCCTGCCTCTCCCCTTCGCGCTTGACGCGGATATGCTTGCACTGCTTTTGACCGTGGCCATTTGCCTCTTGCTTTCCACGGTTACGATAACGGCGCCCTCCGTTTCCCTCGAGAGCAAAACCCTGTGGCTTTTACGGGCAACGCCCTTGCGAGCCGAGGATGTTCTTTTTGCCAAGGTGTACGCCTCGCGCGTTTTAACAGGCCCTGCGGCGCTTTTGGCCTCTCTTTCCGTTATCCTTATCACCTCTCCCGCATGGTACACGGCGCTTGCCGTTTTGCTTTTGCCGCAGGCCTTTGCCTTAACGGGCGAGGCGCTCGGCATGATTTTCGGCGTGCTTTTCCCCCGCTTCTCTTGGGTCAACGAGGCAGAGCCCGTTAAGCAGGGCGCTTCCGTTCTTCTCACCATGGTGGGTATGCTATGCATCACCGTGGCCTCTGCGGCCTTGGCGCTCTTGCTCTTGTCCTTCGCGGGTGCTGCTCTTGCGGCTTGGGGAGTAACGCTTTTCCTTTCGGCCCTTGCCGCTCTCTTTTGCTTCTTGCTCTCGCATCCCGTTAGTCGCAAATTTGAAAAATTATACGTATAAAGGTAGGAAACGACGATGAAAAGAACCGACTACATTTCTTGGGACGAATATTTTATGGGCGTTGCCCTCTTGGCCTCCAAGCGCAGTAAGGACCCCAATACGCAGGTGGGCGCTTGTATTGTGGACGAAAACAACCGCATTTTATCCACGGGCTATAATGGCTTTCCCCACGGCTGCTCGGATGATGAGTTTCCTTGGGCGCGCGAGGGAGAGGACGTTAACACCAAATATCCCTACGTCGTGCACGCAGAGCTGAACGCCATTTTGAACAACCGCGGCAAGAATCTGACGGGGGCACGCATTTACGTGGCGCTCTTCCCCTGCAACGAGTGTGCCAAGGCCATTATTCAATGCGGCATTAGGGAGGTTATCTACCTTTCCGACAAATACGGCCATACACCGATGACCAAGGCCTCAAGAAGAATGCTGGAAAGCGCGGGCGTTGCGCTTCGTCAGCTGGCTTCTGCGCCCAAGGAAATCACCCTTTCCTTCAAGGCGGAGTAAAATGGAATACAAAGAGGGTCTCCCTTTGCCTTTGACGGCGGGGAGGCTCTCCTTCTTTTTTGCCTCTGCTTTTACTCTCCCTGCATAAGAAAATTTTGTTCACAAAAAGTTTAAAAATAAAATTTTAATTTTTCGCATTAGGAAAAACGAGAAAAAACGAGAAAAAACGAGCTTTTGAGAGATATTATATATGAAAATTGAAAAAACCAAAAAAAGTGAAAAAAACCACTTGACAAAGGTAAAAACAAGTGTTATAATCTTCCTCGCATGAAAGTTTAGTCAAAATTTGAACGGAGGAAAAAGAAATGTCCACTTTTATGGCAAAGCAGGAAACCATTTCTCGTAAATGGTATGTTATTGACGCTGCGGGAAAAACCCTCGGCGAAACCGCTGTGAAAGCCGCCACCATTCTGCGCGGTAAGCACAGACCTGAATTCACCCCCCACGTTGACTGCGGTGAGTTCGTTATCATCATCAATGCAGCAAAGGCAGTATTGACGGGTAAGAAGCTGGATCAGAAGATTCACTACCATCATTCCGGTTACATCGGCGGCTTGAAGCAGGTTACCTACCGTAAGCTGATGAGCGAGCGCCCCGAGTACGCAATGGAATTGGCAGTAAAGGGTATGCTCCCTCACAACTCTCTTGGCGCCAAGGCCTTCACTCGCTTGAAGGTTTATGCAGGCGACACCCATCAGCAGCAGGCTCAGCAGCCCGTTGCCATTGACTGAGAAAACGGAGGAGAAACAGAATGTATACCAGTGTAAAACCCTATTTCTACGGCACCGGCAGAAGAAAGAAGTCTGTTGCTCGTGTTCGTTTGTACCCCGGCACCGGCTCTGTAACCGTAAATGGCAAGACCATTGACGAGTACTTCGGCCTTGAAACCCTGAAGCTTATCGTAATGCAACCCTTTGACGTTGCTTCCGTTGAGGGCAAGTTTGACGTTGTTGCAACCGTGCATGGCGGCGGTCTTTCCGGCCAGGCAGGTGCTATCCGTCACGGTATTTCTCGCGCACTTCTGATTGCAGATGCAGAGACCAAGCCCGCTCTGAAGAAGGCCGGTTTCTTGACGCGCGACCCTCGTATGAAGGAAAGAAAGAAGTACGGCTTGAAGGCAGCTCGTCGTGCGCCCCAGTTCAGCAAGCGCTGATTTGGCGTTCCTTGCTTTGCGTCCCTTCGGGATGCGGGCGTGGATGGCGTGCGTTGCTTGACAACCCGCCTAAAAGGACTGTTGTGCTACGGCATGACAGTCCTTTTTGTTTCAAAAATACGAGAAGACTTACCGCAAAGAGAAAGGAGGCGTTCTTATGCAGCATACCTTTGGTGAAATGTCCTTCACCCTTGATGACGGCGTGATTGACCTGCCGCTTGACTTTGATAGCCTTTTGGAAACGCCGTTTACAGAAGACGGAGAGGGGCCAAAAATTGAAAATGTGTTTGACGCCTTTATTCTTTGTCTGAACACCTATTGCGGCGT
>JBGVMO010000106.1:0-12649 GCA_045124835.1 Eubacteriales bacterium
TCTCCCCACACCTTGTTGTCGTCATCCACAAGATTTGTCAGATGCTTTGTCAGCGTTTCGAAATCACCGCTTTTCGCTAGTCCCAGCATAACGAGATTGTGATGCCGTCTGTCGTGTCTTGATTTGCTGTCCGCCGCAAGCTGGGCAGTTTCCGCTTCGATCTGCGCTACAAGCAGCTTATTTTGTGTTTCGACCTCTCTTTTTTCGGCGGCTTCGGACATATTGTTAATGCTTGAGAAGATAACGGGATACACAGCCATGATCGAAATACTTAAAAATAAAAACGTAATAAACGAGGGATCACGAAAGCTTGTAAGTCTTACCGGAAAAACCGAGGACAGTATGATAGTGATGATAAAAACAACATTCACAAAGATCAGCGGCGCCCAACCCGCCTTAATGTTCTTTGATGCCGCGCGACAAAGGGTGCATACGTAGCGAAGAAAATAGGTGACGATAGCCGAAAGCAGAACTGTTTGAATGAGTGTCATAAATACCCAGTGCAAATCATCGAATGTGCCTCTTATCATAGTAAGGAGTGACATGACGATGCAGAAAAAGATCGAATAGGTCAGCATGGTAAAGATTCTCTGCGCAAGTCTGCCCTTGGTGGTTACAAAGAATATCACATACTGCCCCACAAGAGAAAGAACGAATCCAACGAAGAACTGCAATGCCCAATTTGTCAGCACAAATTCCGTGAAGAACAGAAGTCCTGTTTGAAGGACTACCCAAGTGCCCCATACGATATAAGTAATCTTTTTGCTGTATTTAAGAGTAGAGGAATAGATGCCGGCAGCAGCATGGGCGATAAGTAAAAGTATAAATTCAACGATAGTTCCTGTCATGCCCGTTTAATCCTCCTGTCCTTCGCATTGAAAATTCCAAAAAGTGTTCTTAATCTCGGTGAATTTTCCTCTCGGAATTTGAATTTTGTAATTGTTATATAGGCATACGTTTGTCGGAGTTACGTTCTTAACGTGCCGCAGATTGACAATATACGCACTTCCGATACGAACAAATCCGCCGTATTTGCTGAGCATTGTAAACAGCTCTGTGACGGTCATTCTGACCTTGATCTGTGTGCCATTATACATTGTAACGTATTGGTAGTGGTCATGTGCCTCCGAACACATAATGTGACTTGCATTGACACTCTCTAAGCCGTTTTCGGTTTTGAACTTGATCAGCCGCTGAGCGACCTTTTCGGCTTGAGCGATAGCCACGCCCATTGCTTCATAAAACTTTCCGGGATCGATTGGCTTTATGAGATAGCGGAGCGTTCCTGTTTCATAGCTCTCGGGAGCGTGTTCGAGCGAGGTCGTTGCGAAAATGATGGGGCTTTCGATCCCGAATTTACGGATATCACCGGCAAGAGCCGTTCCCATTTCGTCACCGATGTAAACGTCAAGCACGAAGACGTCGAAGGACTTTCCATCCTCTATGGCACTTATAAGCGTTTTTGCGGAATCGAAACGAAAGACCTCAAGGTCAAGGTAGTTTTCCTTTTCCGCATAATTCTTGATATATCCCTCTACTTCGTCGAGTATCTTTTTCTCGTCATCGCATATGGCAATTCGTATCATACGTTGTCCTCCTTTTTGGGCTTGACAACGGAGCAGATGTCACCGATGTCACACTCCAAATATTCGCATATACGGAGAAGCACCGACAAAGCGACCTCCTCGCCCTTATTCAGCTTGCTCATCGTCCCCGTGGCAATTTTCAGCGTTCTGCGCATCTGCGCCCTTGTAATATCCTTCTCAATAAGGAGAACCCATAGTTTTTTATAGCTGATGCCCATATCTATACCTCGCAAATGCTAAAGCTTGAATATTCTATATTCTATATTGTATCATACTTTCTTTCGTTTTGCAACCTGTTGGTCTAATGCTTTGATAAAAAGCTGCAACATCTTGAAGCGATTGATGGAGTGTTTGAAAAAAAGCAAAGGATGCGGTATGATTTCTCACGCCGCATCCATGCTATTGGAATCCTTCGTTATGGGGTCACGTCATTGGTCAGCTCTCTTTTGTTATTTCGTCTTGACGTACTGTATCGTCTTGAGGCTCTATTTTCTTAAGTGCTTTTTTAAATTGAAATGCAAACAGAATGGCCGTAAAAGTCACCGCGAGGATGTCTGCTATCGGCTCTGCCATATAAACTCCGGTGGTGCGGTCGCTTATCAGATTCGGCATAATATAGATCAAGGGCAAAAGCAAGACGAATTTGCGAACAACTGCAACAAGCACGGAGGAAGGCGCATTTCCAAGAGATACGAAGGTCATCTGGCACGCTATCTGTATTCCGAACAATAGCATTCCGGCAAAATAGATGCGAAGCGCTCTTGATGCGAACGCAACAAGCGCAGGAACCGGCGAAAACATCGATGCAAACAGGCTTGGGAACAGCATTACCACCGCCCAAACGGTTACCGAATAAATCAGGCACACCTTAAGCAAAAGCTTATACGTTTCTTTTACGCGGCTTGCTTTCTTCGCTCCGTAATTATAGCTGAGTATAGGCTGCGCCCCCTGCGCGATGCCTTGAGGAGGCAGCATAGCAAACTGCATCACGCTTGTGAGAATCGTCATTGCGCCAACGGCAATATCGCCACCGTACTCAAGCAGAGAGGCATTGAAGCAAACCGATATCACGCTCTCACTTGCCTGCATAATGAAGGTCGCCGTTCCGAGAGCAACACAGGGCAAAACGATTTTAGGTGACGAGATAAAATATTTCGGCTTCAATCTGAGAATGCTTCTCTTGCTGAACAGAAAGGACAGAACCCACGCGCAAGAAAGCGCCTGAGATATAACGGTTGCAAGTGCAGCACCCCTGACACCCATACCGCATCCGTAAATAAATATGGGGTCGAGAACAATATTTGCAACAGCACCGACAACGACCGACATCATAGATATCTTGGTAAATCCCTCTGCCGTGATAAAGGCATTCATACCAAGCGTCATTTGAACGAACACCGTACCAATGGCGTAAACGCGCATATAGCTCGTTGCATATTCGATAGTATTGCCGCTCGCGCCGAAGGCCAAAAGGAGATCTTCATTCCAAACAAGCAAGACAACGGTCAGTATGGCGGAAACGACAATTTGCAATCCAAAGCATCCGCCGAGTGTTTTTTCAGCGCTTTCCGTATCCTGCTTTCCCATAAAGATAGATGCTCGTGGGGCGCCTCCCGATCCAACGAGCGCGGCGAATGCAGACACAAGCATAATAAGCGGCATACAGACTCCGACCCCTGTCAGCGCGAGGTCGCCAATCTCCAACATATGACCGATATAGATTCGGTCAACAACGTTATACAGCATATTGATAAGCTGGGCAACCACTGTGGGCAGCGCAAGCTTGAACAAGAGCTTGCTTATGGGAGCTGTGCCGAGCAGTTCCTTTTTATCCGTCATAACAGCGTCTTCTCCTTAATGATGCGGTCTATATTCTCTCTTTTCTGTTGGTGAAGTTTAGAGTTATGAGGCTCGCTTTGCTCGCCGTTATGAGCTTGCACGGCAAGCGTTATGATATGATTGCCCAATGAACCTAAAACTTGGCGTAGCCAATCATAACTATGCGAAGCATATCATAACTCATAACTTGCCCGTAAGGGCAATCATAACTTAGCGTGATACTCCGTTAAGAGTATCACGCTATGAGCTGCACCTGTATGTTATTCGGTTAATGCTTCGAGGCACTTTGCATTCTTCTATCGTTTTTCACGGCCGCATCAAAAGTCGAGAATGGTTTTCTCGCCGTAGACGCTCTTCCAATCCTGTTCAAAGCCCGCAACGGCCGCATCGGTCATGGGATGGGAAACGAGGCGCTTCAGAACGTCCTCGGTGACGGTTACGGCGTGACAGCCGACGGAGGCGCATCTATGCACCTGCTCTGCGTTCTTGAAGCTGGCCGCAAGCACCTGCGTCTGCAATCCGTAAATTTCCAGTTGATTGACGATTTCCGCAACAACCGCGGCGCCATCGCCAAGAATATTATCCAATCTGTTTACGTAGGGAGCGACGAAATCGGCACCAGCCTTGGCCGCCAAGAGCGCCTGCGCGGGCGTGAATATCGCGGTCATCGTGACACCGATGCCCATCTCTTTGAGCATCATCGTGGCCTTTAAGCCCTCTTCCCCTATCGGCACCTTGACGTAAAACGCGCCGCCAAGCTCTTTTTTGAGAAGCTTTGCCTCCTCAACTATTTTTTCGGCCTTCGTCTGCACAGACTGCACGTGAAGCATCTTATCCTCACCGATAACGGCCCGTATTTCCTTAAGGAGCTTAAAGAAATCCGTTTTGGCCTTGGCGATAATAGAGGGATTGGTGGTTACGCCCGAAAGGGGATAAAATTCATTGCAGTGCTTGATTGCCGCAAGGTCTGCGGTGTCGAGAATATATACCATGATTTTCCTTTCCTTTTGCGCAGACGGCGCGAAAAATTTCGATAGCTTTTTCTCCCGTAACACCCTAATACACAGTGGGAATTTTATAAGCAAGGATACTATACCATATTTTTATGAAAAATTCAAGCGTTTTCCTGTTTTGCCCCACGACTGCGAAAGTTTTTTCCGAAAAGCTCTTGACAAACACCGAAATTTGTTGTAAAATAATGTATCATAAACGCGATGATGCGGAATAGTATGCAAAAATCTTCACTTTCAGAGAGTTGCCGGTCGGTGCGAGGCATAGGGGGTATTTTGCTGAACTCACCGTTGAGCGGTTGCTATGAAAGAAAAAGTAGTGGCAAACGGGAGCTCCCGTAACAGAGTTAAGGTGTGAAGCACCCAAGGTGCATCCCTTGCGGATGAAAAAGAGTGGTACCGCGGAAACATAGACTGTACGTTTTCGTCTCTTTATAAACAAAGAGATGGAAACGTTTTTTTGTTGATATAGCCTTGCTAAAAGTTGAAATGGAAAAGGAGTTTTCAAAAATGAGAAAAATCAATGTCGCAGACGTTACTCTGAAAAAGCTTTCGGAGGATACGGCCGTATCCCTTTTGTTCCGCGAAAAATCCGCGATTGCGGGCTGTGCAGACAAGCTGGGTGCCAACGCCGTTGAGCTTCCCAAGGTCAAGAGCGTTCGCGAAGATACCATTATATACAGAACGATTGCAAAAAACATACAAAACGCCACGCTTGCCATTCCCGTTGGCTTTACGGCCGAGGAGGCGGCAGTTGCCTTTGCGTGCATCAAGGAAGCCAAAGCGCCTCGCTTACAGGTGGAGCTTCCCGTATCCACCATTCAGATGGAGTACGCCTACCACGTTAAGCAATCCGCTATGCTTGAAAAAATCGGCGCGCTGACGGCGGCCGCCACGGCACTTTGTGCGGACGTTGAATTTTCCGCGCTTGACGCAACGAGAGCCGACGAGGACTTTTTGCTTGCCGCTGTCAAGGCGGCAGAGGACAAGGGCGCCTCGCTGATTACGGTTTGCGACAACGCCGGTGCTTCGACGCCCGAGGAGATTGCCGCTCTTGTTTCCAAGGTGAAGGCCGCAGTTTCCGTTCCCGTATACGTACAGCTTTCCGACCGCATCAATATGGCCGTTGCTTCCGCCTTTGCCGCTATTGCGGCAGGTGCTGACGGTGTTAAATGCGCGATGGTTGGCAAGGACGCGCTTTTGGCAGGCAAGCTTTCGGATGCCGTTCGCGCCTGCGGCGCACAGATTGGCGCTGAGCTGACCCTGAACAGCACCAGCATTCACGCGAGCATTGAGGATATGGTGGCAAGCATCCACCACGAAAGCGCCACCGAGGATGGCACTGTCAGCGACAAGAAAAAGATTCTGCTTGACGCCGACTCCACGCTGACGCAGGTTGCTGACGCCGCTTCTCTTCTCGGCTATGAGCTTTCCGATGCGGACACCGGAAGCGTTTACAAGGCACTCTCTCAGGTTTGCGAAAAGAAGGGCGCTATCGGCGCGAAGGAATTTGAGGCCTTGATTGCAAGCTCTGCCATGCAGGCGCCCTCCACCTATCATTTTGAAACCTACACGACCACCAGCAGCAATATTTCCAGCGCCATGACGCAAATTGTCCTGAAAAAGCAGGACGAGGTGATTTGCGGTGTCAGCGCGGGCGACGGCCCTATCGACTCGGCCTTCCGCGCCATTGAGCAGTGTATCGGCCATCACTACGAGCTTGACGACTATCAGGTGCAATCCGTCACCGAGGGCAAGGAGGCACTTGGCTCGGCGCTTGTCAGACTGCGCGTTGGCGGCAAGCTCTATTCGGGCAACGGCACCTCCACCGACATTATTGCCGCGAGCATCAGAGCCTACATCAACGCACTCAACAAGATAGTATTTGAGGAGGCGTAAGCCAATATGAAAATCGTTTTTTCCACCAAGAACGTAAGCCGCGCTTCCTTTCTTGACACCTGCCGTTTTGCCTACGATTACGGCTTTGAGGGCTTTGAAATCTATGACGCCGTCAACGAGAGAAGCACGCATTACGACAGCATTTTAAGACGCGACCGCGTTGCCGACGCCAAGAGAAAGCTTGTTAACAGAGGCCTTTCCGTTTCGGCGCTCCGCCTGCCCTATCCTGTTGAAAGCGATGCAGTTTCAGCCGAGCTTTTGCAGAAATACGTTGAAATGGCGGCAAGTGCGGGCATTGACAACGTTATCGTGCATATTGAAGAGAACGCTTCTCTTGACCTTTTAGACGAAAAAATGGCGGCCGCCGTCAAGCGCGCCGAGGCAACCGACGTCGGCATTTTGTTTGAAACGGTCGGCGCGCTTGCCAACACCGAAAACGTTCTTACCATTATCAACCATTTTGCTTCCTCGGCCATTGGCGCCTCTTGGAACGTCAGAGGCACCTATTTCCACGCGGGCGAGAGCGCAGAGGCAACCATTAAGATCCTCGGTGCTTACATCAAATACGTCCGCCTTGGCGACATGAAGGACGGCAAGACCGTTCTGATTGGCGAGGGTGACCTTGACGTTAAAAAGCTTTTGAACGCCCTTTCCTCCCTTAACTACGAGGGCTTTATCTGTGCCGCGTGGAACGAGGAAATTGCCGACGCAGACATCGTTCTGACCCACTTTACGAATTACATCGCCGCCTTGGGCCGCGAAAAGAAGAGCTACGAGCACGCCCACTACAACCGCGCCAAGACGGGCACGTTTGTCTGGAAGAAGTACGACATTATTGACGCGACCTTCTCGGACGTTTTGGATACGATGGCAGAAAAATACCCCGACCAGTATGCCTTCAAGTATCCGACACTTGATTACACGAGAACCTACGAGCAATTCCGCCGCGACGTTGACGAATGCGCCGCCGCTTTGATTTCTCTGGGCGTTAAGGCGGGCGACCACGTTGCCATCTGGGCAACCAACGTGCCGCAATGGTTTATCACCTTCTGGGCAACCACGAAGATCGGCGCTGTGCTTGTAACGGTCAACACCGCCTACAAGATTCACGAAATCGAATACCTGCTCAAGCAGTCCGACACCCACACGCTCGTGATGGTGGAATACTGCAAGGACATCAACTACAAGGAAATCATTGAGGAGCTTTGCCCCGAATTAAAGGCGCTCACGCCCGGCGCTCCCTTATATTCCAAGAACCTTCCCTTCCTGCGCAACGTTGTTACGGTCGGCTTTTCGATGGACGGCTGTCTTTCCTGGGAGGAAATGCTTGCCCGCTCCACCCTCGTTCCGCGCGAGGAGGTCAGAAGGCGCGCCTCTCTTGTTAAGCCCGATGACGTTTGCAATATGCAGTACACCTCGGGTACAACGGGCTTTCCCAAGGGTGTTATGCTCACCCATCGCAACATTGTGAACAACGGCAAGACCATCGGCGACAGAATGGATCTTTCCACTGCCGACCGTATGATGATTCAGGTACCGATGTTCCATTGCTTCGGCATGGTGCTTTCGATGACCTCCATGATGACACATGGCGGCACACTTTGCCCCATTCCCTACTTCTCGCCCAAGTCCTCTCTTGCCTGCGTCAATGACGAGCATATCACCTGCTTCAACGGTGTTCCGACGATGTTTATCGCGATGTTCGGTCATCCCGACTTTGCTAAGACAGATTTCTCCTATATGAGAACGGGCATTATGGCAGGCGCGAACTGCCCTGCCGACCTGATGCGCCGTGCGGCCGCCGAGATGAATATGCGCGAGATTATCTCGGTATACGGACAGACCGAGGCCTCTCCCGGCTGTACGATGGGCGAGGTTAACGAGGATCTTGACCACCGTGTTGAAACGGTTGGAAGTGCCTTCCCCGGCGTTGAATGCAAGATTATTGACCCCGAAACGGGCAAGGAGCTTGCCGCAGGAGAAAGCGGCGAATTTGTGGCACGCGGCTTTAACATTATGAAGGGCTACTACAAGATGCCCGAGGCCACCGCGCAGACCATTGATGAGGACGGCTGGCTGCACACGGGCGACATCGCCTGCAAGACCGAGGACGGCTATTACAAAATCACGGGGCGTCTCAAGGATATGATTATCCGCGGCGGTGAAAATCTCTATCCCCGTGAAATTGAGGAATTTTATCTGACCAACCCCAAGGTGCGCGACGTGCAGGTTGTCGGTGTTCCCGACGAGCGCTACGGTGAGGAATGCTGCGCTTGGGTGATTCTGCACAAGGGCGAGGAGGCAGACGAGGCCGAGATGAAGGAATTCGGCAACGCCTACATTGCCAGACACAAGGTGCCAAGGTACTTCCTTTTCGTAAAGGAATTCCCGATGAACGCCGCAGGCAAAATTCTGAAATACAAGATGCGTGACGAATCCATTGAAATTCTCGGACTGAAAAAATAATCGAAAAAGAGCTATGCAAGAAACCGTAAAAACCTACAAAATCATTGATTCGCACTGCCACGTATATCCCGACAAGATTGCCGAGAAGGCCTCCGCCAGCACGGGTGACTTTTACAAGATGCCCTCGCGCTTGGACGGCAAAATATCGACTCTGCTTGCACGGGGCAAGGCGGCAGGCATTTCGCATTTTATCATTCAATCGGTGGCAACGACGCCCAAGCAGGTTTCACATATCAACCGCTTTATTGCCGATGCTGTTGCAAGCGGTGAGGGTCATTTTACGGGGCTCGGAACGCTGCATCCCGACAGCGACAGAATAGACGAGGAATTTGACGAAATTCTCGCACTCGGCTTAAAGGGCGTCAAGCTGCATCCCGACATACAGAAAGTTGGCATCGACGACCCGCGTATGCAGAGAATTTACGAGCGCTGCCGCGGCGTGCTTCCCATACTGATGCACACGGGCGACAGCCGCTTTGACTATTCCAACCCCAACCGTATGCTTCCCGTGCTTGAAAAATATCCCGATTTAACGGTCATCGGCGCGCACTTCGGCGGCTGGTCCGTTTGGGATGAGGCAACGAAAAAGCTAAGCAAATACGAAAACCTTTTCGTTGACTGCTCCTCCTCGCTTTATGCGATGTCGGAGGAAAAGGCCAAATCGCTGATTATGGCGTACGGCACCTCGCGCGTTTTGTTCGGCACGGACTATCCAATGTGGCTTCCCGAGGTTGAGCTTGCGCGCTTTATGAAGCTTTCTCTCACCGAAAAGGAGCGCGAGGATATTCTCTACAACAATGCGGCAGGGTTGTTTCTGAACCCGTAAAATCAAACAAAGAAACGGAGCAAGCCATGCAGGAATTGAAGCCCGAAGAAACTCCTCGCGCCTTAGCCTATTCCCTTTTCATTGACGCACCCCAGCCCACCGTGACAGTTTTCAAGCGCTTGGATATTTCGCACCTTCTTCGCTTTGCAAGGCGCGGCGAGCGGCTGAACGCGATGCTCTGCTACACGGCAGGCAAGGCGGCCCTTGAAATCCCCGAATTTCAAACGCGCGTGAAGAACAAGCGCCTTTACGCCTTAGAGGCCCCCTTCTATATCAGCTTTGTTCTGAAAAACAAGGCGGGCGGTCTTGGTATTTGTGCCGTTCCGATTTGCGAAAGCTACGGCGAATTTTGCCGTCTTTATGAGGAAAAGGCAAAAACACTTTATGAAAGCTGTCTACCGATGGGAGACGAGGAGAACATTTTGCTTGGCACGTCAGCCATGACGCAAACGGTGCTTGACGGCATTGTAAACCTCTACTCCGAGGCCTTTTGCAATCCGTTTTTATCCTGGTCTCGCTATGAAAAGCATTTTTTCAAAACAACGCTTACCGTCTCCTTCCAATTTCACCACGTGCAGATGGACGGGGGACACGCCGCCGAATTTTTGGAGCTTTGGCAACAAAAAATTCTTGCCTTTCGCCCTTAAAGCGAAAAATGAGCAAAAGCCGATACGAAGTAATGACCGTATCGGCTTTTGTTTAGAACACTTAAAGAAGAATAAAAAAACTTGCGGCGCGCTTCACTACACCGCAAGCTAAGCAATCAAGCGAGGGCGAGCCTGCCCGTCCTTGCTCACTACATTCGTATTATATCACATACAAAAAATTTTGTCAACCCCCTGCTTTTGCAGGGGGTTGACAAATCTTAAGAAATGAGATATAATGTAAACGAGCAGAAGTTTGAACCGTTTCAACGGGGATGTAACACCTGCGCCTGTCACGGAGATACGTTAAACGTGTTACCCGTGACTTTTTTTATTTCTTTCGTTTTCCACAAAACTATATAGTTTTGCGGATTTTGATCGGCTCAGCTTGGATTTTATTTTTACATCTCTATGGCCAAAATCAATTCCTTTACCGCTTGAATTAGTGGTATGAAATTTTTTAAGTACCATTGAAGGTGTTTCCATACCGGGTAGAGTCATTTTTATTCCAGCTCCTGCTTTAAGCTGCTTAAAACGAGTCGGGTCCTTTTCATACAGGTGCGTAGTTTGTACAGCTACATTTTGTCCTGTGTTCTTATCCGTGTAAACTACGAAAGTTCACTTCTTTTTCTTTTTCTCGTACCACATAGATGGCTTTCGATTATAAGACTTTTTATAAGTTTTAACTCTGTGTCGTACAATAGAACGAGCTTCCCGGGGTGCAATAGAAAGGGTGGGAGAAAGGAATGGTTGAAACAACGAGTTTGAGCGACAAGGCAATACAGAGGCTTAGAGAGTATTTGCTTTCTATCGGTTAGACTGCCGAACAAATACTTGACCTTATAGACTACATCACCAAATAAAAAACGCTTACGGCGCGTATAGCGGCACACCGTAAGCATTCAAAAAATCCGTTGATTGTGGACAAGCCTGCCCGTCCTTGCTCATCGCATCCGTATTATATCACATACAAAAATTTTGTCAATCCCCCTGCTTTTGCAGGGGGTTGACAAATCTTAAGAAATGAGATATAATTATTAACAAGAAGTGAAATAGCTGACAACAGTCGGCATCTCGACGGGTTTTCCCTACGAAAGTTCACTTCTTTTTCTTTTTCTCGTACCACATAGATGGCTTTCGATTATAAGACTTTTTATAAGTTTTAACTCTGTGTCGTACAATTGAACGGGCTTCCCGGGGTGCAATAGAAAGGGTGGGAGAAAGGATGGACGATATGACTATACATATTGAAACGCTTAGCAACCTCATCGAAGTGCTTAAAGCCGAAGGTCTGAACAGCGAATCAATTATCCGAGTCATTGAAAAAATGACAAAGAAGAGCAGTTAAAAATAACTGCTCTTCTTCGCAACGTTTTTTAAAAATAACCGCTCTTCTTCGCAACGTTTTTAAATATCAATAGCCCACTATTCTATTGATTATCGGCATAAGCCGAGCATCTGAGAGAGGAAAGAACTCTCTCGGATGTGTGACCATTATAGCACACAATTTCAATTTTGTCAACCCCCTGCTTTGCAGGGGGGAGAAGGAGGAAAAACATCTATTGGACTAATGACTACGAGGAACTTTCCACAGAGTCAAGAACATCGAATGAAGCACAGAAAGAAATCATTCTCCGAGCCTATGACAAAGCTCGGCACAGCTTATTGATTTTTGTTTGTTAAATTTTGAGGATTGACAAATCTTATGAAATGAGATATACTATAAGAGCGAACTCAACCAATACGGTTGTTTATGTCGGCTTGACCGACCCGCATTGCGGAGAGCTTTCTCTCTGCGCCGAGGTAATTACCTCGGCTTTTTTATTTTTGATTTTTTCAAAAAGATATTGACTTTTTTCTTTTTCGTGATAAAATACCTTTGCAGATTCGTCTGCAAGAAGTAATCCCGTGGTAGCTAATGACTACCGCCCAGCGGTTACTTCTTTTTTCTTTTATAATAAATTGCCCAAGCCTGTTCTTCATCTTTTTTAGACAATTTATAATTTTTTAATGGTTCCAAAAATCTATCTATTGGAAGATTGCGAACTTCATCACGGAAGCACAACCGTCAAAAGAATATACAGCAAACGCTTACTTTTACTCATTTTATTCTCCTTTGCCTAACGGCTTAAATTTTTTCAATAATTTGTTGACTTTTTGTTTTTTTATGATATACTATTCACAGGAACGGCAGGTCTGCCTCGCAAGGGGATATGTACCAACGCACGAGTTTGTGCACCGTTTCTTTTCATTTTTGATATTTTTTTATCGTTGGCTTATCCTTTTCGTGTATGCGATATTTTTTTCAATAATTTGTTGACTTTTTGTTTTTTTATGATATACTATTCACAGGAACGGCAGGTCTGCCTCGCAAGGGGA
>JBGVMO010000107.1:0-32609 GCA_045124835.1 Eubacteriales bacterium
AAGACGAGCTTGAGTCTATCCTTCGTCAAGGGGTTGCTTTCCAGTTCAACGCCAAGATAGTAAGCAAGCTTGATGAGCTGCTTTGCCATAGCGTAGCCCGGGGCGGCCTTGGCACCGAATATGAAGGTTTGGTTAGGAATATCGGCATTGGGATTCTGACAAATTTCGTTATACATTGCCAAAATTTTGAGGATGTTCAGAAGCTGACGCTTATATTCGTGCATACGCTTGGCCTGCACGTCAAAGATAGAGGCAGGGTCAATGCTTCTGCCCGTCTTGGCCTTAGCGAAATCGGCAAAGCGCGCCTTGTTCTCCATTTTGACGGCGTTGAGCCTTTCAAGCACGGAGGCATCCGTTGCAAAGTCGGCGAAGGCGGAAAGATGGGAGGCATCCTTACGGAAGCCGTCTCCGATGCAATCCTCCAAGAGCGAGGTAAGGCCGGGGTTTGCCGTGCAAAGCCAACGACGATGCACGATACCGTTGGTGACGTTGCTGAATTTCCACGGCGTCATATTATAGAAATCGCGGAAGACCGTTTTTTTCAAGATATCGCTGTGCAAGGCGGAAACGCCGTTGACGTTATGCGATCCGACAACGCAAAGGTTGGCCATTCTGACCTGACCGTAGCCGATGATGGCCATACGGGAAATTCTATCCCAGTTGCCCGGATACATCTCCCAAAGATCCGCGCAGAAGCGGCGATTAATTTCGTTGATGATGGCGTAAATTCTCGGCAAGCGAACGCGGAACAAGTCTACGCGCCAGCATTCAAGCGCCTCGGGCAAAACGGTATGATTGGTATAGCTGACCGTTTTAGTCACAATGCGCCAAGCGTTATCCCACGAGAACGAATACACATCCATCAGTATACGCATCAGCTCGGGAATACACAGCGCCGGGTGGGTATCGTTCACGTGAAGTGCAATGCGATTTTCAAAGCCCTCCAGCGTTCCGTAGGTGCCGAAGTAGTCGCTGATGATGTTCTGCAAGGAGGCGGAAACGAGAAAATACTGCTGCGTCAAGCGCAAAAGCTTGCCCTCGTCCGTTTGATCCGGAGGATACAGCTGACGGGTGATTTCCGAGATACTCTTATCCCTCTCCATTGCCTTCAGATAGTTGCCCTGAGAGGAGTAATCGATGGGGGCATTTGCCTCCTTGGCGCGCCAAAGGCGAAGCGGATTGACCGCGTCCGTCTCCGTGCCGGGAATCATTAAATCATACGGAACGGCGCGCACCTCATCGTACTCCGTATTGGTGATGCGCAATTCGCCGTTTTCCCACTTTTCCTCAATCTGACCGCCGAAATAGACGCTGACGCTCTTTTCAGGACGGGGATAGAGCCAAGGGCCGCCATCCTCAAGCCATGTATCAGGCAATTCAACCTGCTCACCGTCAAGCAATCTTTGGCGGAAAAGGCCGTTCTCATAGCAGAGCGAATAACCGACAGCCGCATAGTCCTGCGCAGAGAGAGAATCCAAGAAGCAGGCCGCCAAGCGCCCAAGGCCGCCGTTTCCAAGGCCGGGGTCTACCTCGCAGGAATAGACCGTTTCAAAATCCGTGCCGTAGCTTTTATAAATAGCGCAAAGGCTATCGTAAAGGCCGAGATTCTTGGAGACGTTTTCTAAAAAGCGCCCCACCAGAAATTCCATACAAAGATAGCAAACCTTTTTAGAGGAGGTTGCCTTGATGCGCTTCTTGAAGCGATGACGGTTGTCCTTCATCACGTCCTTGAGCGCGGCCACGGTTGCCAGATAAATTTGCTGCTTGTCTGCCGATTCGGGCGAGGAAATGCCACGGGAATTCAGCTTTGCTTCAATTTTTTTCTGCAGCTCCTCGCGGGAAAGCACGTTTTTTGCTTCTGTTTGCTTTTTGGTCGATTTTGTCATATGCTATAAGAACCTATATCCTTTCTGTTACCAAGCCGTCAAGCCCTTCTTGGCGGCATATTTACATCTGTCTGTAAAGCGAAAGATACCCGTCAGCCGAGGCCTTCCAGGTAAAGTCGCTTTGTGCGGCACGGAGAGAGAGCGCCTCCCACTCCTCCTTGTTTTCGTAGAGGGCAAGGGCATCCTTGATGCGAAAGAGCATATCGTGCGCGTTGAAATGGCGGAACACGAAGCCGTTGCTTCCCTCCTCGCCATACGAAACGATGCTGTCGGCAAGGCCGCCAACACCGTGCACCACGGGAACGGTGCCATAACGGCAGGCTATCATTTGCGCCAAGCCGCAGGGCTCGGTCTTGGAGGGCATCAAGAAAATGTCCGCCGCGGCATACATTTCCTTGGAGAGAAGTCTATCAAACTTAATCAAGGCTCTCGCCTTATCGGGATGGCGCGAGGCCAAAAGTGCAAAAAGCTCCTCGTATCGCTTATCCCCCGTGCCAAGAAGCACAAGCTGAATATTTTCCGCCAAGAGCTCCTCAAACACGTGCAAGACCAAATCCACGCCCTTGCCCTCGGTCAAGCGCGTTATCATCACAAGCAGGGGCGCATCCGTTTCGGGAAGGCCAAGGCTTCTTTGCAGATGGCGCTTGTTCTCCTTTTTACCCTCGGGAATATTCGCAAGCGAATAGGTATAAGGAATATCGTTTTTTTCGGGATTGAAATACCCAACGTCAAGCCCGTTGATAATACCCGACATTTTAGAGCCGAACATACGGATAATGGGAGAAAGTCCGTAGGCGAAATAGGGGTCACGCAGCTCGTTGGCGTAGTTAGGGCTGACGGTGGTGACTCGGTCGGCACAAACGATGGCGCCCTTCAGAAGATTGATGCAGCCGTCATACTCCATCACGTTCGCGTTTTCATAGCTGATGTTGAAGATATCGCCTAAGATATCCATTCCGTATTTACCCTGATATTCTATATTGTGAATGGTAAAAACGGTTTTTATGTGCGAAAGTCGCGGATTGTCAAAATGATTGAGCTTCAGATAAATAACGGAAAGCGCCGTCTGCCAATCGTTCGCGTGCAAAACGTCCGGAATGTAGTCGGTGCGGAGCATAAATTCCACAACCGCGAGGCAAAAATAGGCGTACCGTTCACCGTCATCATGCTGGCCGTACATCGAATCGCGCTTGAAATACTGCTCGTTATCGACGAAAAACCAATCGACACCGCCCTCCGTCAAGCGATAGATGCCGCAATAGGATTTGCGCCAGCCGTACGCAAGGGTGAAGGTATCAACCAAGGTCATCCTCTCACGGTATGCGGACGAAATACTGCTGTAAAGGGGCAGAATAACGCCAACCTCACCTCCCGTGACCGCCTTTATTTCCTGCGGCAAGGAGCCCATAACGTCTCCAAGGCCGCCGCTGGCGGCATAGGGAGCCGCTTCGCTGGCTACGTACAAAATTTTCATAGCTTTTGCCTTTCTTTCAGGTTAAAACCGTCTATCGAAAAATGCTTTTATATGTGCTTCTTTTTGGGAATAAAGAAGGGGAGCGCGGAGCAGCCCTCCAAGCGCTTACCGTCGGATATGTAGGTAAGCTTATCCGAAACAACGCAGTTCAAGGTAACATTCTTGCCGATGTGAACGCCACCCATCACGATGGAATTGCGGATGACGCTACCCGCGCCCACGTGCACGCCACGGAAAAGAATGGAATTTTCTACCGTTCCGTCAATCACGCAGTTATCTGCAATCATACTGTTTTTGATATGCGCGTTTTTGCCGTAGCGCACGGCGGCGCTGTTATGCACCTTCGTGTAGATGGGGCGCTCGTGATTGCCAAGCAAATCCTCTCTTGCCGCTTGGTTGATAACAAGCTCAATGCTTCTTGCGTAATATTCCTCCACGTCAGCAACGAACGCATAATACCCCTCGTGGCCGTAGCGATAAATGCCGCTATCCTTCACGTGACTCATCAGGATATCACGGGTGAAGCTATGGTAGTTATGCGCGGCCGCCTCGGCCAAGTAGGCACGCAGACGGGCGGTTTTGAGGATAAAGATATTGAGGCAAAGCTCGGGCGCCTCCTCCGTTTTTTCTCTGCCGATGGTAATATCCTCAACCCTTCCCTCCTTATCGGCACGCAGATATACGCGAGCCGCGCGGATGTTGCCACGGCGAGGGTTAAGCGCGGAAACAATGGTCACGTCCGCATTCATTTCCTCGTGGTAGGCAAGGGCGGCGGTTAAATCCACGTTACATACGATATCGCTATCGCAGATAACCACGTTTTCCTCCTGCAAGTCGTCAATAATGGGAAGGATGTCCGCCAAGGCCTCTAAATGCGTGGAATAAAGCTTGGAGGAGGTGCTTCCCGAAAGCTGATAGGGAGAAAGCAGGCGGATACCTGCACCGCGCCGTGCCAAATCCCAGTCCTTACCGCTTCCGATATGCTCCATCAGGGAACGGTAGTTGTAATTGACAACCACGTTGATTTTAGAAACGTCCGCATTGATGAGGTTAGAGAGCGCAAAGTCAATCAAGCGGTATCTGCCTGCAAAGGGGATAGCGGCAACCGTTCTGTCCACCGTCATTTGCGTATTGGTGGTGGTATTGATATTGGAGAGTATAATTCCTGCAACGTTGCTCATTTTACCTTTTCTCCTTTTTTCACGATTTCGCCCTTGGGAATGACGACGATTTTACTGCGAGATCCGCGAGAAACGCCAACCACGGCGCCCTCCTCTATCACAGCATCGCTGTCGACAATAGCGTAAGAAACCTTGGCGCCACGCGCAACGGTCACGTCCTCCATGACCACGGCGTCCTTCACGACAGCGCCCTCCTCAACCGTAACGCCCGCAAAGAGAATGGAGTTTTCAACCGTTCCGTTGATAACACAGCCCTCGGTGACGAGAGAGTTTTTCAGAACGGCCTTTTCTCCGATAAACTGCGGCGCGCGCGGATAGTTGCGCGAGAAGATGCGGAAGGAGGTATCGTTGAGGTCGAGCGCGGGATTTTCGCCAAGCAAATCCATATTGGCCTCCCAAAGACTCGAAATGGTACCAACGTCCTTCCAATAGCCCTCAAAGGCATAAGCAAAGAGTCGCTCACCGGCAGAAAGAAGCGCAGGAATGACGTTCTTTCCAAAGTCATTGGAGGAGTTTTCGTCCGCCTCGTCGGCCTCCAAATACTTTAAGAGCGTGTCCGTATTGAATATGTAGATGCCCATAGAGGCCTGATTGTTTTTGGGCTCCTTGGGCTTTTCCTCAAACTCGTAAATACTGCCGTCAGGACGGGTATTGCAAATGCCGAAGCGGCTTGCCTCCTCGATGGGAACCTCAATGGTGGCAACCGTGCAGACCGCGTTCTGCTCCTCGTGGTAGGCGAGCATCTTGGCATAATCCATTTTATAGATATGGTCGCCCGATAGAATCAAAACGTAATCCGCGTCATATTGCTTGATAAAATCAATATTTTGGTAAATGGCGTTTGCCGTTCCCTTATACCAATCCGAATGCTTTTTTCCCTGATAGGGGGGCAAGACGGAAAGACCGCCGCGCGTGCGGTCCAAATCCCAAGGCGCGCCGTTGCCGATATGCTCGGCAAGCGCCAAGGGCTGATACTGGGTCAGAACGCCGACCGTATCAATACCCGAATTTACGCAGTTGGAAAGGGGGAAATCGATAATTTTGTACTTTCCTCCAAAGCCGACCGCCGGCTTGGCCGTGCGCTCTGTTAAGGCATAAAGACGGCTTCCCTGTCCGCCTGCCAAAAGCATCGCAATACACTTTTTCTTGTAGTACATAGCAAACCTCCCAAATATATGATGATAGTTTAAACCTTATAAGACTCTTTTTCCTTCGGGGCAAGATAAAGCGCGCCGCGGGGCGCAAGGGTGACGGTAAAGACGCCGTTTTCGGCGGTATACTCTTTCCCATTCTGACTGTTTTGCCCATCAAAAACAACGGTATAGCTTCGGCACGGCAGAGAAAACGTGAGCGTTTGCTCCGTTCCCGAGAAGGAAAGCAGAACCAAAAGCTCCTTGCCGCTTTTATCAAAGCGACGAAAGGCTATGGCGTTTTTCTCGGCCTCATCGGGCAAGACCCAAGAAAATCCCTCCGGCACAAAATCCTGCTCCCAAAGGGCAGGCGTTTTCAGATAAAAGCCGTTGAGCGCACGGGTGAACGCGCGAAGCGAGGCGTGCGCCGGGTAATCCAGCATAAACCATTCAAGGCTCTTTTCGTAATTCCACTCGGAAAAGGGGCCGTACTCCGTTCCCATAAAAAGCATTTTCTTGCCGGGAAAGCTCATCTGCAGCATCAAGGCCGTGCGGAAGGTGGCGAACTTGTCCTCATAGCTGCCGCTGGCCTTGTCCAAAAAGGATTTCTTTCCGTGCACAACCTCATCGTGCGACACGGGCAATATATAGCGCTCGCTGTAGGCATACATCATTGGGAAATTCAAGGCGGTGTGGTGATAACGGCGGAAGAGGGCATCCTCGGACAAATAACGGAAGAAATCGTTTGCCCAGCCCATATTCCACTTCATATCAAAGCCAAGCCCGCCGTCCTTCACCGCGTGCGTCACGCCGCCCCAGGCGGTCGATTCCTCGGCAATGGTCAAGACCTCGGGGAAGGAGGCATCAATTCGCTCATTGAGCTTTTGCAAAAAGGCAATGGCCTCTAAATTGCGATGGTCGCCGTACCGATTGGGAATCCACTCGCCCGGCATTCTGTCATAATCAAGATAAAGCATAGAGGCAACCGCGTCCACCCGCAAGCCGTCAATATGAAACTCTCGCAAGAAATAAAGTGCATTTGAAACGAGGAAGCTTTGCACCTCTTCTCTGCCAAGATCAAAGAAGCGCGTTCCCCAAGAGCGAGACTCCATTCTGTCCTTGCCCTGATATTCGTAAAGAGGCTGTCCGTCAAATTCATAAAGCCCCCAAGCATCCTTGGGAAAATGCGCAGGCACCCAGTCGATGATAACGCCAACGCCCACCTTGTGCAGCTCGTTGACGAAATAACGAAAATCGTCAGGTGTGCCGAAGCGAGAGCTTGGCGCGTAAAAGGCGCAAACCTGATACCCCCAAGAGCCATCATAGGGATATTCCGCGATGGGCAAAAGCTCCACGTGCGTATAGCCCATATAGCGCACGTAGCCGACAAGCTCATCCGCAAGCTCCCGATAAGACAGATAGGAGCCGTCCTCATGGCGACGGAAGGAGGCAAGATGCAGCTCGTATATATTAAGAGGCGAGGAGGCAGAGACGCCCTTTTCGTCCTCTCCCCTTCTTTTTCTCTGTGCCAAAAAGGCCGCATCCTCCCAAAGAAATGCGGAGGGATGCGTGATGAGAGAGGCACCGTCGCTTCCGCCCTTGGAGGCAAAGGCGTATGGGTCTCCCTTCAAGAAGCTGCCAAAGGCGGAGGTGATGCGAAACTTATAGGGGGCGCCCTCTAAGGATTCCTCGGTAGAAAGACTGCATTCCCAAACACCTCTTTCCGTTACACGAGAAAGAGGAAGCCCCTCCTCCCAGCCCGTTTTATCGGAAACAAGGGAAACTGCCTTGGCATTGGGCGCCCAAACGCGAAAGGTATACGAAAAGCCGCCCGCCTCGCGCCTTGCGTGACAGCCTAAATATTCATAAGCGGCATCACTCGTTCCTTGGTGAAAATAGTAAGCCGCCAAATTTTCTTGTTTATCCTTTGCTTTTTTCATAAACGGAAATTTCCTTCAAGAGTTTTTGCAATTTCCTGTCTCGGCCGCGAAGCCAAAGGGGATGATAAAAAGTATTGACGCCGAAAGCAAGAATATTTCCCAAAAGGGAAAAAATTTTTCTTGCAAGGCAACCGGCCGCGCGAAAAACGCGCTTAAGCAAGCGAAAAATCGGCAAAAAAATGAAATAACACAAGTAGTCACGGATGGCATAAAGCACAAAGAGGACGTACGCGGAAAAGCGCAAAAGCAGCCTCCCAAGCGTGAAATCCCAAAGAAAGAAGCCACCGCAGACGCCAAGTAAGGAATAGAGGCGAAAAACGCCGCTATGCATCGCGTACAAAAAAACCGAATACGCGAAGGCAAACGTGAGAAAGAAAAATAAATCGCCCAAAAAAATGGGGAGAAAGAGCGCTCCTTCCCTCTTCCTTTTTAAAAAGCGCGCGGCCGTTTTATCCGCAAGTAAGGGGAGCGAAATGCCGCGAAAGCCGCCGTTTTGCTCCGGATAACGCACGCCGATAAGCATTCGGGTGATGCGCAAAAGGCTGTAAAGCCCGCCAAGCCCGACACCGAAGAGAAGGGAAAGCAAAAGGAACAAAAGCTCTCCCCACATGGAAACCGTCATTTGCGGAACAGTCGGCGAAGCCCACCGCCGCCCGCGCGCCCCTCGTCATAATAAAGCGCGGTAATCTTTCCGTCAACGGTAAGCTCGCCCTTTTCTGCCGAAAAGCTCCGAATATGCAAAGAACTACCCTCAATGATAAGTTCACCGAGAGTAGTTCTGCATGTGATAACCGCCTCGTCAAAGCCCGAGACATCCTCTACCCCCGATACTGCCAAGGCAGTGCGATTGGATAAGGACAGTTCGTGCTTGCCGGAGGGCTCCGTTATCTGTTGCATAAAGCCACCTCCCTTTCTGCTTAAGCATATGCAGAGGGATTTTACTTTATGCCTCTTCTATGACCTCATACATGAAGACTGCGTCTTCCTTCCGCGTGCTTTCCTTGATGGATTTTACGCGGACGGTCAAAGCTCTTTGACCGAAAGTGACGGTTATGACATCTCCCTCCTTAATTTGCAGGGAGGCCTTGGCCGTTCTTCCGTTCACCGTCACATGCGAAGCGTCACAGGCGTCATTCGCCACCGTGCGCCGCTTGACAATTCTCGAAACCTTTAAGAATTTATCAAGACGCATGAAAAATCAGTTCAGACGGGACTTCAAAGCCTTGCTTGCGGAGAAGGTTGCGTTCTTGGAGGCGGGGATCATGATCTTTTCGCCGTTGAAGGGGTTGTGACCCTCTCTTGCAGCTCTTTCCTTTACCTCAAAGGTACCGAAGCCAACCAACTGAACCTTGTCTCCGTCAGCCAAAGCGGCAGCAATTGCGTCAAGAACGGCAGTTACAGCTGCGTCAGCATCTTTCTTTTTGAGCTCTGTTGCTTTTGCAACAACGTCAACGAGTTGAGTCTTGTTCATAGGAGTATCACCTTTCTTTATTTTATTGATAACCAATCATATTGTAGCACAATCTGTACAAAAAATCAAGTGGTTTTTATCAGAAAATATCATTATTTTACAAAAAAATGGGCAAAATTTGCCTTTTTCCGTATTTTTTTAAAAAAATTGACTATCTCTCTTCCGTGCCCCCTCCGTTTTTTTAAAAATCGCGTTGGGAAGAAGAAAGGAAGAGGCGCGGCGGTAGCGTTTTTTGCGCTAATGAAGCTCTTTTTTTCGCATTTTTGAAGCAAAGCGGCCCCATTTTTTCTCAAGGTGCAAAAGCGACAAATCCTCCTTTTCCACCGTACGAAGAAGGAAGACAAGCGGAACGTAGAGCAAAACGGCAAATGCGACGGCAAGGAGCGTGGAAAGGTTGTTGCCCAAGGAGGCCGACATCGCGCGATAGGCAACCCCCGCACCCAAGACGGCGATGGCCGCGCTGAAGAAGGGGCGCAAAAAGACCTTCTCCACCGACAGCGAAACCCCCAAGGCCCTTTTGACGAAAACGAGATTCATCACCACCACCGCGGCAAAGAAGGCAAGCGTGCCGATGGGGGCGGCAATTTCTCCGATACGCGCCGTTAAAAAGAGAGAGCAAAACAGCTTGACCGAAAGACCGAGGCCCACGGAGATTAAGGGGCGTCTTTCCTTGCCGAGTGCCTGCAAAACAGCATTGCTGACCGTCAAAAGCGCAACGAAAAAGACCGCAATGGCAAGGATGGAGAGAAGGCCGCCCGTGTTCTTCGCCATTTTCTCGTCACCAAACACCAAGCGTAGTATGGGGGTTGCAAGAAGGCTCATTCCCAAGGCCGAGGGCATCGCGATGAGGCTTGCCGTGCGAAAGGCGGATTCTACCGTTTTTTTGGCCCTGTCGTGCATTCCCTTCGCCATAGCGCTTGAAATATACGGAACGATGGCCGAGGCGATGGGATAAATCAAAATGCCGGGCATATTGTACAGCGTCAAGGCGCCCGTTGAATAGTCGGAATAAATGCTTTTGGCAAGCGCGCCGTCACCGTAAAAGGAGGTTAAAAGCGGCCGCATCAGCTGCGCGTCAACGAGGGTTGAAAGATTCATCATAGCAGAGGTAACGGCAATCGGCAAAGCCAAGGAAACGAGCGAGCGAAGAAGTGCCCCCCGCGGCTCTCTTTCCTCGCTTATACTTGGCGGCGTATATAACAAATTTTTTCTTTTGCTTACAAGATAATAGCCGAAAAGATAGAGCGTTCCAAGCGCGATTCCGGCGGTAATGCCGCCAATGGAAAGTGCCGCCGCCGTTTGCGCCGAAAGATGAAAGACCTTCAAAGAGAGCAAAACGAAGGAAACGCCAAGCACCGTTTTTCCACCTGCCTCAATCAGCTCGGAAACGGCCGTTGGAGTCATGCGCTGAAAGCCTTGGAAATAGCCGCGAAAAACGGCAGAAGCCGAGACGAAAAAGAGCGCGGGTGCAATTCCGAGCAGGCAAAGGAAGGAATCTCCGCCCGAATTCCAAAGAGAGAGTGGGCGCGCAAAAATCAATAGCAACAAAGAAAGAAAAAAGCCGCACCCCAAAAGAACGGATAGCGAGATATGCAAAATTTCCGCTATTCTTTCATACCGTCCCTTTGCACGCGCGGATGAAATCAACAAAGCTACGGCAGAGGGTACCCCTGCCGTTGCGATGGTATAAAGCACCGTATAAATGGCATAGGCGGCGTTGACGTTTGCCATTTCATCGCCCAAAAGCGCATTCAGCGGCACCTTGTATAAAAATCCGAGCACCTTGACGACGAGGCTTGCCGCCGTTAAAATCAAAACGCCCGAAACCAAAAGGCTCTTTTCCTTGCCCTCTTTCGCTGTCTGCATAGCGTCCTCCATCCCTTTTCTTCGGGACGCGGACGTTCTTACGTATTGCTGTTGCCACCGTTAAAAAACTCGTTTACCCGCTGCTCCAAGGATGGTCTTTCGGCATCCCCTTCGCGAATCAGCGCGGCGTCCCGTAAATATTCATATGGATATTTCGGGGTAAATATACGCTGAATTTGCTGTTTTCCGTTTTCATCCCGACGAATCAGCTTGGTAACGGCGCCTGCACCGACGCCGAAAATGCTATGGATTTCCTCCATCATAAAAATATTGTAGTACGCCTCTCTTCCCTCCTTGGCATAGCCCACGTTTTCCTGGTTGCCAATGGTGTTCTTCTGGCGATACATATAATAAGGAATGTAGCCCGATGCCTTGGTGCGCAGCTGCGAATAGTCCACGCTCTTGGCCACGTCTCCGCCAATGATGGAGTAGACCTGATTATTCTCGCGCAGAATATTGGAGGCGCGCTTGACGGCAAAGGTATGCACCGTCAGATTGGAGGGGGAAAGCTCCAAAACTTTGTCAAGCGTGCGAGAAAAGCTCTCAAAGTTATCTCCCGTTAAGCCTGCAATCAAATCAACGTTAATGTCGGGAATGCCCGATTGCACGGCAATATCGTAGGCGCGGTAAAAATCCTCTACCGTATGCCGTCTGCCGATGGTTTTCAAAACCTCCTCGTTGAGCGTTTGCGGATTGACGCTAATGCGCGTCACGCCATAGGCGTATGCAATGCGAAGCTTCTCCTCGGTAATGGTATCGGGGCGCCCTGCCTCCATAGTAAATTCCATTAAGGAAGCCACGTCAACGCATTCGCAAATGGCAGAAAGGAGCTTTGCAAGCTGCTTTTCATTCAAAACCGTAGGGGTTCCACCGCCGATATAGACGGTTGCCACGCGAAGCCCGCGCGCCTTGATAAGCGCGAAGGTGTGATAAAGGTCCAAAAGCAAGGTTTCCAAATAATCCTCAAGCAAGGGCAAAAGCTTTTCGCCCGCATAGGAAATAAAGGAGCAGTAGGCGCACCTTGAGGGGCAAAACGGAATGGATATATAAACGCTGCAAAGATTATGGGGCAGCTTTTTCAAAACGCGGTTTTCGGTGTTGGCAACCGAAACGACAAGCGCCGCCTTTTTGGGATTGAGAAAATACTCATCGCGCAATATGCGCCTTGCCTTTTGTATGCCCGCCCCGGCCTTGATAATCTCGTTGGCCACCTTGGCCGGACGCACACCCGTCAAAATGCCCCAAGGATTCGTGTAACCGAGAAGCGATTTGCCTGCGCTGAAAATCGCGCGACCGATGGCGATTTTCTCAAGCCGTTTTTCATCCTTGATGTCCTCGGACGGCACGGCACTTCCCGTGGCCTCCACGAATTTGGCGCCAAGCTTCATAGAGGTATACACCATATAGGTGCCGTCCTCCTTGCGAACCGAGACCTCTATTTCAGGTACGTCGGGCGCCGGCTTTTCCGACTCGGAAAAATGCGCGCCGGGAAAGAAAATCAGGCACAGGGTTTGTATATAGTATTGGGTATCCGTTCCCTTGATGCGTAGTATCATACGACAGTCCTCTTTTATGCGTTCGTGCATTTGGCCTATATGCCTTATGCCCTCTTGCTTCCCTTTTTCAGCTTATCCGACTCCATCACGACGGTGACAGGTCCATCCGCCTCCATCGTGATTTGCATATCGGCGCCAAAGACGCCCGTTTGGACAGAGGGGATTTTTTCGCGCAGAAGCGCAACGAAATATTCGTATAGCCTACTAGCCTCATCCGGCGGCGCGCTTTGCAGAAAATCGGGGCGATTGCCGTGCGAATAGGAGGCGTAAAGCGTAAAATTGGAGACCACGAGGACCTCTCCGCCGATATCGTGCAGCGCCAAATTCATTTTCCCGTTTTCATCTGAAAAGACGCGAAAGGCGGCAATTTTGTTTGCCAAAAGGCGCGCGTCCTCCTCGGTGTCCTCTCTGCCAACACCAAGCAAAATCAGAAATCCTCTTTTGCAGGCACCGGCCGCCTCGCCGTTTGCAATAACGGAGGCGCTGTTGACTCTTTGCAAAACCGCTTTCATATATTTCCTTCTCCGCCCTCGGACAGCTCAATAGCAAGGGCAATTTAGTTTCTCTTTACCGAAATAACCGTTTTAAGAGAGCGCAGACGCGCAACAATGCTGTTATAATGCTCCACGTCCCGACAGCCAATGGTGATATGAATCATCGCCGCATCGTCCTTAGGAGGCAGGGTTGCTAAGGAAAGCACCGAAACCTTCATTTCCGCCAAGGCGGTGGTGATGCTTGCCAAGGCACCGATTTTATCCTGGGAAAGCACAGAAAGTGCCGCCTCATACAACGTGGAAACGCTTTGCATATCCCAATGCGCAGGCAACCATCTGTCTGCCTGTTCGGGCATTGAAACGCCCTTCACAGCGTTAGGACAATCTCTTTTATGCACCGAAACGCCAAAGCCCTTGGTGACGAAGCCGATAACGGCGTCTCCCGGCAGAGGCGTGCAGCATTTGGCGAACTTAACAAGACAGCCCGTTACACCGTCGACAATAATACCGCCGTTGTTCTTCAGCTGCTTGCTCTTGCCCTCCTTGAAGTCCTTAAGGGCCGCCTCATCCGCGCTGGCAGCGTCTCTTTCGCTTTCCTGCTGATTTTTCAACAGACGCGTGCTTTCATCTCTCAGCTTGACGGCAATGCGCGACATCGTTACACCGCCGTAGCCAATGGCGTTATACAAATCCTCCGCGCTTTGCATACCCATACGCTGCGCCACGGCAAGAAGAATGTCTGCCGTTTCGGCCGGGGTAAAGGCGTGACCAAGGCGATGAAGCTCTCTTTCGACAGCCTCCTTGCCCACCTCGATATTCTCGCTTCGCTTCTCGCGCTTGAACCATTGGCGAATTTTATTTCTCGCCTCGGAGGTGGTAACAACGTTCAGCCAATCACGGCTGGGGCCGTGGTTAGACTGGGTAAGAATTTCAATGACGTCACCCGTTTGCGGCGTTCTGTCAATCGGCACGATGACGCCGTTGATTTTGGCGCCCACCATCTTATTGCCGACCTCAGTATGAATGGCATAGGCAAAGTCGATAACCGTTGCTCCTTGTGCCAGCGTAATAATATCGCCCTTTGGGGTGAAAACAAAAATCTCCTCACGGAAGATGGTTTTCTTGAAGGAGTGCAGATATTCCTCCGGGTCGTCAATGTTCTCCTCGGATTCTATCAGGCGCGCAATCCAAGCAAGCTGGGCGTCCACGTACGGATTGCCCCTCTCGCCCGACTTATAGCGCCAATGCGCCGCAACGCCGAACTCTGCCGTTTTATGCATCTCGTAGGTACGGATTTGCACCTCAAAGGGTATACCGTCACGGCTGACGACCGTGGTGTGCAACGAACGGTACATATTGGGCTTGGGGTGGTTGATATAGTCCTTGAAGCGCCCGGGAATCGAATTGAAAAGCTCGTGTATCATACCAAGCACCGTATAGCATTCCTCTACGGTGTTAACGATGATGCGCAAGGCGTAAAAATCAAAAATTTCCTCAAAGGGTTTTCCTAACTCGAAAATTTTTCGGTAGAGGCTGTAAACGGACTTGATGCGGTCTGTCACCGTAAAGGAAATGCCCGAGCTTTTTATCTTGCCCTCGATGCTCTTACGGGCGCTTACCAGAACGTCACGGCTGCGGCCAAAGCGCGCATCCACCGCCTTGGTAACCTCCTCGTAGCCGATGGGGTCAAGATAAAGCAGAGCAAGATTTTCAAGCTCCAGCTTGATTCTCTGCATACCGAGTCTATGCGCCAAGGGCGCGTAAACACGCATTGTCTCTACGGCAATGGAGCGCTGCTTATCCTCGTTTTTCTTGCCGCTCAGGGTACGCATATTGTGCAGTCGGTCGCAAAGCTTCACGATGATAACGCGGATATCCTTGGAGGTTGCCAGCATCATTTTGCGAATGCTTTCAACCTGCTGCTCCTCGCGGTTTTCGACCTCAATCTGCAAAATTTTGGTGACGCCGTCCACAATCAGAAAGACGTCCTCTCCAAACTCCTCCTTCAAGCCCTCGGGAGTCACGCAATCGGAGCAGTCCTCCAAGGTGTCGTGTAAAAAGGCGGCACAAATAGAGTCCGTATCCAAGCCAAGCTCCACAACGGTGTTAGCCACGGCAATCGGGTGCGAAACGTAAGGCTCTCCGCTTTGACGGAACTGCCCCTCGTGCGCACGGCAGGCCAGAAGATAGGCCTTTTTTATTTTATCCAGGTCATACCTGTCGCCAAAGGTGGCAAGCAGGTCGAGCATATCGGAAATAGGAGCAAACGAAGGCTCTGACATGGTTTTCCTTTCCTTTCTTGAGGTAGAGCCGCTCTAGGCCGTCCGCCTTGGCGGCTTATGAAACGACGTTGGTTTGCAATTTATGTAGAAGGTGGGATTTTTCCAAATCTATTTTGCTGGCCGTTTGTATCACGGAAAACGCAAAAACGTCCTCCTTCGGCTCATTGACGGATAAAAGTCCCATTTCGGCGAAAATAGAAAGTATCATACGCAGCTTAACGTATCCGACGTTCTTTCCCAAGGCGTGCAAGCGAGACAGGAAGAGTCTTGCGGAAATCTCCTCTTCCCCCTCCTTGACGCTGTTGCGCACAAGGTTGTAAACGGCGGCAAAATCGTCTCTGACGGGAATGACGTTTTCCTCCGCCTTAAAGCTGGCGCCGTCAAGAATGGCAAAGAAGCGTTCTCTTTCGTCTCTCTTGCTCTCTGTCGCGGCAACGGCGGGGCGCATATCCTTGACCGTCAGCTGAACGGTATGTCTGCCGTTCCATTCGTTGATGTCCAAGCTGAAAAGCACGTCAACCCTCTCGCCCACGTACAAATCCAAGGATTCGGGAGAACGGGAAAAATACATCGCGTTAACGTGCCTGTCACCGTCGCAAACGGTCAAGCGGGTGTGCTTGCCACCGCCAACGGCAACGATATTCTCGGCGCGAACGCCCATCATAGCAAAGACGGGAGAAGGATTTTCAACGCCGTATGGCTCCAAAAGACGAAGCTCGGAGGCCAAATCCATACAAACGTCCTCCATCGTCAAAACACAGTCTGCCTCAACGGTGGGAATCAAATCCTCCTCGGAAAGATGCCTTGCAGCATACTCGTTTATCTTTTTGCGGAAGACGGGAAGCTTATCTCTTTCAATACTGAGGCCTGCCGCCAAGGCGTGCCCACCGTGCTTGGCAAGGCAATCCGAGCAATGCACAAGTGCCTCCACCAGATTCAAGCCGCGCACGCTTCTGCCGGAACCCTTTCCAACATCTGCACCGCCCTCAAAGGTTATCAGAATGGAGGGAAGGCCGTAACGCTCGGTCACGCGGGAGGAAACGATACCGATAACGCCCTGATGCCAATTATCCGCATCCAGAACGATAACGCTGTCGCGCGAAAAATCGTGCTCTGCTTCAATTTTGGCAAAGGCCTCCTGCATAATGCGATTCTCTTCGTTTTGCCTTTCCTTGTTTGCCTCGCAAAGCTCCTGTGCCAAGGCGTCCGCCTTTTCCTTGGTTTCGCTGAGAAGCAGCTCAACCGCCAAGGAGGCCGAGCGCACGCGCCCTGCCGCATTCAAGCGAGGCGCGATGGTAAAGCCTATCATACCCGAGGTAATCTTGGGGTCACTGCGCCGACGGGCCGAGGACTCGTTTTTGGAAACGGAGGCGTCTATCAGGGCAGAAAGGCCCAGTCTGCGCCGCTTTTCAATCAGGGATAAGCCGTATTTCACTATCAGCTTGTTTTCATCGCGAAGGGGCATTACGTCCGCAATGGTGCCGATGGCAACAAGGTCGGCATAGCCGTGGCAAAGGCGCGCAACGCACTCACGGCGGCTGTCGCCCGTGGTCAGCTCCTCGTAAGCACAGACAAGCTTGAAGACAACGCCGACACCCGCCAAATCCTTAAAAGGATACGGGCAATCGGGTCTATGGGGGTTCACCACGGCCTCTGCCTTGGGCAATTCCTCACGGCACTCGTGGTGGTCGCTGATAACAAAGTCAATGCCAAGCGCTTTGGCATACACGACCTCGTCCAAGGCAGTAATGCCCGTATCCACCGTAACGATAAGGGAAACGCCCTTTTCCTTCAAGGCGTCAATGGCGCGATTGGAAACACCGTATCCCTCTCCGTTTCGGTTGGGAATGTAATACATAACGTCCGCGCCCAAGGAGGTCAGATACAGATAGAGCGTGCAAACGGCCGTCACACCGTCCACGTCATAGTCGCCGTAAACGGCAATTTTTTCTCCCGTTTCCACGGCCCTTTGCAAGCGCGCAACGGCCTTCTCCACGTCCTTCAGCTCCAAGGGATTACAAAGAAGCTCGCTCTCCATACGGATAAAGGCAGAGGCAGAGGCAGGGTCACGGTAGCCACGGTTGACGAGAAGCTGCGCCATAACAGAGCTGACGCCAATTTGCTCGCTGATGGCCTTTACGGCCAAGGAGGACGCCTCACTACCGTCGTAGCGAAGTAGCCACTTCTTCTCTGCGTTTCCTTTCTTCTGCATAGGGGTAACCGAACCTTTCTTTTTTTCTTTTTGTGGGAACTTACGCTAACGGCGCGAAGGCCTTCATCAAGGCAAGCGCGGTTTTTGCACCGTCAACCGCGGCACTGGTAATGCCGCCCGCATAGCCCGCTCCCTCACCGACAGGATATACGTTTTCAAAGCCGAGCGCCAATCGCTCGGCAGTGCGCAAAAGACGCAAGGGCGCGGAGGTACGCGTTTCGGCGCCGCTCAAAATCGCGTCCGCCACCGAAAAGCCCTCTATCCGCTTTTCAAAGGCGCCAAAGGCACCGCGAATCGCCTCTGCCGCAAAGCGCGGTAGATAATTCTCGGGGCGCGAAAGCTTATAGGCGCCGCCGCCCATATAGGTGGGCAGAATACGCGAGGGTTCGCTTCCCTCTTTTTCATTTAAAAAGTCGCCAAGGGTGGAAAGCGGGGTTGCATAGTCTCCGCCGCCCGCAACAAACGCCGCCCTTTCAATGCCTCTGGCAAAGGCAATGGCAGCCTTGGGGTCGTTGCCGTAATCCTCGGGAAAAACGGAGCATAAAACGGCCGAGTTGGCATTTTCGCCGTCTCTTGCGCGCGTGCTCATTCCGTTCACAACCACGCCGCCCTCCTCGCTGGCACCTGCCACCACCTGCCCGCCCGGGCACATACAGAAGGTATAAACCCCTCTTTCCTTGGTGTTGTGCGAAAGGGCATACTCTGCGTGCCCCAGCTTTTCGTGACCCGCAAAGTCGCCGTAAAGCGCTTTATCAATATCCGCTTGCTTATGCTCAATGCGAAAGCCAACGGAAAAGGGCTTCGGCTCGACGGAAAAGCCGAGCCGCATCAAAAGCTCGTAGGTATCGCGCGCGCTGTGACCCGTTGCCAGAACCAATGCGCCAACGGGAATTTCACCTTTATTCGTTTTGATGGAAACAGCCCTGCCGTTTTCCATCCGTATATCGTCCATTCGGGTATTGTAAAGCACCTCGCCACCAAGCGCTTCGATGTGGGAAAGGATATTATCCACCATCAGAGAAAGAATATCCGTTCCGATGTGCGGCTTGGCCGATACCAGAATATCAGGCGGCGCACCGTGCGAAACGAAGGCCTGCATCACATAATGACAAAGTGCGTCGTTAATACGCGTGACAAGCTTTCCATCCGAAAACGTGCCCGCGCCGCCGGCGCCAAACTGCACGTTGCTTTCGGTATCCAGCTGCCGCTCTCTTTCAAAGCGCGAAACGGCAAGGCGGCGCTGTTCAATGCTACCGCCGCGCTCTATCAGAATCGGCTTATAGCCGTTTTCGGCCAGAAGCAAGCCGCAAAGCATTCCCGCAGGCCCTGTTCCCACCACAACGGGACGGGCAAGGAGGGGGCGACTTCCGTATTCGATTTTTGGCCCTTCCTCCTCCGAGACGGGAAAGGGCAAGGGGCGGCTATACTCTTCGGGAAGGGCGAGGCGCGCCGCCACGGAATAGACCAAGCGCACGTCGCTCCTCTTGCGCGCATCAACCGATTTTTTGTATATAAAAAGCTCTTGGGCGTAAGATAACAAATGCACGCCGCGCAATCTGCGGCGTGCCTCTTGTATGGCGTCGTCCTCCGTTGCATGCAGAGGAAGCGAAATGCCGTGAATCAAAACCGTTTTCAGGGTATCACACATAAAAACCACCAATTCTGCCGTTTTGACAGCCCAAGGCTATCCTCAACGCTTGTTAAAGGTAAAGACGACGCTCACAGGCTCCGCCACGGTTACGCCCTCGGGCAATCCAAAAACCTTAGCGGAAACGGAGGCAGAGGTCTCTCCGGGCGCAACAGACGAAAGGTCCGCACACACCGTTACGTCACATTCGTTGAGACAACGGTAAAGCGCTTCTCGCGTTCCCTGCAAAACAACCCGTCTGACCACCGTTGAAAATACAGGGTCGTAGCCCGCATCCTGCAGCATTTCTGCGCCGACAACCGTTACCGGAACGTCTCGCCATTCGGCCGTTACCGTAGGGGGCTTCGCCTTCATAACCGCAAGCCAGATAATGACCGCTACCAAAAGGCAGGGCACGTATACCCATATACCTGCGAATCTTTTTTTCTTCTTGACGGATTCTTCCATGCTATTTATCCTTCCGCCCGTAAAGGCTTCCTTTCTTCTCGTTTGGCTTGCGAAAAATTATCGCTTCAAGCTACCGTCTTCTCTTTTGGAAAGAGGCAAAAGCTTGTCGGCCAAGGCCTGCTTCAAGCCTTGGAAGCTGTAGCCCTGCGTTAAAATACCGTTATAGGCCAAGGAAATGATAGAGGTTTCCTCCGAAACAATAACCACCAAGGCGTCACTCTTTTCACTCATACCGAGAGCCGCTCTGTGACGAAGGCCGAGCGAGGGTGCCAAGGACTTGCTCTCCGAAAGAGGAAGCTGACAGCCTGCCGCGCACACACGGTTTCCTCTGATGATAACGGCACCGTCGTGCAAGGGCGCCTTGTCGTAAAAAATATTGCGAATCAGGTAGGTCGAGGGCTCCGCGTCAATGGGAATGCCCGTTCTGATAATGTCGCCAAGCTTCGTGGTCTTTTCAATGACGATAAGGCCGCCGGTATTGCTCTTGGACAAATCCTGCGCCGCCTCGCAGATGGTGGTGATGGTTTTCATCACAAGGTCGGCATCCTTCTGCTCACCGAAGTTTTTAATACCGCGCCAAGATCCGTCACCCACCTTCTCAAGCATACTGCGAATTTCCGGCTGAAATATGACGATAACCGCCAAAATTCCAACGTCAAACACCGCGCGAAGTAAAAAGGCCAAGGCGTGCATATTCAAAAGCGAGGCAACACCCCACAAAAGCAACAGAATGGCCACGCCAAGCGCAAGGTTAGACGCGCGCGTATCGTGCAGCAAATGGTAAAGACCGAAAACGAGGAAGGAAAGGACGATGATATCCAAAACGTCCGTCCATTTTATGAAGGAAAATTGACTGGCAATAAAGCCAAACCAACTACTAAAAAAATCAATCATATCAATTTCAACCAATCCTTATGAAAAGATGATGGAGAAAATCCAAGAAAAGCAGGTCTCTGTCCTGCAAAAAACTACTATATCACTTTATATTTTATCACAATAATATATCAATTGCAATGCTTTTTGCAGCCTTCTTGCCTTGTTTTTTAAAGATAAATTGTAAATTTTATTTTTCTTATTTATGAATAACCAAAAAAGGCGCTGTTAACGCAAAAAACAAAGAGCCGCCCGTTTGGCGCAAAGCTCTTCACCGAGCATCGCGCAAAAGCGAGCGACTCCTTATTTGTTTTTCGTTTTTCAAGAAGGAATTTCCTCGGTGGGAAGCTTTTCAACGATAAACTTGGAAAGCTTTTCCATCAGCTCTTCTCCTGCCTTCTCGTTATTCTCATTGGGGTAAACGAGAAGCATAATAGGATTCAAAAGGTCAAGACTGTAAATACCCATAATGGATTTTCCGTCCACCACGTAACGCTGAGAGGAAAGGTCTACCTCCATATCCGTCATACTGACGGTAGCAACGAAGGACTGGATATCCTGAATGGTGGAAAGTCTGATTCTGGCCTTTAATACTTTTTTCATAGATAGGCACCTCTTTTCTTTTTGCTTGTGATTGCTTATGTATGAACACAAGCTTTTGGTTTCTGCCTTTATTATACCCTGTCCGTTTTGGTTTGTCAATAGGCTTTTTCACGCTTTCGCTTCAAGGCAACACACCTTTTACTTGACTTCCTCTATTTTATGTGATATAGTAAAGCTATAAAGCTAAAGGAGATACGTCATGTATAAGGTATCAGTTCCCATTCAAAATCGCTCCATCACCCCCAAGACCAGAAAGGACTATTTGTCCCTTTGCCGTGAAGCAAGCGTTAAACGGGTTTTTCTCGTTGTACACGAGAGCGACCTGCCGTCATTGAAGGAAAACATCGTCTTTTTGAAGGAGGGCGGCTTGGAGGTTGGCGTTTGGATAGGCGAAACCATCGGTCACGGTGGCGCGCTTTTAAACGGAACGGGGGCTGAACAAAAGGATAATTTTCTCCCCTTAGTCAACGTATTGGGCGAGGAGCGCGAGGGAACGCGCTGCCCCTTGGATGCTGCATTCCGCAAAAAAATAGCGGGCTTCGTCATAAAAATTGCAGAGGCGCATCCCTCCTACATCCTTTTGGATGATGACCTGCGTATGTCGGGTCACGGCCCCGCCTTTTGCTGTGCCTGTCCCTCCCATCTGGCCTTAATGTCCGAGCATCTCGGCGAAGAGGTCACCCTCACCCATTTGCAAGAGCAAGCCTTCTCGGGAAAGCCCAATCAATATCGCGATGCTTGGCTGTTTGCCCAAAACGAAGGCTTCCGCATCTTGGCGGAGGAGCTGCGCGCAGCAATTGATACGGTGGACGAATCCATCGCCTTGGCTTTTTGCGCCGCCCACTCCATCTGGGACGTGGACGGAATGGATGTGCTTGGTATTTCGCGCATCATGGCCGGAAAGAACAAGCCTTTGCTCCGCTTGCACGGCGCTCCGTATTGGACTCCTTACGGAGGAAACCGACTTTCTGCCGCTGAAATTCTCGCACTTGCGCGTATGTTCGCCTCCTTCTGCGAGGGAAGCGGCATTGAAACCATGGCAGAGGGAGACGTTTATCCCCGTCCGCGCTGCAACACGCCTGCCGCATATCTTGAGCTGTTTGACGCCGCCATGCGTGCAGACGGAAAGCACGACGGCATTTTGAAATACATGTTCGACTATACGGCAGGGCCGTTTTTTGAACGCGGCTACATTGAACGCCACAAAAGAAGCGCCGCGCTTCACGCGGAAATTGCAAGAATTTTCCCTAATGGCGCTCACCTTGGTGTTCGCGTACATATTCGCCCGCACGCCTTTGACACGGCAGATTTTTCTTTGACCAAGCCCCTCGGAAACACGCCGATGCCCATAGCGGGAATTTTGCTTGACTCTGCCACCATTCCCACCGTTTACAGCGGCGAGGGCTTTACTGCTGCCGCTTTCGGCGAGGGCGTGCGCGGTCTTCCTATGGACGCCTTTGCCAACGGTATGATTCT
The DNA here is from genome assembly GCA_045124835.1 of Eubacteriales bacterium. Classification (GTDB taxonomy): domain Bacteria; phylum Bacillota; class Clostridia; order Oscillospirales; family CAG-272; genus UBA1740. Next base: position 22,540 of record JBGVMO010000107.1, read on the forward strand.
TGACGCCGTTTCGGCAAGAATTCTTACCGAGGCAGGTATAGACGTGGGACTCGCCTCCGTATCAGGCTTTGAGGACAGAACCTATTCTTATCTCTCCACCGTGACAGAGGGCGAAATTGCGCCCGTGCGCTTTGCGGACTGCCGCCGCCTTTCTGCCGCAATCTCCTCTTCCGCCAACACCGTTTTAACCGCATGGGCAAACGGCAAGGAGGAGCCCTTCGCCTATACCTACGAGAATGCCGAGGGGCTTCGCTTCTTGGTCTATCTCATCGATTACGGAACGCTTTTTGGGGGCTCGGGGCTTTTGGACTCCTGCGTGCAAAACATGATGCTGACAAAGACACTGCCTTGGCTTTCTCGCCGCCCGATGCCTATCGCATCGAATGCGCACCCCGGTCTTTACCTTTTAGCAGACGAGGACGAAGCGGGGCTTTCCCTACTCTTCCTCAACTACTTTGCCGATGAAGTCATCACCCCCGTTTTCACGCTCGACAAGACATACAAGGAAGCCCACCTCTCAAGCGGAGCCGCCCACACGGAGGGCAACCGCCTCGTTTTCGACACCGACATCCCCGCCTTCTCCGCCGTTACGGTGCGGTTGGAAAAATGATTACAAAAACAACTTTAGAAAGAGATGAACCCAATGGACGAAAAAAGAGTTTGGGGTATTCATACCCAAGATGACTTTCTGTTTTTGCATCACAATGTCATAGGTATAGGTTGGAAAAAAATGGGGGACCTTTCACTCATTGAAAAGTCCCGCGAAGCATTTAAAGAAAAACACATCATAGCCTATCCAGAAGCTAAAAAAGGCGCCATAGCAAATGCTGCCGGAATGCTCTACCGTTTTATCCACGAAGTGCAGATTGGCGATTATGTTGTGTATCCTTCGAAAATGAATCATGAGATAAATATTGGTATTATCGAAAGTGATTATCTATATGTGCCTGATGCAGCAGAGTATGTTCAACAGAGAAAGGTAAAATGGATCAGGCATCTTTCAAGAACAGCATTCTCTCAAGGGGCTTTATACGAGCTTGGTTCAGCGATGTCTTTCTTTATGGTAAAGAAGTATGCAGATGAATACTTAGCTGCGCTTGATGCGGATTTTAAACCTTCTACGGTGCTTCAGGACGATGATACAGTTGCCGCAACAGCCCAGGACATCAAAGAAACAACTCGCGATTTTATACTGAAAGCATTAAGTAAGAATCTAAAAGGTTATGCACTTGAAGAATTTGTTGCCGATTTGCTGAATGCCATGGGATATAGAACCTCTATATCTGCACATGGAGGCGATAGCGGAATTGATATTATCGCGTACAAGGACGAACTTCCTCCTCGTATTCTTGTGCAGGTTAAAAGCCAAGACAGTGACATAAAAGAGGCAACGCTTCAATCTTTAAAAGGCGCAATGCGTGAAGGGGATTACGGACTTTTTGTAACACTCTCTAATTACACCAAAAAGGCTGAAAAATATTTGAGCAACACACCTATTATAAGAGGCATTAATGGCACAGAGCTCGTTGATTTGGTGCTTAAATATTACGAACTTCTAAGTATCAAATACAGAAAAATGATTCCTCTCGAAAAGGTTTATATTCCTTTACCCTTGGATGAATAAAAACAAACGAAATACAACTATTTATTTAGTTTTTGGCTGGAGAAAAGCTTTCTTTTTTGCTTAAAAAACAAAAAAAGAACCGATTTCAAATGAAATCGGTTCTTTTTGTTTGCTATTAAAGACTGTCGGTAAAGTAGGCGTTGGTATTGGCGCGCTTTCCCTCTTTGTCGGTAACGGAGAGGCGGAAATAGCGTAAGTCATAGCCATAAAGCGGAAATACTGCTTCGGTCAAAAGTTCATCGCCCTTTGCGTGCTTGGCCCAAGAAATGCGAACGCCACCGTGCAAAGCAATCATCTTAGCGGGCGAGCATTTGATATGAACGGCATCGTCCTCCAGATACAGCTCGTAAATTTCAGGGCCCATCGAAGCGTAAAAATCGCCGTTTTCAAGCGCCTGCGTGACGGTGCGATAATCAAGGCTCTTCGCGCGAATCATCGTGAAGCCGCCAAAGGAATCATGGAAGGGGTCACCGTCCCGTTCCCCGTTGTGGTTGTCGTCTGCCGCGATACAATAAATGCGGCGCCCGGCACGGAGAAGGTCATCGTACACGATGGGATTATAATCGTCATAGCCGGCCTCATAACAGCCCCAGTTGCATATCTCCATTGCGTGCATTCCGTGGTAGTTCAAATACTGTGCTTGGGTTTCCATCGACCACTGCGGATGGTTGTAAGTGACAAAGAAGCCTGCCTCTCTTCCCTTTTGCATAACGGCGGAAATGCTTTCTCCACCGTAGGTATGCACCATGTTTGCCTTTTCGGGATCAAAGCAGAAGCGGTCGGCATAGTCCTTGGCCTTCTCCACGTAGCGCGTACCGTTTGCCACGTGCTGTCTGGGGTTTTTATTGTCCAAGGCAATAAAGCAAATATGACAGGTTAGCGGATGCTCGCGCCAAGGCTTGTCCTCACATACGTCGAACTCCCAGCCAATCAAAGGCAAAAAGCTCTCGTCCGCAAGGTAGGAATGATCCACCATAATCTGATGATCGGTGAACGCCACGACAGAATAGCCCCGCTTTTTATACTCTTCCTTCATTCGCTCGGGCGAAAAAGAACCGTCCGACACGTTGGTGTGCGCATGCAAATTGGCTTTGTAAAAGTGCCCCTCCGGAGAAAGTAAGTATTTTCTCATAGGCATAGCCCTTCCTTTCCGTATAAAGCGTCTCACTATCACCCTTGGCAAGCATGCCTTCCAAGAGGCTTTTTAGGAAGCCGCACAAATTAATTCTAACACGATTCTAGCAAAGGATAGCAGGATTGTCAAGGGCTTTGGTCGCCAAAATGCGTTTTAAAGCTCCGCGCGTTTCTCGGCTTGTAGCGCGCGCACTACCTCCGGCCAATTGCCAACGGCTTTTTTGCTTTTTTGTGGGCAGTTCTCTATTCGTCAAAAAAAGTAGCCGCCCATGGTATATATGGCTTTCCCGTTTAAATAATGCTGCTTTACCGCGCGGTGCAAGCGCGTGCTTTCGGGAAGTTCTTCAAAGGTAAAGTTGTTGTTAGGCATCAGGAAGGCAAAGCGGAACACGCTGTATCCATCGCACTTCGTGCAAACGGGCGTAAAGCGCTTACCAAAAAGCGCGATGTTGGAGGTATGGCCGAGAAGGTCGCTTAACTGCGGATCAAGAAGCCAGCTTCCGCAAACAAAGGCCCTATACGCATAATCGGGGAAGCAGTTTGCCAAAAACGCCCGAATGGCTTTCATGGTCTCGTCAAGCGCATCAGGAGTGAAGGGCATCCCCGAAGGAATATGGAGGTTAACAACGGGGTCTCCCGGCACCAGCTTTTCGTGCCACTCGCTTTTGGGCAACGTCACCTTTTCCTTGCACACGTATCCTTTTTCATCGTAAGGATAGCCAACGTATGCATCTGCTGTTTCTTCAAAGGTGGCCGTAAAGCTTCCTTCCTCATCTTCAAAGCGAAAAGAACCAAGCGCAAAACCGTTTTTGTGAACACGGAAGCCGTTGGCGAGAGTTATTATCTCACCGGCCGTATTTTCATAGACACGGAAGAAATCCATTGAAGGAAAGTCCAGCTCTATCTGCAAGCTACCGATAACGTAAAGCTTGGCGCTATAAGCGTTCTGAAACCATGGAAATGCAAAGCATCCGTATTCCCCATTGTGTCGCATTCGGTAACCGTTCACCGCTTTCACGGGAAAAAGAAGCGCTCGTTGACGAACTTCATCGGGAACGCCGCGCTTGCGCATAAAGTTGTCCACGTAAAAGAGGCCGCGGCAAAGCGCAAGAGCAGGCAACATACGGACAGCCAGGCTTTTTTCCTCGTCCTTCGGGAGAGTGAACTCGGCAAGGTCTGCCATAATTGTGTCTCGATCGTCCTCCGCGCGACACAGAAGTGCCAAGCATCTTGCAAGAGGTTCTCGCGCGCCAATTTCGGCCGCCGCCTGCTTAAAAACTTCAAGATGTTCGGAGAGTGCTCCCGAAAATCGCTCGTTCATTTCATCATAAAACGCAGGACGCACGTAATCGAAGCCGTTTTTATCATAGTCCGCCATAACCTCATCGAAAAACGTGTCCCAACGTGCAGGATATCGCGTGACGTTACACGCCGCCATCAAGGATTCTAACGTCCATTGTTTCATAGCAAGTTCTCCTTTTGCAAAGGCATAGTAGAAGCTATATTATTTGTAGCACAAAAAGGGGAAAAAGTCAATAAAGTCGCAAAGATCTTTTCGTTTTTTCTTTCAAGAGAGGACGCGCGCCAAAGGCTTTGAACCTTCTGCTTGGGCGCTAATTTTCGTATAGTGCTTGCGTTGCAACAAAAGTGAGACAAACAGATTTTTTGCCTCGCGCCCCTCCTCTTTTTGTTTTTCTTTTTCATATTTTTTTCGTATTTTTGTATGCCTTTCAAGATCTCCCCCCTTGCTTTTACCACCTCAACCGTTTTTTTTTGAAAAAAACAGAAAAAAATCAAAAAAAACAAAAATAAACCCTTGACAAGTGCAATTCTTTGTGTTATAATAATCGGGCTTGCAAAACCAAGGGTTTCTGGGTGTGGCGCAGCTGGTAGCGCGCTACCTTGGGGTGGTAGAGGCCGCAAGTTCAAGTCTTGTCACTCAGACCATAAAACGAGCAATCTTCGGATTGCTCGTTTTTCTTTATTCTATCGGGGTTTTCAGGCTTTTTCGTGTTTAGTGGAACATTCCCGTAAGCGTGCCGCCAAGCGTCAATTTTCGGCCTCTACTATACGCGATATAAATATTCTTGGTCGTTTCTATGTCCGTATGGCCGAGCCATTGTTGCACATCTGCAAGCGACCAACCCATATCAAAGAAAATGCTTGCCGTAGCGTGCCGCAAATCGTGGAAGCGCATATGCTCAAGGCCTTTCTTCTTGATGCCTCGTTGAAAGCCTCGCGTGACATAGTCGGGGCGAAACCGCTTTCCATCTTCCCAAGTGAACAAATACTCGCTCTTGCTCGTTTCCTTTCGTTTTAAGAGCATTTCTTTCACTTCGGGTAAAAGCGGAAAGGTGCGTCTACTACTCGCCGTCTTGGTATCGTCTAAGGCCTCTATGGTGCTTCCCTTCACTACCGTATGGCAAATGGAAAGCGTGTCCTTTGCAAAGTCTATCGCTTGCCACTTCAAACCGAGAACTTCCGAACGGCGTAAGCCGTAATAAAGCGTGATAAAGACAAGGTCGTGCAGGGGGTGACCTTCAAGGGCAGTCAAGACAGCTTGCGCTTCCTCTTGGGAGATAAATTTTGCCGCCTTGCTCACACTTTCGCTCTTAGGTAGTCTTATGGGAGTAGCAGGGTTCTTATCGAGCATTTCAAGCAATAAAGCGTCGTTGAGGGCTTGCTTGATAATATTGAGGTGCTTTTGTACCGAAACTTTGGAAAGACCGCCGTCTTTGCCGTCCTTGCGGCCGTCCGTGCGTTTGTGCGTCACATAGTTCTTGATGTCTATGGGTTTGAGTTCTTCAAGCTCTTTGCCAAGCTCGTCAAAATAAGGGTTGATATGGCGGCCGATATAGATGACATAGGCGTCATAGGTGGACTTGCGGAGGTCGGGCTTTTTGCCTGCAAGCCATTCGGTAAAATATTGTGATACTTTCATAGCACGGAAGCCTCCGCTTCCTCGTAGTCGGTAAAGTTCTTGACTTTGACATACTCGTTCTCAAAATCGGGGTTTTCAAGTCCTCGCTTCATAGGGGCAACAAGCAAAAGCTCAGCCTTTTGCAACCCTTTTGAGCAGTAATACATATGGGCGTTGAGATCGCAGACAGCACGGCCTAAATCTTCGGTGATATACTTAGTGATATATTTGCTGACAGCCTCGGGGTTCTCTATGACCTCAATATCGGCAAAGCCAAAGCGTTCGGCATAGGCCTTCCAAGTGTAAACCTGTATACCGTTTGCAAGCCTTGCGCGGATTTTCTTGGTTATGCGGTCACTTTTGCGGAAGGGCGTAAGATGGGAAAGAGGCAAGCCCATCAAAAAGCCGTGCATATGCCAAGCTCCGTCTTGATGTTGTTCGGGAATAAGCAAGTATTTGATGTTTACGCCTTTGCTTGCTTTATAGTTGCGTATGAAATGCGAAAGGTCACCAATAAAATTTTGCAAGTCGTGCCGATCGTATTTCTTAGCGTCAAGCGTAAAGGTAACGAACAGCTCCCACGGGTTACACTCTGCGAGTTCAAACACCTTGGAGCGCGTTCTGCTGATGCTGTTATCAAGCTTTTGCTCATTTCCTGCACTTCCCTTTTCGGTATAGTTTATATCTTCCACGCCGTGTCTTCGCATCGCCGTGTGTGCCGTTACCTTGTAATGCACATCGGTAAAGCGTTTGATGGTAGCAACATTGTAAAGATATTTTGGGGCTTTGAATACTGTAATGTCTATCGTTTTTTCTCCTTTCTCTTTTTGCTTTTCAGCGATTTATGTTACTTAGTCAAGTAGAAGCTGACGCTTCCGTTCCCCCTCTCCCCCTCAGTAGCAGATGGGGGAACAAGAAGCAACCAAACGCTTGTAGTGTGTTTTTCAAAAAGTTCTGCAAAACGCTTGATTTTCTCGCAACGATATGATAAAATAGTCACAGGTCGGGCGCTTATTTCTTGTGACACTTTTGTCCGTGTTACGATTTTGTCATACTCATTATATGACATTTTTGTCGCATTGTCAAGAGGTATTTTGAAATTTTTAGGAGTTTTTTATGTTTTTTGAGAAGAATGCAAAGTTCGAGAAGATTTGGCCTTTGTTGCCCGAGTATGTTCACCGCGAGATTATTCCCGACACCGACGCTCTTTTGAATACTGCGGCGAAGGTGAGAATTGCTCAGGTGCGCATTTTCTATGGTGTCCCCAAGACAACCCTTGCCAAGATGCTTGGAACTTCCTACCGTCAGTATTTGCGCTATGAAAGCGGCGACAGCGTGTTACCCGTTGCTGTTATTAGCTCGCTCGCTATCTTCTACAATTTGTCCGCGGATTTTCTTTGCGGGTTGTGCGATGTTCCTTCAACGCTCTATACGGGCGAACCTATGGAAGTGAATGGATATCGCCTAACGGAATGCTGGTGTACTGCTGAGGCACAACTTGCGGCCTCTGTGTCACCTTTTGGCGAAAAGTCAATGCTCTCTGCGTTCCGTGTCTTATCCCAAAAGTAAACAAGAGGAGGAAGGACAACTGTTGTCCTTCCTCCTCATCGCTCTATTGTGGGAGCGTAGGGGCCGTGGCCTCTGTAAATGGCGCGTGAACGGGGGCGGACACCCGTTCACACTCATTTACAAACACCACTGCTATATCCGATGTTATTTACTTCCTGCAAATTCTTGTATGACAAATTTGTCTTGGGGTGGTAGAGGCCGCAAGTTCAAGTCTTGTCACTCAGACCAAAATCGGAGGTTCAACCGAACCTCCGATTTTCTTTTGTTTTCTCGCAAAATCTCTTGAAACCTCGCGTTTTCATTATAAATATAATGGGCTTGTTCTTCCCTGTTTTCGGGGTTGAACAAGCCCATTTTTCGCCTTTGACCACATGTTTGACCACTTGCGGAGAAAATCGGGCATTTTATTAACTTTTTGAGCGTTTACTTAATATGATTTTTATGGTATAATTATCATATCAAAAACAATATTGGAGCACTTTCATGATACCGCCTTTATATAAATATTGCAAATTCAATGATGCAAATTACGACTACATAAACCTAGAGAACGATACACTGTACTTCTCTTCTCCTTCTTCTTATAACGACCCATATGAGGGCGTTATAGCTAACAATATAGTAGATATGTTTGAAGCTCTGTTTGTAGCTCAAATCATGCATTCTTCAGAAAATCCTGATCCTATCCTTGAAAAACTCAAGCACGCATTTCTTTTTCCAAGGGTTATATTAAATATCAGCAACTTTCAAAACGAACCGGAAATTCAAAAATATATTCGTGCTGTCATCAATAACATTTTAAAAAATGCAAAATATGATGATCTTCAGTTGGTCGCTATAGAATTGTTGTATAACAACGACTACATTCAACACTTCAAATACATCTCAAATGCTTCTTTACCTGTCGAACTTTATTTTACAGTTCTTAAGAAAGCTCTTAACGAAAATGTAAGATTATCTTCTGAGGAAAAAGAATATTACTTCCCCATCCTTTTGAATCATTATAAAGAAAAACATTTGCTTGTAAATAGATATCGGAGAACTACCAATCTTATAATTCCTATTTTCCTAGTAGATGCTATTTTTAACACCCCATTTAGAAGAAGTACATACGAAGAAACTCTGAAAGAATATAACGACACCGCAATAGAAACATTCGAAATCATTCGAGCTATGCCCGGTAAAATGTTTTTAACCACTTGTCTGTCAGAAACACCATCTTCTATTTTAATGTGGTCACACTATGCTATGAATCACACCGGCTTTTGTATTGAATATGATTTCAACAACTTATCAGCAGAAAACCGCTATATTGGAGAGCATTTAGAAAAGGTAAGCTACGCAGATCAACTCCCCTCATTACAACTCGCCTCTTTAATTCAAGTAATGAGAAAAAAGTTGGATCCCGCCTTTCAAAAAGACCCTAAAATAACCGAAGCTACAACCGAAACTTGCGTGGAAGCAATACTTACAAAAAACAGTGTTTGGAACTACGAAAAAGAATGGCGCTTAATATTTCTAAAACAAGACCCCAGCCTTCCCGAAAAAATTCCATGCGCCTCCAAGATTATTCTTGGTGCTGATATATCGGATAGTAACAAGACATTGATACTTTCATTAGCTCGTGAGAAAAAACTTCCTATTTTTCAGGCATATCTCATTCCTGATAGATATGCTATTGATTTTTATCAAATACAATAACAACAGCGGAAATCACACATCGAGTGATTTCCGCTGTTGTTTTAAATACTAATTATCTTTGCTTTATTGGATTATCTTCGTTTCACTTTATTATTCCTAAAGCAACAAATAATTTTTCAAATTTTTTAATAGTTTTCTCGGATGGAACCAACTCCCCACGCATTACCTTCTCCAGAAATTCCTTTGCTGCTAACGTTTTTGTATCATTAGTCCCATCGTATTTGTTCGCTAATTTGTCATTATCTTCCTGGTCTACCAATGATTCCGTTGTAGCTTTGTTTTCGCCTTTTACATCGTTTTCGTCATTGGCGTTTTTGCAATTAACAAAGATAATGTTTGCTGACGATGTTAAGGATGATTTCTGTGTGATTTTTTTGTATTGGCTATATCCCTGAGGATCGTAATCGACCACCACTTTATATTCACATCCCCATCCTATCATAACAGAAACCATTAGATGAACTGCGTCTACTCCTATGCATGGTATTATGTACGGTCTTGATTCTTCGTCTATTCCCAAATAGTGCATCATTGCCGTCATGTACATGCAGTCCGTAACGCCTTCTACTATAACGTTCAACTTTCCGTTATTGGGACCAATGTTATATTTCAAATCCATACCTAGAGCTTTTGTTAAAGGAGTAAGTGTTTCCACTCTAGTTTCCTTATTCAAGTTGTAACTGTGTATGGATCTAAAAATCTTGCTGAGTGCGTCCTCACCTTTTTCTACTGCCCTCACATTAAATATATTATCACCATTTATCATATATGGCGAATGAGTTGTGTAAACTAATTGATTACCCGATTCACACAAATGTTCAAACAGTTCGATCAATCTTTTTTGAGCATTCACATGTAGATAAACACCGGGTTCGTCAAGCAAAAATAAAATCGGGCGATCTTTTGTCGTTTTTGCCTTCACATCTATAAACAAATTAAAATACCATTTGAGACCATTACTACGTTCCGAGAAATTCATGTACATTCCGGATGTGTATACATAAAATTTTAAAGCTTGTCCCTCAATTTCGAATTCAAAATTTACGGTCTCTTGCTGATAAAATTCGTTAAAATCATCTGCCAATTTATTAAGTTTCTCAGCAACCTTCTTCTTGTATGTCT
>JBGVMO010000108.1:0-14948 GCA_045124835.1 Eubacteriales bacterium
AATCATTCCGCCCGTGAAGGCGCCGTCACCGACAACGGCAACGGTATAATCCTTTTTCCCCTCCAAGCGCATTGCCTCGGCAAAGCCAAGAGCGGCGGAAAGCGAGGTGGAGCTATGGCCCGTGCCAAAGGCATCGTGCGCGCTCTCGCTGCGCGAGGGAAAGCCGGAAATGCCGTTTTCACGGCGCAATCCGTCAAAATCCTTGGCGCGTCCCGTCAGAATTTTATGGGTATAGCATTGATGGCCAACGTCGAAAATCAAGACGTCCTTCGGCGTTTCAAACACGCGGTGCAAGGCCACCGTCAGCTCCACAACGCCGAGATTGGAGGCTAAATGCCCCCCATTTTGCAGGGTCTTTTCCACCAAAAAGGCGCGCGCGTCCGCGCAAAAGGCGGGAATATCCCTTTGCGGAATCGCTTTTACGTCCGAAGGAGTTTGTATCTCCTCTATGCTTTTATAAGCGTCTTCCATCGGCGCTCCTTTCTGTCGGGTTGGCTCTTCGGTAAAAATCAAAGCGCAAAGGGAGAGTTTTCCCCTGCCTTTACGGTAAATTTATCCTCCTCGCGAAGCTGTAAAAGCGAGGTGATTTTGATAAAGTTGGCCTTGGCCGTCAAAAATGCGTCGGGCCTGTGCGCGTCACTTCCGAAATAAAAGCGACAGCCCGCCTCCTTGGCAATGCGGTAGGGACGCAAAACGGCCTCAAGCTCTCCGCCCGTATAGGCCGAGGCTGAAAAATTCAATTCAACCCCCGCGCCCTTCTCTGCAACGCGCGCAAACAGCGCACGAAGCACCTCATCGGAAATCATATTCAAAACCCGCAAAGCACCGTTTTTGACGTCAATCAAAGGGCAGGTTAAGTGCGCAATGCCGATTTTATGAAAGGGCAAATCCATGGAAAGCAGAGCGTCAAGCCGCTTGACGTACAGCTCCGCGCGGCGCTCAGGCGCGTCATCCATCTCATCAAGCGTAAAGCCCGTCATATGCAGATGGGTGGTTGGCACGATGACGAAATCAAAATAGGAAAGCATTTTTTCGGAAATGCCCAGACGAAAATGCTTATCCATTTCGGTTTCGCAACCAAAAAGGAAAGAAACGTCTCGCGGCGGCATAAAGGAAAGGCTTTCGCGAATGCGCGCAAAATTGCTCTTTCGATACCATTCCGATGCACCGGGAATTGCCTCATCCCAATAGTGATCCGTCAGGCAAACGGTGGAAAGCTCGTTTTCTCTGGCGTAGCGCAGAATGCGCGCAGGCGTCTGCTCAGGGTCGCCCGAGCAAAGTGAAAGGCAGGTGTGTATATGCAAATCGTGGTCAACGATATATCTCACGGGTGTTTCCTCTTTCTTTACTTGTTTTTTCGTGCCGCATCAGCGGAGGAAGAGTGAGTCTGCCTTAAAGGGCACCTTGAATTTTTCCGCCTCGGTCAAATCCAAAAGCGTGACGATTTCCTCAAAATTGCTCTTGGAGCGCAAAAGCACGTCCTCGTGGTGCGCATCGCTGCCGAAATAGAAGAGACAGCCCTCCTCCTTGGCAATGCGATAGGGACGCAGCACGCGCGCCAAATCCGCTTCGGTTTTGTAATTGCGCACCTCGAAATTCAGCTCAATGCCCGTTTTCAGCTTAGCCGCGCGGGCAAACAGCCCGTGAAACACCTCATCGGATACCATATCCAAAACGTCAAGATGGGTCTCTACGTTAGAAAGCAAGGGGCAGGTCAGGTGTGCAATGCCCACCTTCTCAAAGGGCAAATCCATCGAAAGCAGGGCGTCGAGGCGCTTCACGTACAGCTCCGCGCGGCGCTCGGGGGCACTATCCTCGGCACCAACGGTCAGGCCCGTCATATGCATATGCGTGGTGGGAATAACGATAAAATCAAAAAGCTCCATTCGCTCGCGGGAAACACCCAGCTGAAAATGCTTGTCAATATCCGTTTCACAGCCAAAAAGGAAGCGCACGCCCTTATCCTTGGGCGGCGTAAAGCCGAGGCTTTCCGCAATGCAGGCATACGTGCATTTCTCGTACCAGTTGGAGCAGGTGGGCACCAGCTCATCCCAGAAATGGTCCGCCAAGCAAACGGTGGAAAAGCCGTTATCCACGGCGTACTGCCAGATGCGCTCGGGAGACTGCTTGGGGTCAGACGAGCAGGGGGATTGCTTGGTATGAATGTGCAAATCGTGGTCAACAACGTATCTCATAGCTGTGTTCTCCTTTTGCCTCTTGGCAAGTCTTTTTGTTTTCGCGTCCTTCATTCAGACGCTCTTGGCTCTTACGGGCTTTCTCTTCAAGCCGCGTCAAACAGAAAGAGCGGCCTCCCTTTCCTTCCATTCACGCGCGGCCGAAAGAACCGCCTCACACCCCTCCGTTTTCTCCGTGTGGGGAGAAAACGCAACGCCGAGATGGCAGGTATACGCATCGGGAAGCGGATAGGAGAGAACATCTCCCCTGCCGCTCTCCAAAAGCGAGGCGGGCAAAACGGTTACGCCAAGTCCGCGCGCTACCATCGCCGTCAGGGCCGCCGGCTCCACGAAGGTGGAAAGCAGGGTTGGGCGAATCCCCTCTGCCTTCAACAGCTCCAGCGCCTCCGCCTGAAAGCCGCCGTCCGACACCAGAAAGTCGCGGCCGTGCAAATCCGCAAGAGAAAAGGGAGCATCGCCCTCCGAGGCCGGAAGGAGCACAACCGTTTTCTCTCTCGCCAAATCCAAAAACTCCACCGCATACTTTTCCATACGCACGGCAAAAATAACGTCATATCGGCCGGAAAGAAGCCCCTCGTATAAGGCGGCTGTTCCCTCCGTATACATTTCAATTTTTAAGTCGGGCGTGCGGCGCCTGATGATTTCCACAATCTGCAAAAACGGCTCCGTTGCCATACCGGCGCAAATGCCGATGGAAACGCTTTTCTTCTCCGCACGGCGCAGTCGCTCGATTTCCTCCTCTAAAAGCTCCGTTTGCCGCACCATACGGCGAACGGCGGGCATCAGCTTTTCGCCCTTTTCAGTCAGGCGGATGCCGTAATATCCGCGCTCAATCACGCGAAAGCCGATTTCCTCCTCAAGACTGTTCATCATATGGGTCATACCCGACTGCGTATACCCCATCTCCTCGGTTGCTTTGGAAAAGCTGCCTCTGTCAACGGCCAGAAGCAACGCCTTGTATTTGGATACGTTCATATAAAGCCCTTAAGAGAAGCATTCCTTTCCGCCACCGTCAGCGGTGACTATTAGAAAATCTCATACCTTCATTATAAACTGTATCTTCCCAAAAGTCAAGAGATATGATAAAATCAATTAAGCATATTTTATTTTACCCTGAAAGGACTTTACATTATGGAAAAGAAAAGAAACGGCTTTGCCAGCGGCATCGGCTTTATTCTCGCCGCCGCAGGCTCGGCAGTCGGCCTTGGCAATCTTTGGGGCTTCCCCTTCAAAACCAGCGCAAACGGTGGCGCGGCATTCGTGTTTATCTACATTGCCTGCGTGCTTTTCATCGGCGCCATTGCGATGATTGCGGAGATTTATATCGGCAAGCGCGCGGCCGCCAACACGGTCTCTTCTTATAAGAAGGTAAACAAGAACTTCGGTTGGGTCGGTCTTTTGGTGCTTATCATTCCCTTCCTTATCACCTGCTACTATTCGGTGCTTGGCGGCTACACCCTGAAGTACACGATGAACTCCTTTGCAGGAAACGAGGGTATTCTCGGCACCTTCTCGGTTAACGTGGGCGAGGTTATCCTTTACACCGCTCTCTTTATGCTGCTGGCGCTCGTTATCGTTATGGCAGGCGTCAAGGGCGGCATTGAAAAGGCCTCCAAGGTGTTAATGCCCGTTCTTTTCCTGATTCTCGTTTTCATCGTTATCTTCAGCCTCTGCCTTGGTGACGGTGTCAGCGCGGGCTTGAACAAATACCTCAACCCCGATTTTTACGCCTTCTTCCACGATGCTGAGGGTAACCTGAGCTTTAACGGTCTTTTGGCCGCGATGGGTCAGGCCTTCTTCTCCCTCTCTCTCGGTATGGGCGCTATGGTTTGCTACGGCTCCTATACGGGCAAGGAAATCAAGGTTGGCAAGTCCGTTGCTATGATTTGCATTTTCGACACCTGCGTTGCCTTCCTTGCAGGTCTTGCTATGTTCCCCGCCATTGGTGCCTTGGCTCCCGAAAACCTGAATTCCTCGGGCGGCGTTGGCCTTATGTTCGCCATTCTGCCCCTCGTTTTCACCAAGATGGGCGCTATTGGACAGGTTATTTCCTTCCTCTTCTTCGCCATGGTTTCTATCGCCGCCATCACGTCGGTCATTTCGCTCGTTGAGGTTGTAACCCAGCTTATCGTGCAGAAAACCAAAATGTCGAGAAAGATGTCCGCTCTCATCGTTATGGCAGTTGCCTTTGCCATTTCCCTGCCCGTCGGCATTTCTCTTGGCCGTGTCGCCATTCTGGAGGAGGCAGGCATTAACATCTTCGGCTTTGATATGCTGACCTTCTTTGACGAGGCAACCAATGCCGTTTTGATGCCGCTTGGTGCCTTTGCCGCTTGCTTTGCTATCGGCTGGCTCTTCGGCGAAAAGAAGTCGCTTGCCGACTGGTTCTCCCCCAAGGCGCTGGCAGTAAGACTCAAGGAGGACGGGCTTGACCTTGGCAAATTCTCCATGGTCTTCGCCGTTATGATTAAGTACGTGACCCCCATTCTCATTCTCTTCCTTGACGTTGCGGGTATTATCACCAACGTCACCGGAAACGTGAAATACTGGGCCGTCGTCGGTTTCGCCGCACTTCTGATTGTAGCAAGCATCGTGATTTACTTCGTATTCCTCAAAAACTCGAACACCGGCTGCAACGCCGACGAGCTGGCGCTTGAGGGCGCCGCCGAGGGAGAAGACGCACAAGCCTCCGCAGAATAATCCGTTTTTTATCAGGCATCCGAGCCCGTGGGCTCGGATGCCTTTTTCTTTTTCGCTTCGGTTTTGTTTTAAAAAAAATATATTTTTTTACGTTTCTCTATGGCTTTTTTGTTCTTTTTGTGTTAAAATAGGAATGGTATTACTTTTGCGCCCCCTTTGGCGCGGTGCAAAAAAGGAAAACGGAAGGAGCAAAACGATGTCGGCACCCTTTTCTTACATAAAGGATAACCTTTTGCGCGTTGCGGATGCCGCCGCAAGCCGTGCCTTACAGCTTGGCATTCCCGCCCCTTCCCTTCTCGCCGTCACCAAAAGCGCAAGTGACGAGGAGGTGCGCGCCTTGGTTGCGGATTACGGCCAAGGAAAAATTGCCGAAAACCGCACGGATATGTTCTTGAAGCGGCAGGCGCTTTTTGCAGAGGGCAGCGCGCCCGAAATGCATCTTATCGGCCATTTGCAAACCAACAAGGTCAAATACATCATCGGAAAAACCGCCTACATTCATTCTCTTGATTCACGGCGTCTGGCCGAGGAAATCGAAAAGCAGGCGGAAAAGAACGGCGTTGAAGAGGTCAGGGTTCTGCTTGAAATCAACAGCGGTCGTGAGGAGGCCAAGGGCGGTGTTTTGCCCGAAAACGCGCTTGCCTTTGCTGAGGAAATTCTCGCTTTCCCCCATCTTTCCCTTTGCGGCGTGATGACGATGGCGCCCATCTGCGAAAGCGATGCCGCCTATCGCCCCTATTTCAGAGAAACCGCCTCCATCTTCCGTGCAATGCAGGAAAGAGGCCTTCTTCCCGAAAACGCCATGCTCTCCATGGGAATGAGCCACAGCTTTATTCCCGCCATTGAGGAGGGCGCAACCGTCATTCGCATCGGGCGCACGCTGTTTGAAAAGCCCGTATAAAGCACTTGCAGCCTAACATTTTATTTTCTGAAAATACACCGGAAACGGTATGATAACGGAAAGGACGTACATATGAATTTTTTTGGTAAAAAAGCCAGCCATTTTGACGAGGAGCCCGGATTTTACGATTCCGAGGTAGAAAGCGCCGATTCCACCGAGGCACTTGCCGACGAGAGCGTTCCCCCTATCAACCACGCCGCAAAAACGGCCAGCGCCGTTGGCATTGAGGGCAGCAGTATTGAATTAAAGGTTGTCCGTCCCGACAAGTACGAGGACGTGGTTGGCATTGCGGAGCATCTTTTGAGTCACAGAACGGTAGTTCTCAATCTTGAAACCGCCAACAAGGAGGTTTGCCGCCGTATGATTGACTTTCTCTCGGGCGTGGCATACTCCATCCGCGGCCAAATTCGCCGCGTGACCACCAGCACCTATATCATCACCCCCAATAACGTTGACGTCAGCGATTCGGAGGCCGTTGGCACCGACCCTGACGAGATGATGTAAGATACAAAATGTTTCTGTTATATCTGATTGCCAAAATCATCAGCATTCTTTTGATGCTGGTGCTTGACGCGATGCTTATTCGCGCCATTCTCTCCTGGTTCGATAGAGGCGAGGGCGGCTTTCTTTCCGCTTTAATGGGAGTTTTAACGATGATAACCGAGCCGGTGATTATGCCCGTTCGTTTCCTTCTCTCCCGTTTTCCCGCCGTCAACAGCCTTCCTATTGACATTTCCTTTCTCGTCACCTTCCTGCTTCTTTCCTTCTTGCGCACCGTTTTACCGGTTGTGTAGAAGCAAGGAGAAAAGCAAAAATCACCGCCGCCTTGGCGGCTATGGAGTACCGTATGAAAGAACCCCTTTCTCTTGTCAAAAGGCGCTGGCTGTCACTCGCCATTCTGTTTGGCGGCGTTGGCATTGACCAGCTAACCAAGCTGCTTGCCGTTTTGTTCTTGAAGGGCAAGGGCTCCCTTCCGCTCTGGCAGGGCGTTTTGCACTTAACCTACGTGGAAAATCGCGGTGCCGCCTTTGGCATTCTTTCCAATCAGCGCTGGGTCTTTATGATTTTTTCCACCGTTGCCATTCTGGCGCTTTTCGCCTATCTTTTCTTCGGAAAGGAGATGTCGCGCCTTTCGACCGTTGCCCTTTCGATGATTGTCTCGGGCGGCATTGGCAATATGCTTGACCGCTTCTTTCGCCAAGGAATTGACGTCTTGGGAGAGGTTTATTACTTTGTTGTTGACTTCATTGATTTTACCCTGATTGATTTTGCCGTCTTTAACGGCGCGGACTCCTTCGTCTGCGTTGGGGCGGGACTGATGATTCTTTCTCTTATTTTAGAGATGAAAGAAGAGATAAAAAGGGAAAAGGCCGCCAAAGAGGCCGCCCTTTCCGAAAAATCCTCCGAGGAGGATATATAAAACGCGCTTGCTTTGTTTTCACTCGAAGGCAAGCGCATTTTCACACACAAAGCCAAGCGAAAGGAGAGTCTCGATGCTATACGTTGTGACAAGCGAGGATAACGGTGAGCGCCTTGACAGCGTGCTGTCTCGGGCCTTAGGCGTTTCCCGCTCTGCCATTGTCAAATGGTTGGAGGCGGAGCGCATTACCGTAGGCGGCAAAAAGGCCACGAAGAGCCTTCTGCTTTCCGAGGGTGACGTGATTTGCTACGACGAGCCCGAGCCTGTGCCAATGGAGGCCATGCCCGAGAACATCCCTCTTTCCATCGTCTACGAGGACGATGCGCTTTTGGTTATCAACAAGCCCTCCGGCATGGTGGTGCATCCTGCCGCAGGCAACGAAAGCGGCACACTTGTCAACGCCCTGTTATATCATTGCAAGGGCAGTCTTTCGGGCATCGGCGGCGTTTTGCGCCCCGGCATCGTGCATCGCATTGATAAGGATACAAGCGGACTTTTGGTCGTTGCCAAAACTGACGCGGCGCACCGCTATTTAGCGGCGCAATTAGAGGATCACAGCCTCTACCGCGAATACCACGCGCTGCTTGTCGGCTCCTTGAAGGAACAGACGGGCACCGTTTCTCTTCCCATTGGGCGTCATCCCGTTGACCGAAAAAAAATGGCCGTCATCAAGGACGGCTCGCACACCGCGCGCGAGGCGGTGACGCATTATGAGGTTTTAGAGCGTTTTTCGGGCTTTTCGTATGTAAAGCTTCGTTTACAAACGGGCAGAACGCATCAAATCCGCGTACATATGGCGGCGCTTGGCCACGCCTTAATGGGCGACCTTGTATACGGCGGTGGAAAAACGCCCTTTGAAAAAAAGCACGCGCCGCTTTTAGACGGACAGATGCTGCACGCGAAGCAGTTAACCTTCCGTCATCCCTCAGGCGAGATGATGACCTTCTCCTCCCCCCTGCCCGACAATTTCTTGAAAATGCTCTCGATTTTACGTGAGAAGGCCTGACGGGCACATAAAAAGGCGCTTTTGCAAGCGCCTTGTTTCACTATAAGCTTTGTTTTTCCGTTGCTTCCTTTGCCTTTTTTTTGCGCCCTACCGGCAGCTGCACGAAAATGACCGCCGCAAAAACGATGGCACAGCCGATTATCTGCCAAGGGGTTTTGGTTTCACCCAAAAGCAAGGCGCCGCCGACGGCCCCGAACACCGACTCCAAGGAAAGCACCATCGGCGCGATGGCCACGTCCACGTACTTCTGACCAACGATTTGCGCCGTATAGCCAATGCCCGAGGAAAGAATGCCGAGATAAACCGTGGGAAGTGCCGCCAAAAGAATATCGGAAACGGCGGGCTTATCCACAATCAGCATCAAGGGCAAAGACAGAATGCCTGCCGTTAAGAACTGGATGCAGGAAATACGCACGCCGTCCGTTCCTTCGGCGAAGCGGTCGATCACGATAACGTGCAAGGAGAAAATGACGGCGCAGATGAAGACGAGAATATCGCTCGTGGCAAAGCGGAAGCCGCCCGTTAAAAGCGCCGCAAAAAAGCCGCGAAGCCCCGGCTCCTTCACCACAATCGGCGCGCTCAACAAATAAAAACCCAAAAGGGCAACGAGAATGCAAACCCAGACCTTCGCCGAGGGGCGCTTACCTGCAAAGAGATTCAAAAAGGGCACGATAACCACGTAAAGCGCCGTGATAAAGGCGGCCTTGCCCGAATCGGTTGCCTCACCCGCAATGCCAAGCTGCTGAAAGTTAATAGCAAAGCAAAGGATAACCCCGCAAAGAATGCCGCCCAACCATTCGCGCTTGCTCACGTCAAGACGGAAGGGCTTAAAGGAAAAAAGGCGGCGCTCCTTCTTTTTGTCAAGAAGCATAATGCAGAAAACCAAAAATACGCCGCCAAGCAACGAGCGACAGCAATTTAAGGTGAAGCTGCCAACGTAAACGGCGGCGGCCGACTGCATCGGGAACGCAAAGCCCCAGATAATCGCGGCGGCAAATAAAAGAAAGAGGCCAAAGGCCTTTTGCTTGATAGGCGTCATAATCGTCCTTTCTGCCTCAAAAATTCGGAGGCCTCTTGGAGAAATACAAACGAAGAGGTAAAAAAGAGAATGGGTAAAAAGTAAAAATTCTCGGTCGCTTTACTCCCGAGAATTTTTGGTGGAGACAACTGGACTCGAACCAGTGACCCCTTGCATGTCAAGCAAGTACTCTAACCAACTGAGCTATGCCTCCATATGAGCATCCGCGAAGCCAAAAAAATTGGTGGAGACAATAGGACTCGAACCTATGACCCCTTGCATGTGAAGCAAGTGCTCTAACCAACTGAGCTATGCCTCCGCAGTCTGCTTTTTCACGCGCCCATCCGTCAAGGTGGGAACACAAAAGAGTATAGCACGGTTTTTTAAAAAAAGCAAGAGTTTTTTGAAAAAGAAAGCGAGTTTTTTTATGTTTTTTCAAAAAAACGACCAAACCCTATATATTTCGGTGGAGGAGCTTCTCTCTGCCGCTTGGTTTTGCTACAACGGTACGACCGACGATGAGGAGCCCCTTTTGCAAAGACTGCCCGCTGCGCACGCAGAGGGCTTTTCTCCCGTTTCCATAGAGGAGCGCTTGGATTTGAACGGCATTGCCGTTTGCTTAAAGGGCCGCGTTTTGCAGAAGGACGGCCTTCTTCCGCTCACCTTTGAGACCAAGGAGGACCCGGCAAGGCTCTCTGCCCTTGCGCGCAAGAAAATCCGCGGTGTCGGCTTTTTGTACGCCCATCTTGTAAAGACCGAAGCCCCCCCAACACTCCGCTTCACCGTACTGCGTAAAGAAAATGAAGCTCTTTCATGGGAGGAATCGCCAAGCAAGGAAAGCCTTTCCTCCTTTTATAAGCGCGCCCTTGCCGCCCTTGTCCTTGACGGACGCCACGCCGTTGAAAAGGCGGCCGTGCGCCTGCCAACGCTCGCCTCTCTCACCTTCCCGTACGAAAAGGCAAGAGATGGGCAGGCAGATATGATGAAGGCTGTCTTTTCCGCCATCAAGAGCAAAAGCGTTTTGTACGCCACCGCGCCCACGGGCGTTGGAAAGACCTTGGCCGTTCTTTTCCCCGCGCTTCGTGCCTTGGGCTTGGGACACACCGAGAAGATTTTTTATTTCGTGCCCAAAACAACCCTTTTTGAAACCGTAAGCGAGGCGCTTCTTTTGCTTGCCTCCAAGGGTGCTTTACTGCGCGCCGTTATCGTTTACGCCAAGGAGCGCCTTTGTCCTTACAAGGAAAACGGCACGCCCTGCCGCTTCTGCACGCACGGAAAGGCCAAGAAGGAGGCCATCAAAAAGGCCACCGAGGCGCTTTACCAAAGGGGTCTTACGGTGGTAAACGAGGAGGCTCTTCTTTCTACGGCGCTTGACTACGGCGTTTGTCCGCACGAGCTTTCTCTTTCCTACGCCCGCTATGCCGACGTTGTGCTTTGTGACTACAATTATCTCTTTGACAGGCGCGTTTTTCTGCGCCGCTTCTTCTCCGAGAGCGGCCACTACACCTTCTTGATTGACGAGGCGCACAACCTGCCCGAGCGCGCAAGAGATATGTATTCAGCCGAGCTTTCGCTTTCCTTCCTTACCGACACCCTCGCGCTTGCGCGCGAGTTAGAAGCCCCCATAGCAAGCGCGCTTGCAGGCCTTTTGACCGCTACGGAAAAGGCCATAGACGAAATGCTGCGCGACAATTTGCGCAAGGATGCGGCAGGCGAGGCTTGTGGCTTTGCCTACCAAAGCGCGCCGCCAACGGCGCTGTTCGCCTGCATTGAGGCGCTCGCTGAACGGCTTGAAAAGGCTGTTTTTGCCCTTTCCGCCGCCAAGGACGCCCAAAGCCAGCTTTTGCGCGAGGCGCTGTATCGTCTGCTTGGCGTTTACGACACCCTGCTTTGCTATTCCGAGGGCTACGTGAGCTACGCCTTGCAGGAAAACGGCGAAAAGAAAATCAAATTCACCTGCATTGACCCATCAGACGAAATCAACGCGCGCTTAGACAAGGGCGACTCTGCCGTTTTCTTCTCGGCAACCCTCTCCCCCTTGGACTATTATCGCTCCGTTTTGACGGCGCGCCGTCCCGCCCTCTCCATTGAGGCCCCCTCGCCCTTTGCAAAGGAAAACCTCTGCGTCGGTATTATGGACAAGGTCTCCGTGCGCGCCGCGGCACGAGAGGAATCGCTTGCCGAGGTTGCAAAAATCATTGCAACGGTTTTGCGCGAAAGGCAGGGAAACTATATGGTCTTTTGCCCCTCCTTTTCCTATATGGAGCGCGTTGCGGCCGCCTTCCGACAGCTTGCGCCGCGCGTGACCGTTGCCCTGCAAAAGCGCCACATGTCACAAAAGGAGCGCGAGGCCTTTCTTGACAGCTTCAAGCCGCGCGAAAAGGGCTATTTTGTCGGCTTCTGTGTAACGGGCGGCATTTACGCGGAGGGCATTGACCTTGTCGGTGAGCGTCTTATCGGCGCCATCGTCATCGGCGTTGCCTTGCCGCAGGTTTCCGCGGAGCGCGAGCTGATTGCCACCTACTATAACGAAAAATGCGAGATGGGCAAGGAATACGCCTATTTTTACCCCGGCATGAACCGCATCTTGCAGGCGGCCGGCCGTGTCATACGGCGTGAGGACGATAAGGGCGTTGTCGTTTTGATAGACGACCGCCTTCGCTCCCCCGTTTGCAGTAAGGTGTTTCCACAGCTTTGGCGCGACCTCAGATTCGCGGGCAACCGTGAGGCCCTTGCCGCCCTTTTGCACCGCTTCTGGCAAGAAGAATAAAATCGAGATACATTCCTTGCGGAATGTATCTCATATCGAATTGCCGCAAGGCGGCAATATATCGAGCTTTCGCAAAAGACCTGTGTGACAGCTCTCGCGAAAGCATATCGAGTGGGCAAAGCCCACATATCGACAAAAATAAGAGCAAGGGCAAAAGGAGAAAAATCCTTCTATCCTTGCTCTTTTTATATTTTCGCTGTTGCTTCCTTAATACGTCACGTATTTTTCTCTTTTTTGCACCGTGGGCGAAACGGCGCAGAAATTGTTGGTTAAAATCACGTCGATGCCCATATCCAAAAGCGTTTCTGCCTCTTCGGCGGAATCGGTGTAAAAGACGTTGCAGATAATGCCGTTTTCATGCGCCTTTTCTATCATTTCCCGATTGAAGTAGGGGGCATAGAGCTGTACGCGCTTACAGCCCAAGGCAATGGCGCGCGAAACAATCTCCCAAGGCGCATCCCCACCGCCACAGCAGCGCGGAATATCGGGGGCAAGACGGGCAAGCTGTGCCTGCACGGTATCGTTGCCCGACATAAAATAGACGTGGCGGCGACAATCGTACTTATCGATGAGCGCAAGGATTTTCTTCAAAAAGTCCTCCGAGGCCGCATCCTGATTGTTCGGGGTTTTCACGTGTATATTCATCACCGCGTGACAGCCAAGCTTCTTCAAAAGCTCCTCAAGGCGCAAAACGGAAAGTCCCGCAAAGCCCTCGCTGTAATAGCTGCCAAAGTCAAGCGACAAAAGCTCCTCATAGGTCTTTTCATAAACGAGACCCACGCCGTTACTGACCCTTTCAAGCGTCGGGTCGTGCAAAACGACGGCCTCACCGTCCTTGGTGGGCCAGACGTCAAACTCAATCTCCTGTGCGCCCATAGCCACCGCCGCACCCAAGGAAGCCAAGGAATTTTCGGGCCCTGCGGCCGCAACACCCCGATGGGCGCAGGTGCGCGGATAGGGCATAAAGGCATCAAAGGTGGCAATGGCGCTTCCTGCGGGGCGGTATTTCCAAGGCCTTCTTCCCTTTTCCACGTATTCGTAATGCGCGGCAGGCGGATTGCCGAAGCCCGCAGGCTTATAATATTTGTTCTTCGGGTCAAGCTCGACCGTTGCAAGCCCCACGCGGCTATACATATGCGCAAGAATTTCGCCCGTCGGCGCCACAATCATGGAAGCGCCGCCGACATCGGAGCCTTCGTCCATCGAGACGGAGGCGCGAAGCACGTAGGCATTGGTGTTGTAGGCCAAAAACTGCGTCATAATCTCCAAGGCCCGATGCGTATCGCTTCGCTGATGCGAGCAACCGATGACAAAGTCAACCCCTGCTCTTGCAATGGTCGGGAAGGCCTCGTAAAAATAGAAATCATAACAAGTCAGAAATCCGAAGCGCAGCCCTTCGATTTCGATAACGGTCGGCTCGGTATGGGTAAAGGTGTAGCCGCTGTCAAGCCGCGTTTTCGTGACCTCACCGGGCGTCAGATGCTGCTTGAAGTACTTACCCACTACCTCGCCCCTTCTGTTGAGGGCAAAGGTGGTGTTGCGAAGGCCGTCCTCCTCCTCGGAATAGCCCGAAACGAACAAAATAGCGTTACAGCGTCTGGCCGTTTCGGCAGCCGCCTCCATCAAGGGCGCGTGAAAGCGCGCAACAGCCGCCTCGTGATTCTCCTTGGAGCCTGCAAGGCAGGGCAAGTCCGAGGCCTCGGGCATCACGATGATGTCCATGCTCTCATCGCACTCTGCAAGCAAGGAAAGCTCCTTTTCAAAATAAGCGTCTATTTTTCCATAGTCGGTGGAATAGGGGGGCTGAATAACACAGACCTTCATTTTTAATCTCTCTTTCGGTGTAAACAAAAGTTGACATCATGCGACGGGAAATTTATCAAAGGGGGTGCGTTTCGTTCCTTTTTTTCTGAGATAGGCAAGGCGCTTGACAAGCAAAAGCTCCAGCATACCGACAACCTTCATCATATCGCCAAGGGAGCCGCGCGCGTCGTAGGCAAAATCATCCTCGCTCAGGCGCAGGCCAACCATAGGCAGGCCGCCGATAAAGATAAGCTCCAAGGAAATATAGGTGTATTTCTCGATCTCTTTTAGTATGTGCAAGACGCCGTGGTCGGCAAACTCCAGCATCACGCTTTCCAAAAGGGTCGGCGCATAGCAGAGGCCGGAAAACTCCGCCTTGTCTGCCCAAAGAATCTCGGCAGACTCGCTGCCGTGCGCGCCGTCTACCGTCATTCCCGTATCGTAAAAATAAAATCTCTCCCCAAAGGCTTCCAAAAGGTCGCTGTTATAGGGATATTCCGCAAAGCCTGCTTGCTTTAAGGCTTCCAAAAATGATTCTGTCATATCCTTCTATCCTTCTTTAACAAAAGAACTTGATGCTTTTCTAACACAAAGCCGTCCTTAACGAAGGGAACCTCGGCCAAGGAGTGCGCTTCGTCAATGAGATAGGCCGTAAAATCGGTGGAATACGGGGGTTGTATCACACAAACCTTCATAGCATTCTCTCTTTCTGTAAACAAAAGCTTACATTTTAACAAGCATCAGCTTTTGCTCTCGTTATTTTTTTGATCTTGGCTCTGGCCACGCGCACGCAGGTGGAAATGCCGTAGGGGAAGCCCGTAGCGCCCAAGGAAAAGAGACCGTTCCCCTGCGCGAAGGTCAACGCTTCACCGTTATCCAGCCACTCGACAGACGCAATTTCCTCGTTTACACCGCGGAAGGTGAAATCGTTTTCCTCGCCCTCGTTTACGGTCACGTTCTCGTTGCCCGTTCTGCCAAGTCCGTGAATAAAGAAATAGAGATAGTCCTCCGTGCGCAAAACGAAGTTCTTTTCGTTCTTGCAGGTAGCAGGATGCGGCTTGCCCTCGTAAATGGCCTCACCGAAAAGACCCATCCATTTGCCGACCATGCCCATCAGCTCGCGCTGGAAGGGGTC
>JBGVMO010000109.1:0-1726 GCA_045124835.1 Eubacteriales bacterium
ATGGATCAGCCTTCAGAATCCTTACGTTCTTTGCTTGCGGCTTTGAAAGGGCAGAGTGGCGCGGGCAAAAGCACCTGTCGGGACGCTCCAAAAAAAACAAAAAAATCGAAAGAATTTCGGGAAACGCGTTGATTTTTCAAAAAAAACGTACTTATATAGTGAAGGCGCTTGAACGGGTGCGCGGCGGACGCGGCGGGGCGCTCCAAAAAAATTTTGAAAAATCGAAAAATTTTTTTGAAAAACCGGAACATTTTCAAAAAAAAAAGCGACTATATAGGTGAAGGGACTTTTGCACCGCCGTGCACCGCACGGGGAGGGGGGCGGATGCGGCGGTTTCCTTTCAAAAAGCGGGAACGAATTTCCTTTTTTTTGGTAAACGCCCTTGACAAGCATGCCTTGGTATGGTAAAATATCCTTGGGAAGTATCCTTGGGGAAGTATCCCCTTAAAAAAGGAAGCAAGCCCCGAAGGGCTGCATCATAAAAATATTGGAGCGAAGCTCCGGAAAGGAGGGCTTTTCAATGAAAAAGTCCGCGTATCGACTCATTCGTTTCGGAACACCGATTTTATGTTTGCTCTTGCTGTTGCCCTCCTTTTGCCTGTGGGCTGTAGCAGAGACTCAGTCCACAGAAAACGGAATTTCCCAGCAGGCGCTTGAAAGCGCGGAAGCTCTCGATCTTCAGCGCGCCGAGCTTGTAAGTGAGCTTGACGGGGAGAGCCTGATCTTCAACTACGTTGACCGCGCCTCCTTCATCGAAGCGGGGCACGTGGAGCGCGTTTGTGAGGACGAGGAGCCGAACACCTACGTTTTCAAAAACGCCGACGGAAGCAAGACGGTCTACTTCCTTGACGAGGACGTGAAATACGTCAACGCGGGCGGCGAGGCGACCGAGAAAAAGCTGGATCTCGTAGCCCTTGACGGCGGCTACACCACCAGAGCCTCAAACGTTTCCCTTGCCCTGCCAAACGCAATCGCAAGCGGCGTGACCCTTGCATATAATGGCAACAGCGTGACCTTAACGCCCAAGCCTCAGAGCCTGACGGGCGGGACGGTGAGTGCAGGCTCTGCACTGGCAGGCACTGCGGGCGCGAGTATGACCGCAGCCCTTGAAGCCGCACTTGTGGAGCAAGCCCTGCAGATCGCCCCCGTGGGCATCGCGTCGGGCAAGGCGGACTATCAAGGGGTCTTCGGCACGGGCACCACGCTCCGTTATACCCCCACCCTCAGCGGTGTGAAGGAGGACGTGATCCTCGACGCCTACAGAGGACAAAACACCTTCGCATTCACCTTGAACACGGGCAACCTGTCTGTTTTTGAGGAGGAAGGGCGCTACTTCATCGCCCCCACCGCCGACGCCGAGGAAAAGATCCTGATTTCCGACACTTGGGTGTACGACGCGGCGGGCAACTTCGAAAAGGGTACCCTTTCGGTGGTACAGGTGAAGAACGGTCTGTATCTGCTCACCGTCGGCGCCTCCGTGGAGTTCTTAACCGATGAAAACACCGTTTATCCCGTGTACATCGACCCGACGCTGACCGTCGACAGCGGAACCGATTATATTGAGGACGCAGGTATCTACCAAGGAGATCCTACCGGCAATTACGGCTCTGCAAACTTTTTTGATGTGGGCACCCATTCGTCCACCCTTGGTGTGGGCAGAGCGGTGGTGCGCCTGAACGGCTTGCTTTCTTTAAGCACATATCAGGATTTGCACGGTGAGCTGATA
>JBGVMO010000110.1:0-10282 GCA_045124835.1 Eubacteriales bacterium
AACAGCGGAAATGACGCAAAGGCAAAGCACGATAAGGCCGAAAAAGCGAAGCGTTTTGGCTTTAACTGAACAAATAAACATGGTTTTTCCTTTCTCCCGACAGGAAGGGCTGTTTTCTTTGTTTCATTCTATGAAGGAGAAAGGGCGGTTATGACAGAAGAAGGAAAAAGAGGCGCTTCGGCGCGAAGGCCCTTTTGCGCGCGTTTTGCAAAGGGCAAGGGCAAGCACAAAAAAAGGGCAGAGTGCAAAGCACTCTGCCCGAAAAATTATTCTTCTACATCCAAGGTGTAGTCTACGGTGTTGTTTTCAAGCATCCAATCGTTGACGTATTCGCCGATGGATTGCAGGTGGTAGTCCTTATAAACGGCATCCAAATCGTAGCCGGCCTTCTTCAAGTCGGCCTCCTTGTCGGTGCCGTAGGTGTCCTTCAAATATGCGCCGAAGCCGTCCTTGATTTTCTGCTCGTTTTCGGCGGTGTTCAGGCCTGCGGTCTTGTAAATCCAAGCAACCACGAGGTTCTGCTTGATGCTGTACTCAGCAGATTCAATGATGAACTCGTTGAAGTTCTGGGGCTCGTTTTCGTCCTCGGAGGGAACGAAGCCAAGGCCTGCGTTTTCGGCAAAGCCGTCGAAGGTCATATCGGTGTAAAGACCTGCGTCACAGAAGGCCTCGAAATAGTAGAGCGACCAATAGAGGCGGTAGGCCTCAATTTCATCCTTGGGCAGATTTTCAAAAACGAGCTTCATATACGCATTGCCAATCAGGGAAAGCTCAACGGCCTTTTTCTCCTCGTCGATGGAGGCGGCAAGACCTGCGGAAAGCTCCTCGCGCAAGGCGGCAAGCACGGACGCCTTGGTGGTAATCTTGCTTTGGTCGGTGATGCTGAGAATTTCAGCGGCCTTCTTGGCCTCGGCAAGCTCCTTGTTCTCCACGGTACCCGTTACAAGATCCGTGGAAAGCAGGGTGTCAACGGTGTAAGCGTCATAGGCGATGGCGTAGTTGAGAACCACGCGCATGGTAACCTCTTGTCCGTTGAGGGCGGTGTACTCCTCGCCAAGCGTGGAGGTGAAGTAATCCTCAGGGAAGGTGAAGGTGATGGAAAGGGCGTTTTCATCCGCAACGGCGTTCACCGTCATCACGTAATGAACCTCCTCGGTTTCTCCGTCCTTGTCGATATCCTCAACGAAATCAAACTCGAACTGCTTGCCGATGACGCCCGCAGAGGCCGAGAGAATGGCAGAACGGAAATCTGCGTCAAGCGAGGGAAGGGCAAGGCGCGCGCCGCTCAGCGAAAGGGTGGGGTTCTTTTCGTCCTTCACCGTGGCGGTGTAGGTGGCGGAGAGGGTGGAGGTGGCATCAAAGGTGCCGCTGTAACGCATTTCCAAGTGCGTATTCATGGGAATGAGGCCGCAAAGCTTGTTGTCGAAGTCCTTGCCGTAGTAGAGCGCACCGACCGTCAGGGTAACCTGCGAAAAGGTCTGTCCGAACTCCTCGGGCAGCACTCTTTCGCCGTTCTTGGTTAAATCAAGAACGTACAGCGCAACAACGTCGGCATAATCAATGGCGACCGAGCGCATAGCAAGACCGCCGTTTGTGGCCTTCTTCTGCGCAAGAAGAATGTTGGCGTTGATGTAGTCGGTGATGTAATCGTCATCCACCGTTACCTCAATTTGCTGACCCTTGCCGCCAACCGTCAGCCCCTTGAACTTGTTTAAGGAGAAGTCGGGCATAAAGTCGGTGGGGTTGGTGCTTTCGTAATCAAAGAAGGGGGGTTCGGTAACCTCGCCGTAGGAAACGTTGCTTGCGCGAACCAGCCAGACGATAGAGAGGATAAGGCCGATAACGAGCAAAAGCGCAATTCCCGCAACGATGGCCTGCGTTTTATATTTCTTCAAGAAGGTGGGCGCTGCCACCTCTTCGCTTCCGTTTGGAAGAATCGGGTTGTTATTCATATAGGAAAAATCCTTTCTTATAGAGGCTTAAAAAGGGGGCTTCACTCTCGCGATTATTGCGCGGAGGCGGTTTTTACGTTGACGGTGTTGTTTGCCAAAAGGAAGGCTTCCACAAGCGCGGGAATGGCGTACTCGCGGCGCGCCATCTGCCAGATGGTTTCATCACCGTAAAGGGTAATAAAGTAGGCCTCGTTGTAAAGCTCGGGGTTGCCTGCCTTATCAATCATATCGGAAAGACATTTTTCTCTTGCCTCGGCAAGTGCCGCATCCGTCACCTTCATACCCTCGTTGTAGAAGATGGTGTAGGTGAGAAGCTCCTTCATGGCCTGCATCTCCGCCATCATCATGCAGTAATCGTTTGCGGAGGAAACCTGCTGGCCAAGCTGGTAGTAGGAATAGGCGGCGGCAAAGGCGTCAATGCTGCTGTAAGAGGCGGAGCCGTAAAGGGAATATTGCAGCTGAAGCTCGGTATACACCTTGTAGTATTCCTCGGAGTAAAGCTCGTCGGGAATGTTGGTGAAGTTGTTCTGAATGGCGTTGAGAATCTGTCCGTAGATGGCAGAAATCTTGTTGGCCGCCACCTGCTCCTTCAGGTTGTTCTCAAGCATGGCGCGGTAAGCGGCAACCACGGCCTCGTCCGTTGTTTCCTCCGTTTCAAAGCCGAGGGTTTCCTTGATAAATTCGGCGTTGAAGGTGGGCATTTCATAATCGTCTGCCCATTGGAGAATCACGGTAAAGGTGGTCTCCTTGCCGTAAAGTTCGGTGCAAAGAGAAGCGTAGGGCTGGTTTGCAAAGGCGTTCTCGGCAGGAGTAAAGGTGATTTGGGTGGAAATCTCGTCTACAACAATGAAGTTGACGCAGGCGTCAATGCGAACGTCAACGTTGGCGGTGTTGCTCTTGCCGTCGTGGTCATAGTCCTTCAGAATGAGGGAGACCTTTTCACCAATGGCGCCCTTTTCTACGGCGTCAAGCAGACCCTCGCGGAAGGCGTCCGTCAGGCTTTGCATATCCACACGCGCGGCATTGGCCGTCTTGTAAGCGGTGGTTTTCCATGTGTACGTGTCAGTCGATGCGTTGTATTTGGAGGCAACGAACATTTCGTAGGTCAAGGAAATCACGCTGTTTTCCGTAAGGGCAACGGAGGTTGCGGTGTTGCGCACCGTGTCCTTGGGGTTCTGGCCGATAAGAGCGGTGTCAAGCGATTCACCGAAGCCGTGCTCCGCGCCGATGGTGACCGAAAGCATATTGGAGTAGCTGCTGTCGGCAAAGGCGCCCACGGCAACGGGTGTTCCGTTTTGGGAAGCACCGAGGATATAGAGATATACCGTGTCGCCGATGCCGAGAACAACGTCCTCCTGCGTGGCGGCTAAGAGCTTGCGGTTGTTGAAGAGAATGGATTTTTTGTCTGCTTCAAAATCCTCGTCCGAATACACGTCGTCATAGTTGACGGTGGCGGTTTGGCCCGTGTAGTTGCTCTTGGCTACGGTTAAGTAGTCGGAAAGTCGGATGGTGTCAAGCAGAGATGCGTGCTTGGGCAGGGAGAGGGTGCGATGCAGGGCAACGCCGCAAAGGGTGGCAGTTACAACGGCAAGCACGATAACCAGCGCGATAAGGCCGAGAAGCCATTTCTTCTCAAGCGGCATCGGGGGGCGCTTAGCGGCAACGGCCGCAGGCTTGTTTGCGTACTGACTGCGCAGCTTTCTGTCCAGCGCCTTTTGCTGCTTGGGGGTCAGCTTTTTGTTTTTCTTGTTCATAGGTATGCTTCATACCCTTTCATGTTCTTTCTTGCAAGGTGCAAGCGGAATAGACGGAAAAAGAGAGGGTTAATTCTCCTCTAAAAAGGAATCGGCAAAGGCGGTTGCCAAGGCGTCACACCGTTCGTTGTAGGCGTGACCGTCGTGGCCCTTTACCCAGTGAAACGTCACCTTGTGCACGGACAAAAGCTCGTACAGCACTTCCCAAAGGTCAGGGTTCAGAACGGGCTCGTTGCGGCCTCTTTTCCAGCCGCGGCGGCGCCAGCCCTCAAGCCAGCCGAGTGTGACGGCGTCCACAAGATATTTGGAGTCGGAATACAAATCAACGAGGCAGGGCTCCTTCAAGGCGGAAAGACCCGCGATGGCCGCAGAAAGCTCCATGCGGTTGTTCGTCGTTTGGCGCTCGCCGCCCGACAAAACCTTTTCCTGCCCGTTATAGACCAGAACGACGCCCCAGCCGCCCCTTCCGGGGTTGCCGCGGCAGGCTCCGTCCGTATATACGGTTACTTGCTTCATACAAGGAATTTCCTTATTTCATTTGATGGAAAAAGCGCCTGTTTCCAAAAAGGAAGAGGACAGGCGTTTTTTCTTTCGTCATTAGTTGGTAGCGTCGGGAGTAAGGTCGTTGCCCTTGGAGTCGATTTCGTTGTAAACAACGGTCGTCTTGTTCAGCTCAAAGAGCTTGGCTTCAACCTTGGTCTTGAGCAATGCGCCCTCGAGATTGTCGCGGCCGTAGTACTCAATATAGGTGGCAAGAGGCATCGCCTTCTTGTCGCTTTCGGACTTGATTTCCTGATTGTAAAGCTTTTCAACGTAGGTGTTGAATTCCTCGGTGGTGACGGAAACGCCAAGAAGCTCGGCAACGCGGCGGAGCGCAAGCTCCTTCTTGACAAGCTCCTGTCCCTGACGGGTCAGCTCCTCGTTAACCTGCTTCATCTTGTAGCCTGCGGTAGACTCGCTCTTGAAGGCGGCACGGGAAATGGCGTAGTTATCAAAGCTTCCGCCGTAGATGGTGTAAAGGCTGTAGGTGCTGTTTTCCTCAAGATAGGAGCTGCCGCTTCCTGCAACGCCCGTTGCGGTCTTGAAGAAGGCGTACTTCACAGCGAATTCCTCAAAGGAGGAGAAAAGCTGGCGGTAATAGTAGGTCTTGCTGCTGTAGGTGAAGGAATAGGTGTCGTAGAGGTAACGGAGATTGTCCTTGGTCTCGCGCACGTAGGCTCTTACCTTGGCACCGGGAAGCTTGAAATCCTCGTCCTTCAGGCCCTTCATAAAGGTGTCGAAGATGATGGAGGTTGCGGCCTTGGCAGCCTTTTCATCCTCCTTGGCCTGCAAATCGCTCTTAACGAAGGCCTCGTATTCGGTCTTGAGCTCGTCGCCCGTCTTGCCGCTCTCGGAGGTGAACTTCATCGTTTCGGTGATGAAGGTATCGTCGTATGCAGGGTAGGTGTAGTCGGCAGCGCCCAGAACGTATACCTTAACGGTAACGTCCACGTTCTTCTTGTCAACGGATTCCTCACCCTTCACGTAGGTGCCCTCGGCGTCCTCGGGATAGGTGAAATCGGTCTCAAAAACGGTGGCGTTGTGGCCCAGCTGGTCAAGCTGGAAGGCGCCGTATACCGTTGCGTTGATGGTGAAGGTGACGGTGTTGCCCTTATCGTCGGTGTAGGGGTATGCGAGGCAGTTGGAGCCGTCGGTCTTTTCCTGATTCACATAGATAATCTTGGAGTTCTTGCTGTCAACGGTGAGCTTGTTGGTGCTGTCATCGTCGGTGTAAAGCTGCAAAAGGCCGAGCGCCAGCGCTTCCTCAAAGGAATCGCCCTTGACGTTCGCGGGGTCAAACTCGGTCAGGTCAAGCATGATGAAATCCTTGGTCTTGCCGGTCAAATCAGAGGTGTAGCCAACGTAAACAACGGAGGTCTTGTCGATGTTCATCGCGCCGGAAATCTTTCCGTCCTCGCTCTTGGTCTGCACCTTGCCGTCAACCTTGTGGTCGTAGGCCTTGACACCGTCGGTCAAAAACTTGTTTGCCAAGAAGGCAAGAAGCGAGCCCTCAGCGTGCTTCTCGTAGCCGAGATACAAAAGCGTGCCGGAGGGAAGGGTGTACTCAGCGGAGGCGGAGGCGGAGCGGTTCCAAGCCATATTGGACTCAACCACGTTGCCGTCCGCGTCAACAGCCTCGTAGAGAATGCCAATCTGATCGTACATCTGAACAGGGTTCTGGTAGGGGTAATCGCCCTCTTTTTCTTTTCTGTTCTGGAAGCGGTAATCGAGAATGGCGCTTGCGGTATCCTCGTCGGAAATAATGACCTTGTCAACCTCAGGGGCAAGGGCGTTGTAGTCGCTTTCCTCTAAAAAGCAGTATTTGGAAACGTTCATCTTGGAATAGCTCTGTCCGCAGGAGGTCAGAAGCATGGCGGCCAAAATGAAGAGCGCCAATACGGAAAGACGCAAAACGGATTTTTTCATACGGATATATCTCACTTTCTTTTATGGATAACAAATTATAAAACTATTGTAGCACAGGTACGCGGAAAAAGCAATCTTTTTTGCGCATTTATTGCCATTTATTGCGAAGAAAGGCCCATTAAATGCAGATATTGCGTTGCCAGCGCCTTAACATCGGTTGCGTAAACGAAAAAGTCGTTGCTTTCGGTGTTGGTGGAGCCGTGTGTCAGAAGGACGGCCATTTTGTTGCTGTCGTAGGGAACAAAGCGGTAGGTCAGCACCGTGCCGTCGTCCATCGTAAAGGAAATTGTCAGAACGGCAGCGTCAGGGTCGCTTCGGTAGGCGTCCTTCTCGGTGGAGGAAAGGCCGCTTTCGCCCGCGTAGCGCAGATAGTAGAAGAGGGAGCAGAAATCGTTGTAGCTCGTCAAGTCAAGCGTAAGCTCGCTTGCGCGGAAGAGTGCGGTGACGTTTTTGAGCTGCTCGCTGGTATTTCCCTCGCTGTTGGTAACGAAATGGGTCTCAACGTCGATGTGACAGCTTTCGTTGTCAAGACCGTCGGTCGCGCCGTAATTCCAAAGAAAATCAATGGAGGAAATGTCTAAAATCTCGCCTGCAAAGAGGTAGGGGGAAACGAGGTCGAAAAGACCGCGGTAGAGGAAGGCCAAGGAGGTTACCTCGATTTCGGCCACGAAGTCGTAAAGGGTGGAGGCAACGTAGCAAACGCCGTCCTTGGCGGCGGAAACGTACAGCATTCCCGTCAGATAATAGTCGGGGTCGATGATGTCGGTATACACGTAATTGCCGTTTTTGTCCTTGACGTCGTTGCCGTTTTCGTCCTTCTTACGTTCGTAGGGCTCCTCGCCGAAGACAGGGTACTCAAAGAGAATTTTCTGGTGCAGTAAGCCGTATTTTTCAAGCACCGCGTCGTCAAGACCGATATGCACCACCTTGCCTGCCAGCTCGTAAAGCTTTTCAAGCGCCGCCATCAGACTGCTGTTGTTGGGACGGCAGGCCGTGATGGTAGCAGGGGCATAGAAGGTGTAAGCACCGTATTTGTCCGAGGCATCGTGCTCGTTGGCGAAGAGATAGCGCATACCGAACCACAGGCGCTCTGCCTCGTCAATCGAAAGCAGGGTGACGGTCTCGCTCTCTCCTCTTTTGCCGTTTTGGTCCATAAAGACGTCGGAAAGGGTCAAGGCGTCTGCCGTGCGGTCACCGACCGCCTTCCCAACGAGCGCCTGCCGCGTGGCCGAGGTGGCCTTCGCCAAATCAATATAGCGCACGCCAAGGCTTCCGTCGGCAAGCATGACGGTGAGGGTAAGAATGTCCTCCGCCTCAACGGCGGTGCCCTCGGCTACGAGGAAGGAGGAAACCTCAAAGCGACGCGGATAGGCGTACGCCAAGGAGTTGTCTGCGGCGGGAAGCAGGCGCGTGCCGAGAACGAATTGCTCGGGCGTGCCGGCTAACAAATCGCCCATATAGGTGGAGGCGGAAACGTAAACGGTGTCCTTTCCGTCAAGACGGACGTAGTAGCCGCTGCCCGCGTGGTTCTTTTTGCCGTAATAGACCGTGTATTCCTCGCCCGTGACGGTGCGAAGGATATACTTATCGGCCTTACCCTCGTTCAAGCCGTAGGTGACGAGGCGCTTTTCGTAATTGGCAAGGGCGCGCTCATACTCCTCTTGGCTTTCAAAGGCCGAGGGGTCAGTCGGCTTACTCATAACCTCCTGATAGGTTACGGCCTGCCCTGCGCCAACCACCAGCGTGGAGAGCGTTTCAGGGTCAAGCGTCAGCCAGCTGTACGAAACGTCGCCGATGTGCAAAACGAAGGAGGCGGTGTTTGAGGCGCTGCTGGCAACCTGCAAAACGCTGTAAGATTCCTTGCCGTTGGGGTGAAGCTCAACCTCGCGGATATATTCACGGGTGACGGCGGGGAAGAGATAATCAAGGTCGGTATAGGTTTTTTTCTTCTCGGGAATGAGCAAAAGGACGGTTAAGAGGATGGCCGAAAGCAGCAGAAGCGCCAGCGCCATTACCGAAACCGTTTTCATACGGGAGGAGAGACCTCTCCAGAAATGCCGAAGCCGCTTGGGCAGACGGCGGAAGAAGTCGAAGACGGCGCTGAAAGCAGCACCTGCCGTTTTGTTTGGTTTTGTCATACTTGCTTGGGTTTCGCCGGGCGAAACGTCCTTTCTTTTGCCGTTTTAAAGGGGGCGGGGCAAAGCGCAGAATTATCTGTTTTTGCGCCGTGCGCAAACGAAATAACCAACGAAGGGAACTACAACCACGGGAAGAAGCGCGATGAGCACCGTCCAGACAATGCGCGCCGTGGGCTTCAGGCCGGGGTAGGAGCGCATACTGCCAAAGGCGTAATGGAAGGTGTAATCCTCCTCAAAGAGCGAGGAGTCAAGCAGCATCTTACCGCCGTAGGTTTTTGAGTTCAAATCAAAGCCGCCAAGCTCCGAGGAGGCAAAAACGTCAATGCGGGAGATGGTGCGAAGCACCGAGCGCATAGCATCGCGGTTGCCAAGGGCGGAATCCGCAAGATAGGTGTTTTCAATCAAAGCGGTGGTGCCTGCGGCAAAAACGTAGGAGTAATAATAGGTGTTGGTGTTGCCCGAGGGGAGATACCATTCGGTTGCCGCGGCGGCCAGCCAGTAAAGCGAGCTGTCGGGCTTGGTGATTTTAAAGCCGTTCTTGTCAACGGCGTAGGCGTCCTCACCCGCAAAGAACACGCCCGAAACGGCGCGCACGGTGTTGGGGGCCAAGGTTGTTTCAACGTTCACGCGCGTCATATTGATGGAGGCGCAGTTGGGAAGCACGGTTTTCGGGGGGATATTCATATCCGAAAGGCCCGCAATCATACCGTAGCCCAAGAGCGAATCCTCCTCGGCCTTTGCGTAGGTGGCTATCAGGTGGCTGCCGCCCTCGCCGCTCTCGGTTTTCAAGGAGGAGTCGGGGGCTATCACCTTGTCGCTGTTGAAGGAGAGACCCCATTCCGAAAGATAGCTGTCAAAGGCGGGAAGGGGGGTGTTGTAGGCATCGCGCAGAACCATAACCGAGCGGTCTCTTGCCAGATATTCGTCAAGCTTCTGCATGGAGGAAACGTGCGCGTAATCCTTATCGTTGTAATCGTCATAGTCAACCTGCGTGCCGCAGAAGATGAGCAGCGCACAGTTGTCGGGAACCTTGTCCACCTCGTCAAGATTGACGGTTGCCACGCGCAAGCCAAGCTCGCGAAGCAGCTCGTGGAAGGCGGAAAGGGAGGGGTCGCTGCCTGCGTCACCCTCTACGTAGTAGCGCTCGCCGTGACCGACGGCAAAATACACGTAGGAGCCGCCGTCAAGCGCGGTTAAGGAGAGAATCTCGGTGGCAATGCGGTATTCACCGTTGAAGCTGACGAGCTTTTCCTCCTCCTCGCCCCAGAAGCCTGCGGCGGAAACGCGGCGGAATTCAGCGCCCGTGGTAAAAATCACGTCATTCCATGAAACGTTGCCACCGTTTGAGCTTTTGAACTCGTCTGCGGCGGAGGGGTCGCTGATAAGATCGCGGATTTCAATTTTGATATGGGGGTTTTCACGCGCCAGCTTTTTGCAGGTGATGTAGGGTGCGCGCGTTTCCACGTTGCCCAAAAGATAGTCGGGGGCGGCGCAGAAAATAATAGTCACGTCCTGCTTTAAGCCCGAAAGGGTTGCAAGCAAGGCACCCGAGGCGGTATAAAGCCCCTCCTCCGTCAAGTCGGGCCAAACGCTTGCCTCCTGCAAAACGTAGGACAAGAGAGGCTGTATCGCAAAAAGGCAGACCAAAAGCAGCACCGTCAGTCCGAACAAGAGGCGGCGCATATTCTTTTTGTGCCAAAGTGCTTTGAATCGTTCCATTATAAAAGGCTTGCCTTTCTAAAATTTTAAGGTTGCGTCGGTCAAAGTGCGGTAGCCGTAAGGGAATCGAACCCATAAGGTTTTGGAGAAAAAATAACGGCGTATGCTTTCAATAAATCGCTTGCAATATCGTATATTACTGCGCGCTTTCTCGGCGCCTCCACTCGCTATTTTTTGTCCAAAACTGCTTCGCACCCTACGGCGAATAGATTTTTGATGGATTTTGTTGTGATTTGTCGCCGTAAAGTACTAC
>JBGVMO010000111.1:0-17009 GCA_045124835.1 Eubacteriales bacterium
CATTTCGGCGTAAAGAGCAGGGTTAAGCGTTCCCTTGGGGTCAATGGCGTCAATAAACAGGAAGCTACCGCCGCAAAGCAGAGCCGTGTAGGCCTGCGAAAGGATTTCGGTCTTGTTTTTCAGCGCCGTATGATAGGTTAAGTCGGGCGCGCGGGAAATCATGTACTCAAAGGGGAGCTTGTTCGAAAGCTTGTAGAACAAGCGGCAAACAACGTCCGTTCTCGTGCGATCGGCATAAAAGTCACCGGAGAGATAATCCATCGCGGCAAAGTAGCGAGGGCCAAGGCTGGATGCCAGAGAGAAATGCCACTGTGCGCACTGATAGGAGAGGGAAATGTGGGGCTTGGCCTTCTTTGCCATTTCCGAAATTCCCTCGGTGTAGGTGGCAACGGAATCCCACTTGAAATCTATATAGCGCAGGAAATTCTCATCCTGCCAGTCAATTTTTTCGGGAATGTCAAAGCCCGTTTCCTTCTTGTACTTTTCACGGCAGAAGTCGCAGTAGCAGTCGGGCGCAAAGAAGCCTATCATATCCACCCAAAGACCGTCAATGTCATAGGTGGAAACCATTTCGTACACCAATGCGTGAAACAAGTCACGGAAGGGGGAGTTGGGGCAGCAGGTGCCGTAGCGGGTATGCTCGGCTCTGATGTAGCCGTTGCTCATCTTGACCTGCCAGTCGGGATGGTCGAGCGCACAGGCGGTAGACCAGCTGTTCAGATATCCCACAACACCGATGCCGCGGCGGCGAAGAGCGGCAACCGTCTCTCCGAAAATATCGCGCTTTTTGGTGATTTCGTGACAGTATCCAACCTTGGAGGGGTAAAGGCAAAGACCCAAGCAGTTGGAGGCGTATACGTATGCAGTCTCAACGCCCGCCTTCTGCATATTGTCGGCATAAGCCTCTGCGTCAAAGGCCTCTAAATTGCCTTCACCGTTGGGGATATGCATATCAACTAAGCAACGAAAGTAATTTTTCTGATACCAGGGCTTCATCGCGCTTCTCCTTATGTAAATCATTTTAAAGTACAGTGCAACAATTAACACAATTAATGTATATTATACCATAAGGAGAAGCGTTTGGCAATAGAATATTGAAATATTTTAGCCTTTCTTACCTTGCTTTTTCAGAATAGCGTTCAGCCTTGAGAGAAAAATTTCGCATTCTCTTTGGGTGTTGGTGTAGCCAAGGCTTAAGCGGAGCGTGCCCTCCTTTTCCGTGCCGAGTGCCTTGTGCGCAAGCGGCGCGCAGTGAAGGCCGCTGCGAAGCGCAATGCCGTTCCCGTCAAGAAGCTCGCCAAGTAAGGCGGGAGAAAGTCCTTGGGCGTTAAAGGAAATAATGCCGCTTCCGCTTTCCTCCGGCAAAACCTGTCGAAGAGAGGGGATATCCGCCAAGCGCTCCTTGAGGTAAGCCTCAAGCCGTCTGATTTTTTCGCTTATCTGTGAAACACCGCGTGCGCGGACTTCCTTGAGGCCGGCGCGCAGGGCAAAAATGGCAGGCGTGGGCAGGGTGCCTGCTTCAAAGCGCTCGGGAGAATCCTTTGGCATAGAGGGAGAGGTAGAAAGTGAACCGCTTCCGCCGAAAACAAGAGGAGAAAGCGGCAGACTCTCCGCCAAAATCAAAAAGCCCGCGCCTTGTATCCCGTAAAGCCCCTTGTGCGCAGGTGCGGCAAGCGCCGTTGCGTGCATTTGCTTCATCGAAACGGGAATGTGCCCTGCGCTTTGCGAGGCGTCAATCAAAAAGGGAACACCGTGCCTTTGGCAAACTGCACCGATTTTTTCAACGGGCAGAATTCTGCCGAACACGTTGGAGGCGTGCGTGGCAATCACAAGACAGGTGTCGTGGCGTATGCGCCGCTCAATCTCCTTTTCCGCGTCCTTTCCCGAGGGATAAAGCTCGTAGGAAATCCCCCGCGTCTGCGACAGATGATAAACGGGGCGAAAAACGGCATTATGCTCCACGTCGCTGAGTAGAATATGCCCATTGTCCTTTGCGAAGCCAAAAATGGCGAGATTCAAGGCGTGCGTTGCATTTTGTGTGAATATTACGCCCTCGGGTGAAGGCGCATCGAAAAAAGCGGCCAAATCCTCGCGGCAGGCGTAAATGCCCATTGCCGCTTGAACGGAAAGGCGGTGGCCGCTTCTGCCGGGATTCCCGCCGGCCTCGGTAAGCGCGCGCCGCACGGCCTTTAAAACGGCGGGCGGCTTGGGAAAGCTCGTTGCCGCCTGATCAAAATATATCAAATCAGAGAACCTCATACCGAATCCCCGCCTTAGTCAAGGCATCGGCGGCCTCGTAATAAAAGCGCTTGTCAAAGCGCAAGCCCCAGGCACAGCCATCGACACCAAAGGAATCCGTTTTTACCATCCGTGCCTTGATAGAGAGACCTTGCAGGAGGCTTCGCGCCTTTGTTGTCTGGCTGGTAGAGCCAATGCGAAACAGAGTGTCCATAGTGGGCTTCCGTCTCCTCCTTTCTTTCGCCAAGGCATAACCTTAGCCATTTTCAGTATATGAAAGAAGGGGCGCTTTGCTCGCCTCAGTCTTTGCTCTTGCCTGCCATTACGCGAAGTGCCTCCAAGGCCTCTGAAAGTCCGCCAAGCTCGTCTATTAGGCCGCATCGCACGGCCTCCTCTCCCTCAAGTAGCGTACCAATGTCGTTGGCGAGCGTGTCGGTTGCCGTCATCATGCGCATCAGCGCCTCTTGGCTTACGTGCGAATGGCCCGAAACGAAACGGATGATGCGGTTTTGCATCCGCGCGAGATAGTCAAAGCTCTGCGGAACGGCAAGCACCATGCCCATTGTGCGAACAGGATGCAGAGTCATCGTGGCAGAGGGCACGATAAAGGAACGCTTGGCCGAAACCGCCAAGGGCACGCCGATGGAGTGACCTCCGCCGAGAACGACGGAAACCGTCGGCTTCTTCATAGAGGCAATAACCTCGGCTAAGGCAAGACCTGCCTCCACGTCGCCGCCAAGCGTGTTTAAAAGGAATAAAACGCCGTCTATATCCTCGTCCTGCTCCAAGCTGAAAAGAAGGGGGAGC
Organism: Eubacteriales bacterium; assembly: GCA_045124835.1. Taxonomy (GTDB): domain Bacteria; phylum Bacillota; class Clostridia; order Oscillospirales; family CAG-272; genus UBA1740. The sequence continues at coordinate 3,046 of JBGVMO010000111.1, forward strand.
AAATGCTCGTATTTGGTGCTTTTTCGACTGCTGTCAAGGGTTGCGTGGCCTTCAATTTCTCCAATAATGGAAAGACAGGTAAAAACGCCGTTTTCGCTCGAAGCGCGGGCAGACCCGAATTTTTCAACCGATTCGGTAAGCTCCTCGGCGTGTGCCTTTTCCTCTTTTGTCTCCGTTTTCATGCGCAAAAAATCTCCTTTTTCGAAAAAATAATAATTTTTTTTATTTTTTACAAAAATCTTTGCTTCTAAACTTTACATTTTCATTTTTTTGTGTTACAATGGTTTGGATTGAAAAGAACTTCATATAAAGGAGAATGAAAATGAGCAAAGTTTTAGTAGAAACCTCTGCGCGTCACCTGCATTTGAGCCAGGAGGCGCTGGAAGCACTCTTCGGTAAGGGTCACGAGCTGACCAAGAAAAAGGATTTGAGCCAGCCCGGTCAGTTTGCCTGCGAGGAAAAGGTTGAGGTTATCGGCACGAAGGGAAGCCTGAAGATGTCCGTTCTCGGCCCTGTTCGCCCCACCTCTCAGGTTGAAATTTCCTTGACGGATGCCAGAAGCATCGGCGTTGTTGCCCCCGTTCGTGAAAGCGGAGATATCGCAGGAAGCGGCGCTTGCACCCTGAAGGTTGGCGAGAACACCTATGAGCTGAAGGAGGGCGTTATTGCCGCTCAGCGTCATATCCATCTGACCCCTGCGGATGCAGAGGCCTTCGGTGTTGCCGACAAGGAAATCGTAAAGGTTAAGCTTGATACGCCCCGCGCCCTGATTTTTGATGACGTTGTGGTTCGTGTCAGCCCCAAATTTGCTGCCGCTATGCACATTGATACGGATGAGTCCAATGCAGCAGGCGCCTCCGGCGAGGTTTACGGCGAAATCGTAAAATAAAAAACGGGTGGAGAGCGGATTATGCGTATTTTGTTTCAGGGCGATAGCATAACGGACGCAGGGCGTGATAAGCGCAATTACTTTCACCTTGGTAACGGTTACCCCAAGTATGCCGCAGAGCATCTGCGCGCGATATGTCCCGAAAAGGAGCTTGAGTTTATCAACCTCGGCATCAGCGGCAATCGCACGGGTCAGCTGTTTGATCGCCTTTATCCCGACGGTGTTTTTCTTGAACCTGACGTTGTATCTATTCTGATAGGTATCAATGACGTCTGGCACCGTCACGGCAATCACGTTATGACAACCGATGCCCAGATTGCATTGAATTACAGATGCATTCTGGAGGCCCTTAAAAGAGATACGAAGGCAAAGATAGTTATGATGGCGCCCTTTATGCTGGACGTTGATGATAAGGAAGAGGTCAGGGAAGACTTAAACCGCATCCTTCCTACCGTCTACGCGCTTGCCGAGGAGTTTGCCGATGTCTTTATTCCTCTTGACAAAATTTTCGCAGAAGCCCTTAAAACCCAACCCGAGCCGCAATATTATTCGCGCGACGGCGTACATTTGAATCCCAACGGTGCCGCATTCGTCGGCAAGCTGTGGGCAGAGGCCGTCAAAAGCATCATCTGAGTTAATTTTATAAAAGGAGAACATATATTATGGCAAAACTTGTTTATTCCAAAGAAGTGGAAAACATGTGCGTTGTTGCCAAGGGCCCGCATCACGGTCCTGCCCCCATTCCCGAAGAGGGCCTGTGGGTTAAGGCAAAGGAAATTACCGACATCTCGGCGTACACGCACGGTGTGGGCTGGTGCGCACCCCAGCAGGGCGCTTGCAAGCTCTCTCTGAACGTAAAGGACGGCATCATCGAGGAAGCCCTCGTTGAGACCATCGGTTGCTCCGGTATGACGCACTCCGCCGCTATGGCAGCAGAGATTCTTCCCGGAAAGACGCTTCTTGAAGCGCTCAACACCGACCTTGTTTGTGACGCTATCAATACCGCTATGCGCGAGCTGTTCCTTCAGATCGTATACGGCCGTTCTCAGTCTGCCTTCTCCGAGGGTGGCTTGGTTATCGGTGCAGGTATGGAGGACTTGGGCAAGGGCGAGCGCTCCATGGTTGGTACCATGTATGGCACCAAGGCCAAGGGCGTAAGATACCTCGAAATGACCGAGGGCTATTGCACCAGAATGGCGCTTGACGAGGATAACCAGGTTATCGGCTACGAGTTCGTTTCTCTTGGCAAGATGACCGACTTTATCAAGAAGGGCATGGAGCCCAACGAAGCATACGAGAAGTCCAAGGGTACCTACGGCAGATTTGCTGATGCCGCTAAGTACATCGATCCTCGTAAGGAATAAGAAGGAGGAAATGAAGAATGGCACATTTTGAAGGTTATGAAAGACGTGAGGCGAAAATCCTCGCTGCACTCAAGGAATACGGCATTTCCTCTATCGATGAATGTAAGGCAATTTGCGATGCCAAGGGCATCGACCCCTACAAGATTGTAGAGGAAACCCAGCCCATCGCATTTGAGAATGCAAAATGGGCATACACCGTTGGCGCCGCAATCGCCATCAAGAAGGGCTGCACCAAGGCGGCTGATGCTGCTGCCGCTATCGGTATCGGCTTGCAGGCATTCTGCATCCCCGGCTCCGTAGCAGAGAACCGTCAGGTTGGTCTTGGCCACGGTAACCTCGGATCTATGCTGCTTTCCGAGTCCACCGAGTGCTTCTGCTTCTTGGCAGGTCACGAGTCCTTTGCTGCTGCTGAGGGCGCTATCAAAATCGCTCTTAACGCAAACAAGGTAAGAACCAATCCCCTTCGCGTTATCCTGAACGGTCTTGGCAAGGACGCCGCTATGATCATTTCCCGTATCAACGGCTTTACCTACGTTCAGACCGAGTTTGATCCTTACACCGAAGAGGTTAAGGTCATCAAGGAAACCGCTTACTCCAAGGGCGACAGAGCCAAGGTTAAGTGCTACGGATCCGATAGCGTTCCTGAAGGCGTTGCTATCATGCGTCTTGAGAACGTTGGCGTTTCCATCACCGGTAACTCCACCAACCCCACCCGCTTCCAGCACCCCGTTGCAGGTACCTACAAGTAGTGGTGCCAGGAAAACGGCAAGAAGTATTTCTCCGTTGCTTCCGGTGGCGGTACCGGCCGTACCCTGCATCCCGATAACATGGCCGCAGGCCCTGCTTCCTACGGTATGACCGATACTCTCGGCCGTATGCACGGTGACGCGCAGTTTGCAGGCTCTTCCTCCGTTCCCGCGCACGTAGAGATGATGGGTCTTATCGGCGCAGGTAACAACCCCATGGTTGGTATGACCGTAGCGGTCGCAGTAGCAATTGAAGAAGCTTCGAAATAAGCTTCTTGCGACCGCAATGAAATTCACCTTCGGTGATTGAAATTCAGCTTCGCTGATTGAAATGACGGCAAGCCGTCTTGACATGCCCACACGAGAAATCGTGTGGGCATGTTTATCATACCGAAGAGAAGGTGAATTCTATTTCAAGAAGCGCGCAGCACTTCATTGCAAGATGCGCTTTTGCGCATCATTTCAAGCGCATCAGCGCATTTCAAGCGAAGCCGCAGCTTCGCAAGCTTTAATATGAGGTGGAAAGACGTTGACCAATAACATAATTGCAGACTTATCAATGGAATTTTCAATAAAAATCGTCAAGCTCTGTGACGGTATAAAAGGGAAGTCTGCTATTGTGAACCAGCTTCTCCGCAGCGGCACCAGCATCGGCGCAAATATCCACGAAGCAAACTATGCAAGCAGCAGAGCAGACTTTATCGCAAAGATGCAGATCGCCCTCAAAGAGTGCTACGAAACAGAGTATTGGCTTAGCTTGTTTGCAAAGACCGATATCATAACACAAGAGCAGTACAAAATTCTAAAAACCGACTGCGGTAAAATCAGAAAATTGCTGATCTCGTCCATCAACACCGCCAAAAAAAATGCGTAAAAATTGGACACATCATTTCGGAGAAATCCTTTGTGATGTGTCCAATTGTTTTTATGCTAAAATCTGGTATGGCAAACGCCAAAGCAAAAGGTGTTCGGATAGGCAGACCGCCGCTCTCAAAGGATGAGATTCCGCAAGTGTTCTATCGGCATTATCCCTCTTTTGTCAGAGGTGATCTAAACATAGCGGAACTTGCAAGGGTTTGCGGTATGAGCAGAACCACTGTTTATAAGTACATAGATATTTTGCGATAAGAAAAGCGAGCCGCAAAAACGGCTCGCTTTTTTTGTTAAAACAAGGATTGAAATTGGAAGTAAGTAATAACGCCTGTAACGATTGTTCCAAGAATACCAAGAATGATCCAAAGCGCTAAATAGGAATTCACCTGTTTTTTTACCTGCGTTTCAGTATCGACAAAGGTGTCGTCACACACCCATCCTTGACTTGTTTTTCTGATATGATAGGTGAAGTTGTTTCTCATAAGAGCACCGTAACTATTCTGTGAATCCACGTATCCACTAACGGTGTATGCTCCGTCAACCTCAGTTATTGACATTAGTTCAAAATCACAGAATATGGCGCTGCCCGGAGCTTTTAATGTGCCAAGCTCTACTGCTCTTGCGAAAAGTTTAGCTTCGGTGTGGATGTCGATGCTTTCATGGGACGACAGATATTCGTTAAGCAATTTTTTAAACTCCAGCTGTGCAGCGGCGGAGTGGTTGCTTATTATTTCGCTGTCTTGAGCGCTCCAACCTTTAGCGGCGCGGAAATGCTCCATAATGAGAGCGTAAGCAACTTTTGCGTTTTCGTTTGTTGCATATCCCAGCGTAATGTAGAAGCGATTGTTGCACCAGCTCAAAGCAGATGGATTGTCAGGGTCGCCGATAGAGTTAAATGTGATGTATCCGCTAAATATTTTTTTGCGTTCGGTGAAAGTTATTGAGTTAAGGTTGGCATAGTAAAAATCTCTTTGAGCGCCGAAACTCATACGGAGAGTTTTTTTGTAAACTAATGTAACATGGTCATCATACACGATGAGGTCGTTGAATTCGCCTTTGAGCTGATGAATAAGTGTGGCCATTTTAACTTTTCCTTTTCTTAATTTTATTTTTTTCGGTCGTGTCAAAATAAAAAGTGCGCCAACCGAAGTCAGCGCACCGAAAAACGCAAACTTCGACAAGGTTAGGTATATTATAACACCGAGCGGTGTTATTTGTCAACACCAAATGGTATTTTTATTATAATTATCTCACATACTATATGTGAGGTGGGAAAATGCGTGCGTATCCAAGAGTACGTGATTTACGAGAAGACAGCGATAAAACACAAAAGCAGATAGCCGAATTGCTTAATATGCAGCTTACGGTTTACCAAAGGTATGAGCGCGGAGAGCGTGAGCTTCCTTTGTGGGCGGCAATAAAGCTTGCCGATTACTACAATATTACACTCGACTACTTGGTTGGGCGAAGAGACAAATGAAAAACGGTGCGTTGCTTGAAAAACTCATCGGTGCAGGTAACAACCCGCAGGTTTCAATGACCGTTGCCGTTGCTGTTGCTATCGAAGAGGCTTCGAAGTAAGCTTTTTGCGACCGCAATAAAAGTCGCCCGCTATCGCAGGCGATGAAAATTCAGCTTCGCTGATTGAAATGGCGGCGCAGCCGCCTTGAAGCGCCCACACGAGAAATCGTGTGGGCGCTTTTTCTTGCTTCCAAATGATATATCAAACCTAATTTGATATAATAAAAAATTTGAAAACCACTTGCATAACGTGTTTCTATGTGTTAGAATGAAAATACAAAAACAAAAAAGAGGTGTGCTATCATGGCGAATCAAAAAACGGACAATAAAAAAGAGAAGCTTTGGGGCATTCGTGTTCCGCTTTCCAAGGATTTTGATAAAGAGCTCTGGCAAAGCGTAATCGAGGATGCGGCAAACGCAGGAATGAACGCCATCGTGCTTTGGACGGGTAACGGCGTTCGTTACGAGAGCCACCCCGAAATCGCGCGCGAGGATGCTGTTTCTCCCGAATGGATAAAGGAGCAGGTGCGCATTTGTCGCGAGAAGGGAATTGCGCTTTATCCCGAGCTGAATCTTTCTGCCTCGCACGATGAGTGGCTCGGAGAATACGCCAGAATGCTTTCTACCTCTATTTATTATAAGGTTATCAAGGATTTGATTGAAGAGACTTACACCCTCTTCGATAGCCCCGCCTATATTCATCTCGGTATGGATGAGGAGGACTTTAAGCACCAGCAAAACCGTGATTTCGTTGCCTTCCGTCAGGGCGCGCTGTATATGAAGGATTTGCGCTATATGGTTGATTGCTGTAAAGCGGTTGGTGCAACCCCGTGGATTTGGGCTTGCCCCCTCTTCGATATGACCGAGGCCTTCGTTGAAGAATTTAAGCCCGATGAAATCGTTCTCTCTCCTTGGTACTATAACGCCTTCCGCCGCGAGCATTATACCCCCATCGAATCCCGACAGGAATACGTTACCTATTATAACGAGGGCGATTACGCCAAAATGAACATCCGTTTCGTTGAGGAAGATCCCTTCCTCGTTAACGTGCGCGCCAAGGCGCTTCCCCTGATGGAGAAGGGCTATCGCTATATCCCCTGCGCCTCCGTCTTCAACCGTTGCGATTGGAACACCGTTGACTTAATGGAATATTTCCGCGATAACGGCATTGATAGACAGATTCTCGGCTATATCACGGCGCCTTGGATTCCCTTGCAAAAGACCGAGCGCTCGCTGACTTATCTCGAGGAATCCTTCCGCTTCTTCCGTGAGGCAAAGCGGGAAATTTACGGCGAATAAGAGGAGTATCGAATATGAAAGAAAAAATCTGGGGCTTGCTCGTTCATCTTTCGGGCAGCTTTTCCGGTGGCGGTTATGCAAAATGGCAGAGCCTTCCTTTAACTGAATACTTTGACGAGTCGCTTTGGCGAGAGGTCGTGGATTCTGCCGCAGCTGCGGGCATGAACACTATCATTCTTGAGTCGATTGATGGCGTAAAATACGATAGTCATCCCGAGGTTTCCCGCTCTGACGCTTATTCGAAGGAATGGGTCAAGGAGCAGGTGAAGCTTTGCCGCGAGCGCGGAATTGCGCTGATTCCCAAAATCAATTTCTCTGCGACCCACGATATGTGGCTCGGAGAGTATGCGCGTATGCTCTCGACGAGCGTCTATTATAAGGTTGTCAAGGATCTCATTGAAGAAACCTATGAGATGTTCGAGCATCCCGCCTACATCCATCTCGGTATGGACGAGGAGTCCTTCCAATATCTCGCCAAGAGAGATTTCGTTACCTATCGTAGCGGTGAGCTTTATTTCCACGATCTGAAGTATCTTTGCGATTGCGTCAACGCACTTGGCGCAAAGCCTTGGATCTGGTCGAGCCCTATGTATGATATGCCCGAGCTTTTCTTGAAGCATATCTCGCCCGACGAGGTCATCATCAACCCCTACAACTACAATGCGCTCATCCCTGCCCACTACACCCCCGTTGAGTCCCGTGCAGAGTACATCACCTATTACAACGAGGATAAGTACAAGGAAATGGGCATCAGGTTTGTAGAGGAAGACCCCTATCTTGTCAATTTCCGCTTGAAATCTCTTCCTATGATGGAGTACGGCTACAAATACGTTCCCTGTGCCTCGGTGTTCAACCGCTGCGATTACAATACCGAGGACATTATGGCTTATTATAAAAAATACGCCAACGATGAGCAGATTCTCGGCTACATCACAGCGCCTTGGATCTCCATGACGAGAAACGAGCGTTCGCTGACCTATTTTGAAGAAACCTTCCGCTTCTTCAAGGAGGCCAAGGAGAAAATTTACGGCTGAGTAAGCAAACGAGCCGCGCCGAAAAATGAAAGCGAAAGCCCGATTTTGAGTAAAATCGGGCTTTCTTTATGCTCGTTTTTTTTGTCTCTGAAGGCGCTATGGCAAATTGCACAAAAATAACGCTTCTCAATCGTGCATTATGGCTATAAAATATACATATTCACAATTTGTTAACATCATTTTCTCTTTACAAAAAGAAAAAGCTTTGTTATAATAAACAGTGAAGAGATGAGGCCTTGCGCCTCGCTTGAGAATGTTTTTAATTTTTATTTTTTAAAGGAGAAAAGACATGAAAAAATTTGCAAAGCTGTTGGCGCTTTTGATGGTTCTCGTGCTGGCTCTTGCTGTTTTCGTTGCTTGTAATGGCGGCGGCGGAAACGAAGGCGGCGGCGGAAACGAAGGCGGCGAAGGCGGCGGAAACGAAGGCGGCGGAAATGAAGGCGGCGGCGGAACCTCTGCTTCGGGTAAGGTAACCGTTAACTTCATCGTTAAGGATTTGAACGGTGTCGAAATCGACAGAATTTCTTACGAGGTTAAGAAGGGTAAGGACGTTTATGCTCCCTCCACCTCCAGATATGCCGACAAGGACTTCGTTATCACCGGTTGGGACTCCGACGGTGACACCGTGGCTGACACCAAGTATGCTAAGCCCCGTCAGGATTATGACGTAGTGGCTCTGATTCGTGCTAAGGAAACCTTCACCATCGAGTTCTACGAGGAAGATGGAACGACCTTTATCACCTCTATTTCCGCTCTTGAGGGCAGCGCCATTACCGAGGCTCAGCGCGCTGCAATCAACTACGGCATAGTTGTTGGTAAGATCTTCGATTCTTGGACCGGCTTTGGCGATACCATTGTTGACCTCAACTCTGTTGACAACAACGGTAAATATAAGGCTACCTACAGAAATGCAGACGGTACGATTCCTTTCGTTTCCGGCACCATCACGGTTGACGGTAATGCTGAAGAGAAGGACGGAAGCAATCCTTATGCAAACGCAGCTTTGCTTCCTGTTGACGCTCTCCGTTACTCTCAGGGCGAGAACAATCTGTATGAGGAAAGAGATCCTTCTCCCACCGGTAAGCGCCCACAGATTACCTCTACTGTTGATACCGTAAACCACACCATCGTTGGTACTTACGGTCAGCTTATCTGGGGTAACGCTCCTGCTGATGCTCCCGAAGAGTTCCAGGATATGAAGTACATCTACTTGCTCATCTCCGTTGACGATAAGACGCCTGTTGCCCGTAGCCAGCTCTACCTCGCTAACGTGTCTGACGCATATCTCAACGACGCAACCGATATCTTCTATACCTTCGCACAGGGCGCTGTTGCCGAGAAGAACGGCATTAAGGTTGGTGTTGCCGGCCTTAACACCCAGAAGTCCATGCTGAAGTTTACCACGCCTATCTACAATCCCGTTGGTGCTCGTTCCACCTGGTTCGAGGGCATCGTTTCTGCTAACACCAACTACACGGTTGCAGGCTCCGGCTTGGTTGCTAACCCCACCAACGGTCAGCACTCCTATCGCGTTGAGGTTGCATTCCCCGCTAAGACCGAGGGTGTTCCCGGCGAAGGCTGCTCCGACATCGGCTTGAAGCCCGGTGCTATGGAAGGCTCCAAGGACCCCGAGGATTACCTGTTTGTTGGCGGCCAGGAGCTGAAGGCCGGTGACTGCGTACGCTTCACCCTTCAGATCAATGACCTGCAGCACAGCTATCAGTCCTTGATGGATCCTAACAGCGACGTTCAGGAAGCAGATGAGGAAACCGTTCTTGACTCTGAGTCCACCCGTTCTTACCTTGTAAACAAGGATGGCGCAGGCGTTTGGGGTACCTTTACCAACTCCGGTAGAACCCAGCAGCAGACCAAGTACTACATTGCCTTCTCCTTGAACAACAAGAACGAGGGCTTGACCAAGATTTATGGTTATGACAGATCCGGTAACGCTATAGACAAGAATGGCTCTGCCACCAGCGATGACGTTAAGGAATACAACGAGAGAATTGCTGAATAAGCAAATTTCTTGCAAAAAAGACGAGCGAAAGCTCGTCTTTTTTGTGTTCTTCTGCAAATTAACAGCTAATAGAAAAGAGCGCACCTTTCGTTGCAAAGGTGCGCTCTCGTTTTGCGTTTTGGCATATATTTGCCGTTATTCGCGCCCGCGAAGCCTCGCGTATGCGATAGGGGAATTTCCGTAAAAGCGCCTGAATTCCTTGGAAAAATGTATGGCGTCGCGATAGCCAACGGCAAAGGCCGTTTCCTTGGCCGATGCGCCGCCAAGCAAAAGCGCCTCTGCCTTCTCCATGCGGCAGGCGGTTAAAAAGTCCTGCATGCGCATCCCTCTTTGCGCCTTGTAAATCTTGCAGGCGTAGGAATGGCTCACGTGCGCCATCTGGCAGAGCAGTGCCACCGTCATATCGGGGTTTTCAAAGTTGGCGTGGATAAGCGAATCCAGCTTCTTGGTGAGGGCCTCGCCGTTTCCCTCGCGCTTTTCCTGCGCCAAAGGAGAAGGCAAGCCCCTTCGCTCCCGTGCCAAAAGCGACAAAGCCTTTAAAAAGGCGGCGTCAGCCAGAAAGGAATCGGCGGGAGTGTCCGCGGTGCAAAGCGTAAGTGCCTCGGATAACGTCTTTTCGATTTCCTCTGTCGCAGAAACGCAATAGGTAGGATTTTTTGCGTCAAAAGAAAGAGAATCAAGCAGAGCGGCGGCGCTCTCGTTCAAGCCAAACCAAAAATAAGTCCAAGGCTCCTTTTCATCGGGATAATAGCAAAAGGGAACGCTTGGCGGAAGCACAAAGCCCTCCGATGCCGAAAGTGAGTATGTCTTTCCCTCGACCTGAAGCCGCCCCTTTCCCTTGACAACGTAGTGCATCGTATATTTGGGCTGTACCCAAAAAAGCTTCATCGGAGAAACGAACCGAAAATCGTCATACCCAATGTCCGAAACGAGTCGGCTCGGTTGATTGAAAAAAAGGTTGAATCTTGTTTTTTCTGTAAAAAAAATAACAATCCCCCTCCTTCTGCCTTTTCGGGCGAGAAATTTCGGAAATCTCTGCATTTTAAGGAAAAACGGGTATGTTTATTCCTTGGCTCTTTCAAGTATATAGAAAAAGGCGCGCTTTGTCAATACTGTTTGAATAAAAAAACACAATAAAAACAATAAAATACTATTGCAAAAATAAGGCAGTTGGATTATAATAGAATCAAAGCGGAGGGCTTTTGCCTTTCCGTAAAAACAACAAAAAGGAAGAAATAATATGAAACTTGGCTTGCTTGGCTTGGGACAGCGCGGATATACGATGCTGGAAGCCTCCATCGTGCATTTTGATGTCAATATCGTTGCCGTTTGCGACTTGTATGAGGATAGAGTGGAAAACGCGCAAAAGCTCATTTCCGAAAAAATGGGTCAGTCGCCCAAGGGCTTCACGAATGCTGACGAGTTTTTTGCAGAGGAAATGGACGCAGTTCTGATTATGACCTCTTGGGAGAGTCACGTTTCCTTGGCTATCACCGCTATGAAGAAGGGAATCGTAACCGGTCTTGAGGTAGGCGGCGCCTACTCTGTGGACGATTGCTTTGCCTTGGTTCGCGCATATGAGGAAACCAAAACGCCCTTTATGATGATGGAAAACTGCTGCTTCGGTAAGGACGAGCTGCTTGCAACCGCAATGGCGCGCAAGGGAATGTTCGGCGAAATCGTGCATTGCAGCGGTAAGTATGGCCACGATTTGCGTTACGAGGTATCCAATGGCGAAAAGCTTCGTCACTACCGTCTGCGCAATTACCTTAACCGTAACTGCGAAAACTATCCTACGCACGAGCTTCTGCCTATCGCCAAGCTTTTGAATATCAACCGCGGCAACCGTATGGTTTCCTTGGTTTCCGTTGCTTCCAAGGCCGCAGGTGTCCGCGATTACATCGCCGAACATAAGGACGAAATTCCTGCAGAACTGCATAACGCAACCTTTAAGCAGGGCGACATCATTGATACCATCATCACTTGTGCAAACGGTGAAACCATCCGTCTCTGCCTTGATACCACCCTGCCTCGCTTCTATGACCGTGGCTTCACCGTCCGCGGCACCAAGGGTATGTATATGCAGACCTCCAATTCCGTCATTCTGGACGGCAAGACCCCCGAATATTGGGAGCCTGCCCTTGCTATGGAAAAGCTTTTGAACAATGCCAAGGAGTATGAGGAGCATTTGCCTGCCGTTTGGAAGGAAATGACCGAGGAAAAGACCAAGGTTGGCCACGGCGGTATGGACGGCATTGAGCTTGCCATCTTCTTTGACTGCGTTGAAAACAAGAAGGAAATGCCTATCGACGTATACGATGCGGCCTCTGCAATGGTTATTTCCGTGCTGAGCGAGGCCTCCATCGCGCAGGGCGGCGCACCGATGACGATTCCCGATTTCACGTCGGGCGCTTGGATCTCCCGTAAGCCTAAGGACGTTGTGGAGCTTTAATCCCGCGTTCACCTAAAACAAAAATACAATAGAATATACCCATCGGGTTCGGAAAGGAAACAGCTTTGAAAAAGAATGACGTCCTTGTTGCCAGAATAGAAGGCATAAATAATCTTGGCTTTGGTATTGCCAGGGTAGAAGGGCAGGTCGTTTTCGTTTCAGACGCTGTGGAAGAAGACGAGGTGGAGATGCGCATCATTCTGGTGCGTAAAAGCTATGCCGTTGCCAAGGTTGAGCGGTTGCTTTCTCCTTCTCCCCATCGCCTTTCCGAGCCCTTTTGTTATGCCTCCTCCTGCGGCGGCTGTGCCTATGCCGCTATGACCTATGCGCGCGAAAAAGCCGTCAAGGAGGAAAGCGTGCGCTATGCCTTTATCAAGGCAGGCCTCAAAAACGTTGACATTCTCCCTCTGCTTTCGGCCGAAAAAACCAAGCATTACCGCAATAAAGCCCAGTTCGCCGTTGCGCCCGATAAAAACGGCGAGGTGGCTATCGGCTTTTTTGCCCCCAAAAGCCATAGGCTCGTTCCTGCCATCGACTGTCCCTTGCAGGATAGCGCCTTTGCACCCATTTTGCATACAATCCGTGACTTTTGTCACCTTCATCATATCAAGCCCTATGTGGAAGAGAACCATTCGGGGCTTTTGCGCCATATCTATCTGCGCGCCTCCGTGGAGAAAAGGGTACTTTTAACCCTCGTTATCAACGGTGAAGCCTTCCCGAAGGCCAAGGCGCTTGAAGCGCTCTTAAAGGAAAAGCACCCCGAAATTGTCGGCTGCTATCTCAATATCAATCAAGAAAAAACCAACGTCATCTGCTCGGACGATTACCGCCTGCTATACGGCGAGCCTTATCTTGAGGACACCTTGGCAGGCGTGCGCCTCTCGCTTTCTCCTGCCTCCTTTTATCAGGTCAATCATGCCGCCGCCGAAATTCTCTATGCCGAGGCTAAGCGCCTTGCCGACCTGAAAGGAAATGAGTCTCTTCTTGACCTCTATGCAGGCGTCGGTAGCATCGGTCTTTCTATGGCAGATAAGGCAAGAGAGCTTGTCGGCGTGGAAATCGTTTCCTCGGCCGTTGCGCGCGCCAAGGAAAACGCCAAGAAAAACGGCATCGAAAACGCCTCCTTCTACTGTGCCGACGCAGGCAGCGCCGAGGCCCTCTTTGCCGCCGTCAAAAAGGAAAAGGGAGAAGACTACCGCCCCGACGTTGTCGTTCTCGACCCGCCCCGAAAGGGCTGCGCCGAGGAGCTGCTGGACTACCTTTCTCATACCGTCGCGCCCGAGAAAATCGTCTATATCTCCTGTAACCCCGACACCCTCGCGCGTGATTGCGCCTACCTCACAAAGAACGGATATGCCCTTTCACCCGTCACTCCCGTCGATTTGTTCCCTCGTACAGGGCATGTTGAATCTGTCGTTTGTCTCAAACGACAGATTCAACAATGAATTGCAACCTTGCGGTTGCGTGAATTGGCTTCGCCATGAATTGCCTGCGGCATGAATTGCGCTGCGGCGCATTGAGGTTGCAATTCAATTCATGGAGGAGGCGAAACGCCGACGAGAAATTATGATGCGATAGCATCAATTCATGACACGAAGTGTCAAATCATTTTAAAACGAGGGCTTACGATGAAAGAAAACTTTTTAGTCGACTTATCGAAGCAATTTGCTGTTGACATTGTCAATCTCTGTACCGACATAAAAGAAAATCGCAAAAGCAATGTACTGTTAAATCAGATTTTGCGTAGCGGAACGAGTATCGGAGCAAAT
>JBGVMO010000112.1:0-13195 GCA_045124835.1 Eubacteriales bacterium
CCGAAACGCCCACCATCAAAAGACCCTCCAGCAAAATGCCGACGATGATAAAGGCGCTGCCGAAGCTGACAATAGCCGAGGCAATCAGAAGAACGAGCAGGGCCATCAGCCAATTTTGGCCGAAGATGCTGTTGCCAAGCTGCTCTCTTGCCTTGGCACGCAGTTCACGGTTGCTTGCGTAGCTCATAAAAAATACTCCTTTATGTAAAAAAATAATAAAAAACGATAAATGGGATTGCGAATATTTTGCTTTGTTTTTCGCCTTAAAACGCCGATTTGTAAACAGTTGTTGTCATTTGTTTTCCCAGGAGATGAGAAGCGCGCCGCGCGAAAGACCGATCTCGGCCATCTTTCCCTTGCCCTCGTTGGAAACGCCAAGCGGGGTGTCGTTTGTCAAAATAGCGTCTTCCAGAGAATAGGCAAGGCCGCGCTCAAAAACGCCGACAGACTGATCCGTCAAGGAAAAGACCGAAACGCGCCCCGTGGGGCAAAAGCGCATACTGCCCTCCAAAAGCACGGTGGACACATAGCCGCCGCCAACGAGATAGCCGTGCAGTCCTTCCTTGGCCATGCGGTGCAAAAGCTGAACGTTGGCAAAGGTGTGGTCAAACGCACCAACACAGCCGTATAGCATAAAATAGCCGTAGCCGCGGCGCATTCCTTCCTTCACCGCAAGCGCGGTGTCGGTATCGTCCTTCACGGTGGGAAAGCGCAAAAAGGGCTCCTCGTTTTCCGAAGGCTCCTTTCCCGAATCAAAGTCACCAACCGTCAAAGAAGGCGTAAGCCCGCGCGCCAAAAGTGTCTCACGGCCGCCGTCTGCGGCAATGAGAAAATCGTTTTCCGTGATGGGAGGAAGCGCCTCCTCAAAGGGCGCTGCACCCACGATATAGCAAATTCCGTTTCGTTCCATAGAAAATCCTTCTTTTTGCCCTGCTTTTCGGGCTCTTTGTAAAGAACTGTTTACTGTTTTCCCGGAAAAATGACCTTTCCTTCATCAACCAACCGTGCCGTGCAGTCCTCGCCGTTCCTGTCGGTGATAGAAAGGGAAAGGACGCGCCCGTTTTCAAACTCCATACTGACGCCGTAGCCGCCGCGCACGCGAATGTTTTTGACCTTGCCCGTGGAAAGCTCTGTCGGGCAGGCAGGCAAAAGCTCAATGACTCCTCGATGGCTTTGCACCAGCATCTCGGAAATGGCGCACATCACGCCAAAGTTTCCGTCAATCTGAAAGGGCGGATGCGCGTCGAGCATATTGCTATACATGGATTTTTCAAACATACGCTGCAGGTATTCGTACGCCTTCGCCTTATCGCCCATACGGGTGTAAATATTGAGAATCCAAGCATTTGACCAGCCCGTGCCACCGCCCCCGTTTGCAAGCCGCACCTCAAGCGATTTCTTCATTGCCGAGAAAAGCCGCTCGTCGTCCTCGCCGTAGAGATTGCAGGGGAAATAGCCGCACAGATGCGAAATATGGCGGTGACCCGGCTCGGCCTCCTCAAAATCCTCGTTCCATTCGAGCAGTCGCCCGTCCTTGCCAATAGACAAGGGCTTGATTTTTTTCCGTTTTTCAAGATAGGGCGAAGCATCCTTGCCAAGCACCGCGGCAAGCGCGGCCATATACGCGTAAAACTCCGCTATCAAGGACAAATCCATGCCCGTTCCCGTGGCAATGCTGCACTTTTTTCCCTCAAAGACAAAGCTGTTTTCGGGAGACTCGGAGGGCGAGGTTGTCAAATAGCCGTCCTCCTCTATCATACGGGAGGAAAGGAAGGCCTCCGCTCCCTCAAGCACGGGGAAATATTCGGCCAAAAAGGCCTTATCCTCGGTGAAAAGATAATGCTCGTAAATATGGCGGCAGGCCCAAACGCCGCCCATCTGCCAATAGCCCCAAAGACCCGTTGACGCCTCTAAATTGTTGCGCCAGAGGTCTGTGTTGTGCGCGCAGTACCAGCCTCTACCGCCGTGGTGGTTGGGCGTTTTCGACAGGTCACACAGCATCTTCAAAAAGGGCATATGGCAGGAGGAGAGCCCCGCGCCTTCTGCGCCCCAATAGTTCATCTGGGCATTGATGTTCATCGTGTAATCCGAGCGCCAGGGGGCGTTGATGTCCTTGCACCAGATGCCCTGCAAATTGGCAGGCTGGCTTCCCTCGCGCGAGGAGGAGAGCAAAAGATACCGCCCATATTCGTAAAGAGCCGCAACGAGAGCAGGATCGCTCTTTCCCTTCGCCATCGCCAAAATGCGCTCGTCCGTCGGAAGGCTCTCCTTCTCCTCATCCCCGGCAAAAACGATTTCCGTTCCCGAAAATTCCTTTTGGTAGGCTTCTATATGCCGCGCCTTCAATTCCGCGTAGGAATAGCCAAGCGCCGCCTGCATTTTTTCGCGGCAAAGGGCGCGCTCGTCCTTGCCTCTGGGATTTCGGAAATCCACAAAGGAGGTGGCAATGGAGACAAGAACGGTCATATAGGTGGCGTTATACACGCCGAAAACGCCACCGTGATCGGAAAGGGCGCCGTCCGTTAAAATCCGCATTTCTGCGGCAAAGCGCACCGTTTCCTTGCTCTCGTCATACACGGCCTTACCCGTTTTTTCGCCTCTGCCAATCATATCCGCCGGGCAAGCACCCCAAACGGTCAGGCCGTTTTCGCTTCTTTCGGCCTCGTGCCGCAGATACGGCTCAAAATGCAATAAATAGCTATTGTGTTTCTGGGTGCTTTGGGTATGGAACACCAAAATATCGTCTGCAAAGGAGGCAAAATACTCGCGCTCGGTCGAAAAGCCCGACCAAAAGCCGAGGCGGCTCTTGCAAACGGCGGTGGAAAGGTCAAGCTCGCGGCGATAGCTCGATGCGGAAAAGCCGCTCGTATCGCGCTCAAGCTCCAAGCGCCCGAAGCAAAGATAAGCGCCCACGTCCTGCATCGGATAGTCCTCAAGCAGCCTTGCCTCCGCCTCAGGATAGCGGCGCGCGCGCAAAAGCGCCCGAACCTCTTCAAGAATCGCCTTATCAAAGGTATGCGTATCGCGCCCGGGATATCCCGACCAGAGTGTGTCCTCGTTCAGATGTATTATGTCCCGCGTTTCGTCCGCGCCTACCATGGCGCCAAGGCGCCCGTTTCCAATGGGAAGCCCCTCGGTCCATCGCTTCGCCGCAGATTTATAAAAAAGCGTTGCCATCCTTGTCTCCTTTTCAGACGTTTTTTCCTCTTCATTTTACCATAGCCGCTTCCCTGCTGTCAATCCCTTGTAAAAATTTTTAACAGCCGCCTGCCTTGACAAGCGGCGGCTTTTCGTGTATACTGTATTCGATATTTTTACAGAAGAAAGGAATCGCTATGAAACCCAGCTCTTATGGCTTCCATAACGGAAGAGAAATTTTTGAATACACCTTAAAAAAGGGCGGATTTACCGCTAAAATCATCAGCTATGGTGCTATTTTAACCTATCTGTCCGCACCTGACAAAAACGGGAAGGAAACGCCCATCGTTCTCTTCCGCGAGAGTCTTGAGGAGTACGTCTCCCTGCGCGGTTGCTACGGCGCCACCATCGGCCGCTTTGCCAACCGCATTGAAAACGGCCGTTTTACCCTTGGCGGCAAGACCTACCAGGTCGGTCAAAACGAAAAGGGCAACGCCCTGCACGGTGGCATTGAGGGCTTTCACAAAAAGGTCTGGACGGTGGAAAATTATACCGATGACGCCATCACCCTCTCCTACCTCAGCCCCGACGGCGAGGAGGGCTTCCCTGCCGAAATGAAGGCCACCATCGTCTACACGCTGACCGAGGCGGGCCTTGAGCTCGCCTACACCGCCGTTGCCGACGGTGACACGGTTGTCAACCTGACCAACCACGCCTATTTCAACCCCAACGGTGTGACCGCCGCGACCGACGGACTTCTGCTTTCCATTGCGGCAGACAGCATCACCCCCACAGACGAAAAGCTCATTCCCCACGGCGAATACGCCTCTGTCGAAGGCACGCTTTACGATTTCCGCACGGCGCGCCCCTTTGTTTGCGACCTTTCCGCCTCCCCCGTTTTATCCGCGCGCGGCTGCTATGACGAGAACTTTGTTTTGCAAGGCGAGGGCTTCCGTGCCGTCTCCACGCTTTACGGCAAGGAAACGGGCATTCTCTTGACCGTTTATACCGATATGCCGGGTATGCAGATTTATACGGGCAACAAAAACGGCATCGCCCTTGAAACGCAGCGCTTCCCCAACTGCGTCAACTGCCCCTCTTACCCCTCCGCCTTCCTCAAAAAAGGCGAGGTCTTCCAAACCCGCACTCTCTACGCTCTTTCTTTGAAGTAAAATCGTCAAAGCGATTTTACTTCAAATAACCTCTTCACGAAGAAAAACCGCCAAGAGCGGTTTTTCTTGTCTTTACTTTTCTTCACAAAAAAGGCAGAGCAACGGTTTTCCGTTCTCTGCCTTTTTTCACTCCGCCAAAGGCGGAATATCACTCCGCCAAAGGCGTTTTTTTGCTTTTATACCGTTTTACCTGAGCCTTTTCGGCGTATCAACAAGACCTGCGAGGTAATCCAAGGAGACGTTATAAAACCGCGCAAGAGTCTTATAATGCTCAATGGGCATCTGCCACGCCCCGCTTTCCCAACGGGCGTACTGCTGCTGTCGGGTTCCCAAAACAGCCGCTATTTCAGCCTGCGTCTTGTCCGCATCCTCTCTGACGTCCCGAAGCCTTTGATAAAATTGCATCGTTCTTCCTCCCATAGCCGCAAAAGCCTCTCTTTTTGCACGGCAAGCCGCTCACATCAAAAAGGCACTGCAAAAGCAACATTCTGCTTCTTTATCTTGCCGTCCTTGAACATTTTAGCATACACCACCTATGTTGTACTTGACTTTACAACAAATATGTTGTAAAATAAATTTAAATACAACACAAGTGTTGTGAAAGGAGAGCATACTATATGAAAAAAGCACTTGAAAAGCTATGGAATGACTATTTTGCCGAGGAATGCGCGATAATGAACACCAAGGAGGAAAGAAAGCTTATACGAAAGGCCGCCAAAACACGCGAGGCAGTAAACGCTTTGCTGAGGCAAGAGCAAAGTGAGGCTATGGAACGGTACATAGAAGCGTTATACGAAATGCAAGGCTTCTGTGTCAAAAAAGCTTTCATTAAGGGCTGCGAATTTGCCGTCTCCTTCTTCCTTGAAGCAGGAATTTTCGGCGACACAGAGGAATAACCCCCACTCTCTACGCGGTTTCCCTGCAATAAAAAGCTGCAACAAAAAAGGCAGAGCAACGGTTTTCCGTTCTCTGCCTTTTTTCACTCCGCGAAGCGGAATATCACTCTGCCGAAGGCGGAATATCACTGCCGCATAGCGGCAATATCACTCCGCCAAAGGCGGAATATCACTCTGCCGCAGGCAGAATATCACGCCACCGAAGGTGGCATTTTAGTCCAGCGTTACCTCGCGCTTTTCAGCGGCGGAGCGATAAATGCCGTCCAGAATCTTCTGTACGGTGTAGGCGTTCTCCAAGGAGGAGATGGGGGTTTCGCCCTTTTCCACGCAATCGGCAAAATGCTCGATTTCATAGCGGAACATACCGCCGGGCACGTCAGCGCCGATGCTGGGACGGTTGGTGGTGAGGTAGCCGTTCTCGTCCTCGGTGTAGATGGTCAAAGGACCAAAGGTCACGCTTGCGCGGCTACCCTCCAAGACAACGCCCGTCTCATCGCCGGGAAGATTCTGTGCCCAAGAGGCCTCAACAGCCAGAACCGCACCGTTTTCAAAACGGATGTATGCGGAAGCGCTATCCTCGGTATCAAAGGTTCCGTCGCCCATATCAAAGGCGCACCAACGGTCAACGCCCTTGGTCTTGAAATCGCCGATGCGATAGGAGGTCATTGCCGAAACGGTAACAGGACGGGGTCTGCCCATCAAGTACCAGGCGCGGTCGATGCAATGCACGCCAACGTCAATAACAGGGCCGCCGCCCGACTTCTTCTTATCGGTGAACCAGCCCTTCGGCGTACCGCGGCGACGGGTGTAGGTTGCCTTGGCATAGTAAATCTCGCCAAGAGAGCCGTTCTCCTCTAACATATGGGCAAATCTTGCCTCGGGGGAATAACGGGTAACAACGGCCAGCATAAAGACAACGCCTGCCTTCTCGATTTCCTCCATCATTTTCTTGGCGTTCTCTAAGGAGTCCGCCATAGGCTTTTCGCACAAAATGTGCTTGCCTGCACGGGCAGCGGCAATGGCGATGGGCGCGTGCGCGCCGTTCCAAGCGCAGATGTCAATCGCGTCAACCTCCTCGTTTGCCAAAAGCTCCTCCACCGAGGAATACGCCTTTGCGCCAACCAAAGCGGCCGCCTTCTCGGCTCTTTCAAGCGCGGTGTCCGCAACGGCAACGATTTGGATGCGATCCGCCAAATGCTTGTATGCGGGGATATGCGCGTTCACGCAAATGTTGCCCGCACCGACAATACCGATTCTCAACATAGAAAAATCCTCCGTTATATGTAAATGTTTTTAAAAACCGTTTGGAAGCCGTCTTACAGGCTCTCGGCAATACGGGAAAGATATTCGTACCCGTAGCGAACGGAGGAAAGGCAATCCTCCGGCCCTTCAAATTCGAGAGAAACAGAGCCCTTGTAGCCGCCCTTATGCAAGCCCTTGATGGCCTGCACAACGGGAACCTGACCGTGACCGAGAATGGTGCCGCGCCAGTACTGCACGCCCGTTCCCGTATTCATACCCGAGGGAGGGATGCAGTCCGTTCCCTTGATGATCATATCCTTGGCGTGAACATGGAAAACATAGGGCAGAGCCATAGGAAGGGCAACAAGCGCGTTGGTATCGGCGCAGGTGAAGTTGCCAACATCAAAGAGCCAGCCGTAATTCTTGTGATCAACCGTCTGAATGAGCTTCAGAACGCGCTCGGGCGCCTGATACAGATAACCGTGGTTCTCGGTACAGGTGCGGATGCCGAGGCTCTCGCCGTATGCGGCAACGCGGCGAATGGCAGGGGCCATTTCCTCAATGCCCATCTCCCAGCTCATACCGAGCGGCAGGCTCCAAGCGGCATCGTGACGCAGAAGCGGAACGCCGAGGATCTTCGCTACATCAAGCTTATGGCAGATTTGTGCTTCCATGCCTGCCATATCGCCGTTCAGAAAGTTGGCGGAAACGGTGTAGGCAAAAATGGGAAGCCCGATGGCCTCGCACTTTTCGCGAAGCTTGAGGGCGGCCTCTTCCTCGGTGGAAGAGCCCGTTTTAAGAGGGTCAAGATCGGTAAATTCAATACCGTCAAAGCCAATTTCCTTGGCCAAATCGCAAAGAGCAAAATCGTCGCACCCCGAGGCCTTCTGGTAGGCCGAAAAGCTATAACTGCTGACACCGAATTTCATAGTTTTTTCCTTTCCTTGCAAAAGCGCTTTTGGAAGACCTTGCAAGCCCTTCTTTGCTTTTGCGCCGTCTGCCGAAGCAAAAGAAAGCGCCTTTTCTTGAAGAATACCATATTTTATTCAAAAAAGCAAGTTCTTTTCCTTATTTTTATCGCTTACACGAAATTTTCTTTAAAAATTCACCAAAAAAACCCAAAAATTCATATGCATCTGTGCTATAATATATTTGTAAAAATATACGCCTTGCGCGGCAGACCTGTCTTTCGTCGCCGCCATCGCAGAAAGGTTCGTTATGCTATCATTACAAAACGTCAAAAAGGACTACGTAACGGGTGAAGAAACCGTACACGCCTTAAAGGGTGTTTCGCTCGATTTCCGCACGGCCGACTTCGTGTCCATTCTCGGCCCTTCGGGCTGTGGAAAAACAACCCTTCTTAATATCGTTGGCGGTCTTGACCGCTACTCTGCGGGCGACCTTCTTATCAACGGCCGCTCCACCAAGGACTTCTCCGACAAGGACTGGGATACCTACCGCAACCACACCATCGGCTTTGTGTTCCAGAGCTACAACCTCATTCCGCACCAGACGGTTTTGCAGAACGTTGAGCTGGCGCTTTCCCTCTCGGGCGTTTCCAAGGGTGAAGCGCGCCGCCGCGCCATCGCCGCCTTGAAGGAGGTTGGCCTTGAGTCGCAAATCCGCAAGCGCCCAAGCGCGCTTTCGGGCGGTCAGATGCAGCGCGTTGCCATCGCGCGCGCCCTGGTCAATGACCCCGACATCATTCTGGCAGACGAGCCGACAGGCGCGCTTGACACCGAAACGGGCATTCAGGTTATGGAAATTCTCAAGAAAATTTCCAAAGACCGCCTCGTTATTATGGTTACGCACAATCCCGAGCTTGCCGACCTTTATTCCACCCGTATCATTCGGATGCTTGATGGCGTCATCAAGGACGACACCCGTCCGCTTTCCCCCGAGGAAAAGGCCATCGAGGCACAAAAGGACGCCGTGAAGAACGAGCGCGCCAAGAAGGAAAAGAAGCCCTCTATGTCCTTCAAGACCTCCTTTGGTCTTTCGCTTAAAAACCTCTTCACCAAAAAGGCAAGAACGGCCCTGACCGCCTTTGCGGGCTCCATCGGCATCATCGGCATCGCCCTGATTTACGCCGTTTCGCAGGGTATGACGACCTACATCAACTCGGTGCAGGAGGAAACCCTTGCCTCCTACCCCCTGACTATTGAGGAGCAGAGCATGGATCTTGGCTCCCTGATGCTTGCCTTCGCAGGCTCTGCCGCCTCGTCGGGCCAGCACGAGAAGGACGCCGTTTACCAAAAAACGATGATTTACAACCTCGTTTCCGCCCTCAACAACACCAAGACCAACGAAAACGACCTCAAATCCTTCAAGGAATTTATTGAAGCGGAATGGGCAAAGGAGGGCTCCTCTCTCTCCACGGCCCTCAACGGCGTGCAATATTCCTACAACATTGACCCCTTGATTTACGTCAAGAATGAAGCGGACCAGGTTATCCACTCGGACGCGACCGAGCTGATGCAGGATATCCTTCTTGAGCATTTCGGGATGGATTTGTCGGGAATGGTGGATATGGGCGGCGCCTCCGCCTCGATGTCCTCTCCGTTTGCCCCCTCCTTCAAGCTCTGGCAGGAGCTTCTTCCCGGTAAGCAGGGCTCTCCCGTCAACGACCTGCTGTATAAGCAGTATGACGTTGTGTACGGCTCTTGGCCCGACGAATTTGACGAAATCGTTTTGGTTCTTGACGAAAATAACGAGCTTGACGATATGGCGCTTTACGCGCTCGGCCTGAAATCCAAGGAGGAAATCAGCGCCCTGCTTGACGCCGCCAAGGACAAAACCGAGCCGCCCGTGCCCGACAAGCATTGGACGTACGAGGAAATCTGCGCAATGGAGTTTAAGCTCGTTTTGCATTCCGACTGCTACGTTTACGATAAGGAAAGCGGCACCTACACCGACCTTTCCGAAACGCCCGAGGGGCGCGCCCTGCTTTATGCCGGCGGCACGAGCCTTCGCGTTTCGGGCATCATCCGCCCTGCCGATGACGCCGTTGCAGGTATGCTGACGGGCTCTATCGCCTACACCAATCTTTTAACCGCGCACATCTCCGAGGAATCCAAGGAATCCGCCGCCCTGAAGGCACAGCTTGAAAAGCCCGATATTGACGTTTTCACGGGGCTTCTCTTCCACGAATCGACTAAGAGCATGAGCACCACCGAGAAAAAGGAGGCCCTGCTTCGCTACGCAGGAACCTTGAACGAGGCAGGCAAGGCCGAGGCCTACGTCAAGATTATGTCCGTTCCTGCCGACGCTCTGCTTGAAACGCTTGTCAACCAGCAGTTAGCAGGCAAGACCCGCGCGGAAATGGAAGCAACCCTTGCCACCGTTTTCAGCACCCAAACGGGTATGAGCGCGGATGAAATCACCGCCTATCTTTCCAAAATGAAGGATGAGGATATCACCTCCGCCTACACCACCATCGTCCGCGAGGGCATCAAGGTGGAATACGCCAAGAGCGTTGCCGAGCGACTGCAAGCCATTCCCGATGCACAGAAGGCCACCCTCTTTGACGGGCTTCTCTCCACCAAAACGGAGGATGAGCTTGCCTCCTATTACGAGCTTGTAGCCGTTTTCTCCGAGTCAACCTATGACGACAACCTGGAAAAATTAGGCTATATTGATTTGGATTCCCCCTCCACCGTCAATCTCTTTGCCTCCTCCTTTGAAAACAAGGACGTTATCACCGCCGTTATCAACAGCTACAACGAGGGCAAGGAGGAGCTTCAAAAAATCTCCTACACCGATTACGTGGGACTGATGATGTCCTCCATCACCACCGTTATCAACGCCATCACCTACGTGCTTATCGCCTTCGTGGCCGTCTCTCTCATCGTTTCCTCGATTATGATTGGCGTTATCACGCTGATTTCCGTACAGGAGCGCACTAAGGAAATCGGTATCCTGCGCGCCCTTGGCGCCTCCAAGGCGCACGTTTCGGGGCTCTTCAACGCCGAAACGGTGATGATAGGTCTTGCCTCGGGTCTGCTCGGCGTTGGCATCACCTACCTTCTCTGCTTGCCCATCAACGCCATTCTGCACGCCTTGACGGGCCTTAACAACCTCAGCGCCATCCTGCCCCTGCCCGCCGCGCTCCTCTTTGTCACCATCAGCGTGCTTCTGACCTTGGTTGCCGGTATCATCCCCTCGCGCAGCGCCGCCAAGAAGGACCCTGTGGTTGCGTTGCGTACAGAATAAACGAGCTGGCTCACAAAGTGAGCCACCGGAAGCAGA
Organism: Eubacteriales bacterium; assembly: GCA_045124835.1. Classification (GTDB taxonomy): domain Bacteria; phylum Bacillota; class Clostridia; order Oscillospirales; family CAG-272; genus UBA1740. Next base: position 10,697 of record JBGVMO010000112.1, read on the forward strand.
CGACAAGTATGTCTGCTTCCTGCTCTGTCCTTTGTGCTTCTTGCGAACCCCAAAGGACGCATGAGCTACCTCATAAAGCACAATACTAAAGCGGCGGTCTGCCTGCTCTGTCCTTTTGGCGAAAGCCAAAAGGACGCCTTTGAGCTGGCTCACAAAGTGAGCCACCGGTTGCAGGCGTAAGCATGCCTGCAACCTGCTCTGTCCTTTTGGCGAAAGCCAAAACGACGCATGAAAACAAAAAGCAAAAAAAGAGCCGATTGCCGCTCTTCCATTAGGGATTTTAATATTAATAAGAAAATTTCTTTTATAATTAAACTCAACTGCCAGTTGAGTTTTTTATATTTTAATTATTTTAAATAACTTTATAATTCAAATAAAATGTTATATAATATATAAAAAAGAATTTTAGGTGTGAAATGTGTTATATTAATGTAGATTTGATAAAAACTTTAAGAAAAAATAAAAATCTTTCTCAAAAAGAACTTGGGAAATTGTTAGGCATTAGCGATAGAGCCGTATCGCGATGGGAACTTGGCGAAACTAAACCAACAGCTAAAAATCTTTCTTTATTATCTAAAATATTTGGTGTGTCTATAAACGATTTTTTTTATGAAAGTTCTTCAAAAACTAATAACGAAGAAATTAAAGGGATGAACTCTCTAATCGAATTGTATAAAATCGGAAGAGGACCATCAAGTTCACATACTATTGGACCAGAACGTGCTTGCAAAATATTTAGAGATAGAAATAAGGATGCTCTAAAATTTAAGGCAATTCTTTTTGGTTCTTTAGCAAAAACGGGAAAAGGACATGGTACAGACGTTGTTATTAAAAAAACTTTATCCCCAACGCATTGTGAGGTTGAATTTAATATAATTAAAACTGATATTCCACACCCAAATACTATGGAGTTATATGCTTTAGGTGCTAATGATATAATTATCGATAGGGTGCAAGTTTTAAGTATTGGTGGAGGTAGTATAATTTTTAATGGTGAACAAATAGAGCACAAAATAGTATATAAAGAAACGAAATTTAGTGAAATTTCTAAATATTGCAAAGAAAATAACTTAAAACTTTATCAATACGTAATAGAAAAAGAGAGTAATTATATCGTTGAATACGTAAAACAAATTTGGAATGCAATGAAAAATTCCATAAAAAAGGGATTGCAAGACGAAGGCTACCTTCCTGGCGGACTTAATGTTAGAAAGAGAGCAAAAATCCTCTTTGCAAACGAACACATTGATGAAACAAGCGAAACTAAAGAAAATAGATTGGTCTGTGCCTATGCCTTTGCAGTAGGAGAACAAAATGCTTCTGGTGAAACAATTGTAACCGCTCCCACTTGTGGTGCTGCTGGTGTTTTACCTGCGGTGTTATTATATCAGCAAAAAAAACATAATTATAGTGATGCAAAAATCATAGAAGCGATTTTAACGGCTGGTTTAATAGGAAACCTAATTAAAACAAATGCATCTATATCAGGCGCTGAGTGCGGCTGTCAAGCAGAGATTGGAACAGCTTGCGCTATGACCGCTGCAGCATTGGCAGAACTTAAAAATTTAAGTATTGATAAAATTGAATATGCGGCAGAGATTGCAATTGAGCATCATTTAGGTCTTACGTGTGATCCTATTTGTGGTCTTGTTCAAATTCCATGCATAGAAAGAAACGCTGTTGCTGCAATGAGAGCAATTAACGCCGCAAATCTTTCAAGTTTTTTATGGGGGTCAAGAAAAATTTCATTTGATGATGTTGTTGTTGCAATGAAAGAGACAGGTAAGGATATTTTATCATCTTATAGAGAAACTTCCGAAGCTGGACTTGCAAAAATTAAATTGCATGAATTCTAAATTAAAAAGTGTAGCACACTATACTTTGCAGGCAAAGTTGTGTGTATTGCAAAGCAAAAAATGAAAAGACTAACGAAAATTTTCGTTAGTCTTTAATCTTGGCTAAAAAATCCCTAAGAGAAGAGCGCTTTTCTCGGCTCTTTTCGGTGGCGCACGAACAGTGCGACAGCTCTTCTCACCTTCTTCAAAAGCAACAAAGCTTTTGAAGGAACACAAGAGCAAGAGCAGGGCACAAGCCCTGCTCTCAGGCGCGCGAACAGCGCGACAGCTCTTCTCACCTATTTAACACAAGAGCAAGAGCACGCTTCGCCGTGCTCTGGTGGCGCGCGAAAGCAGCGCGCCAGCTCTTGCCATAAACTAACACTTGGCGCGCGAACAGCGCGCCCTACCCACCTTCTTCAAAAGCAACAAAGCTTTTGAAGGAACACAAGAGCAGAAAAAGAGCCGATTTCTCGGCTCTTTTCGTTGGCTCACGAATAGTGAGCCAGCTCTTCTTGCCTTCAACGAAAACAACAAGGTTTTCGTTGAACGAGCTTCGTTCATCGCAATTTTTCAAATTGCGATGAACTGAGAGCAAGAGCACGCTTCGCCGTGCTCTCTGGCGCGCGAACAGCGCGACAGCTCTTCTCACCTATTTAACACA
>JBGVMO010000113.1:0-4881 GCA_045124835.1 Eubacteriales bacterium
AAGTCAGCGGATAGACTTACCCCTTGGCGATGATGAGTTGCGAAAATCTCCCAAAAGAGATTTTCCAACTATGCCGGTAAACGAAATCTATGTAATATCAATCTTTATTGGAATTTTTATTAAAGTATTTTTCGAGTTTTCTTTCTATGAGAGGCGTATATTTTTTATCCAAAGCCTTGAATATGAAGTGCAATATAATTTCCAATATAATGAATAGAGCAAAATATCCGCCGATTGAAATCACATAGTATTGCCACGGAAAAGAATTTAATAATCCAATTACAAGAAAGATGGCAGGAAGGGCTAAAAATTCTATTATGTCCCATATTATCATACAAACATAAAGAATATTGCCAACAAAATTCAAAAGTTTCTTCATTTGTTCTCCTTTGCCGTGTTGATCGAGGCGATCAACATTCTGCGGATAGAACCGCAATCGTGCAGAATATTTTTCGCAATCTCTTCTGAAATGATATTTGCTTTTTGTGCAATCTCGATCCAATACTCTGTTTCATAACACTCTTTGAGAGAAATTTGCAACTTAGCAACGAAATCCGCTTTGCTATGAGCATATTTTGCCTCTCTGATATTTGCGCCGATACTTGTACCGCTTCTTTCAAGTTGATTGGCTAAAGAATAATGGCCTTTAATGCCGTCTGTCAAATTCAATACTTTAACCGCAAATTCGGTTGACATATCTGCAAGTTTGTTTTCTGCCATAGTTATCACCTCTTTCGCTTATTATAGCATAAAATTTCAAAATAGTCAATGAAATCGTGCTGCGCACGATGAAATCCGAGCAAGCTCGGATGAAATCTTCGGCGTGCCGCCTCAGATGAAATTAAATCCGCCTCTAACTCCTGCCGCAAGGCAGATTTCATCGCGAAGCGATTTCATCCACCGGAGGTGGATTTCTTCCGCCAACGGCGGATTTAGTTGAAAAAAGCCAAGTCTTACGACTTGGCTTTTTTCTTGGCAGGGGCGCAAAGACTCGAACTCTGGACATGCAGTTTTGGAGACTGCCGTTCTACCAACTGAACTACACCCCTATGTGACTTGAATAGTATAGCACAAAAAAATGCAAAATGCAAGGGGTTTGGGAAAGTTTTTTCAGAAAAAATCGAAAAGGCAAAATCTTCCCGAAAAAGCAGGAAAAAATGGGCAAAAAGGCTTGAAAAGCCCTAAAAAGTGTGTTAGAATGGAAAAGAAAGGGAAACCTTCAAAATCACGCAACCGTTTTCAAAGGAAAGGAAACCGTTATGAAAAGAAAAGTCGGTATTGCTATTGGATATTATCAGAGAGCCTATGGAGATATGAGAGCGATTGAAATCGCCAAGGAAATCGGCGCAGATGCCGTGGACTTTGACCTCTCCACCAATCTTTATGACGTTGCCAACCCCGATTCTATCTACGCCAAGAGCGAGGAGGAGTTCGTTGCCTACTTTACCGCCCTGAAGAACAGAGCAGATGAGCTTGGCATTGAGGTCTGCCAGACGCACGGCCGTCTCACCACCTACTTAAAGGATAAGGACGAATTTAATGCCAACGTCTTTGTCAACGCTCGCCTTGACTGCTATGCAACCAAGCTTCTCGGCGCCCCTTATACCGTTATGCACGATATTTCCACCTGCGGTATGGGCACGCCCGACGTTGACCCCAAGTTTATGCACGATATGAGCTTTGAAATCTACAACAAGATTTTGGTATACGCCAAGGAGTTCGGCGTTATCGTGGCCAACGAAACCTTGGGTGACGCGCCGCCCCAGAAGTGCTGTGACTTCTTCGGTAGCACGGATGAGTTCATTATGACCTACAACCGCATTGTCGCCGTTGGCGATAACGCCAAGTATTTCAAAATGTGCCTTGACCCCGGTCATACCAACAAGGCAACCCGCTTCTACGATAACCCCAAGCCTCCCAAGGCCGTTCGTATGATGGGCGGCAACATCGTTTGTCTGCACCTCAACGACAACGATACCTTCACCGACCAGCATAAAATCCCCTTCACGGGAACGATTGACTGGGCAGACCTCTTTAACGCCTTGGACGAAATCGGCTATTCGGGCGTTTACAATATGGAAATCGTGACTGCCGCATACGGCGAAAAGGAAATGGCCATCGAAACGGGCGCCTTTGCCGTTAAGGTGCTTCGCACCTATCTCAAAAAGCGTTATCCGCAGGATTTCGCCGAATAACTTTAATAGGAAAGCGCAAATGAAAAGCACGGTATTCCGCTTCTGCGGAATACCGTGCCTCTTTTTTATTTCAGTAAAAACATGGCGTAGCCCGTAATTTCGGGAAGCGTCAGGTGGGTGTAGCCGTCCTTGACGGAGAAGGGAACGGGGGTCTTTTCGGGGAGCAAATAGGCCTCCTTGTATTCGCCAAGAACGCCAACCGTCTTGCCTGCGGGCAAAACGTTGTGCTCCTCAATAATGCCGAATTTTCCGCGAATTTCAGGATAGGTCACCTTCACGTGCAAAAGGGAATAGTCCTTCGTGCGTGTGACGGTTGCGCGGGCGGTGCTGGGAAGTGCCTTGGCCAAAAGCAAGCGCTTTTCCACCATCTCGGAGAGAAGCGTGTCAAGCACACTCTTGAAAACGGAGGCAAAGGACTTGAAATAGGCCGAGAAAATGGGGAAAGAAACGTGCGCCACGTTGCCGCTTGCGTTCATCAGAACAGCGGCACCGCCGTCCTTTTCCTTGGGCGGCGTGTAGAAATAGTAGTGCAAGCCATCCCAATCCGTGTTCTTGAAATAAGAAGCCACCGAGGAGGCGAAAACGCGATTTCCTGTCTTTGCCGCCATGCGAATACCCGAGGTATAAGTGGAATAGGGCATCTCGGCTATCCCGTCGGGTGTTTCTTCCAAGGAAAAATAGGTGGTGTTCGATTCGTCAAGCCCCAAGAATTCAAAATCCCATTCGGGAAGGGCAAAGCCGCTCTTGTCGGGCGTCAGGGCGGAGGTGCCCGTCGAGAGAATTTTGCCGCCCTTGGCCAAAAAGGCCGAAAGCTTTGCGCCAAGCGCCTCGTCAACGGCAATATCGTCGGGCAGAATCAAAAGTTTGTAGCCCGAAAAATCGTTCTCGGCGCGCACAATGTCAAAGGCGTATTTTAACTCCGAGAGCATTCTGGCCGCGCCCTGATGCGCCGCGCCAAGATAGGTGCTGTTCATCAAAACGGCCATCTCGGGAACGTATTTTGCCCCGTCCGTCCAAGCCTCGTAGGCCATGATTTTTTCGTAAATCTCGCCTAAGTCGCGGTAAACGTCCGTGGTGGCGTTTTCAGCAGGGTGCAAATGGTCGCCAAGCGAGGTGGAAACGCCCTGCGTCAAGGCGTCAAAGAAATCGTTTTCAATCGCCGCCTTACCCTTGTAGCCGCCGAAATCGCCCCAAGAGGTCTGGAAGCGGCCGTTCATATATACCACGTTGTCGTAAAGCGTTCTCGTCAGGGAGGCGTGCATCGTAAAGTAATCGTAGGACCAAGCCGCAGGCAAGCATTCAATTTCCATATGGCTGTTGAGCCCCGTCACCGTATGAGAGGGAAGCCCGTTGAGGAACAGGCGCTTGTCATCGGGAATGGCGGCGCGAATCGCGCGGCACATCTCCATTCTTACCTCGTTGGAGAAGGCAGTTACGGCCTCGTGGCTGTTGATGTCAATTCCCCTTGCCAGCATATCCTTGGTGCAGTTCATGCAGTAGCAGGGGCGAAGCAGCATACAGTCGCAGAAAATGCCGTCAACGCCCGTGTCAAGCATTTCCTTGATGATCGAAATCACGAAATCCTTATAGCCCGTGTTGTAGCACATCGTGCGGAAAAAGTTTCCGCCGCCGCCCTTGAGATTGTAAATTTGTCCGTCCTTGTTCATTTGCAGCCATTCGGGATGGCGAATGGCTTGCTCGTGGTTCAGCCCCACGTTTAAATATCCCGAAACACCAATGCCTCTCTTGCGGCAGGCCTCTACAACCTCGCGGAGCATATCCCCCTTCATATAAGGGTAGCGAATGCCCGCCTTGGTGTCGTAGTAGCAAAAGCCAATGTTGCATTGGCCAAACATATTCACGTATTCCACGTGCGCCCTTGCCAACTGCTCGGCAAAGACCTCCGCGTCAAAATTCTCTCCGAAATTGTCAATGCCGGGCATCGTGTGAAAATCGAAATGCACGGCGCGCTTGATGGGCTTCATAAGCATCTTCCTTTCCTTTGGCGGCATCTCGCCGCCTATCCAAAGTATACCATACCCCCCTTGCCAAAGTCAACCCAAAAAGCCCGAAAGTGCAAATTTCCTCCTATTAAAAAAACTGTTGACGAAAAAAGGAAAGTGTGCTATACTATCCTTGCCAAACAAAACTGCATATTTTCGCAAGAATAGCGCCCTGATTTTTTCAGAGTGATTTTTTGCTTTGTCTATCGTCAAGAATTTGATAAAAATGCAAATTCCCAATGCGATGGACGGGCATTTTTGTTCCCCCTTGGCAGTTTTGTTTGGCGACAATCGGGGTTTGCGTTTTTTGTGCGACAGCCTCGGCTGTCGCACTTTTTGTTTTTGTGATGCTCTCAAGGCACCAAAAAATGAAATCATCGCTTTGCATAACTATTACAATAAATTAAGATCAAATGAACAAGGAGTAAAAAAATGAAAAAGCTGATTTCAACCCTCGCTTTGATTTTAACCTTTGTTTTTGCTTTTGCGGCGTGCGATGGGGGGGACAATGGTGGAAACACCGGAGATATCCCTGGAGGCGACAACACCCCTCACACCCACGCCTATGGCGAATGGGAGACCACGAAAGAAGCCTCTTGCCTGGAGGAAGGCACCAAGGTCAGACGCTGCTCTTGCCTTGAGCAGGAGACCGAAACCATTCCTGCGACCGGTCACTCCTTTGG
>JBGVMO010000114.1:0-2014 GCA_045124835.1 Eubacteriales bacterium
CTCAATGTAAATATCAAAGAAGGTGCTGACACGTCCCAAGGACATAGCCGCGCCGTTTTGCTCCTTGATGGCTGCAAGGTAGGCAAAATAAGTCCATTGAATGGCCTCTCTTGCATTTGCGGCAGGCTGGCCAATGTCAAAGCCGTACATAGCCGCCATTTCCTTCATATAGCCAAGGAAGATGATCTGCTGGTGCAGCTCTTCCGTGCAGCGCACGTTTTCCGCATCAAAGTTTTTTTCGCCAACAGCGGCCTTGTCCTTCTTCTTTTCGGCAATCAGATGGTCAACGCCGTACAGAGCAACGCGGCGATAGTCGCCGATAATGCGTCCTCTTCCGTATGCGTCGGGAAGGCCCGTGATAATATGGCATCTGCGTGCCGCTCTCATCTCGTCGGTGTAGGCGCGGAAAACGCCATCGTTATGGGTGGTGCGGAAGCGAAATTCCTCTTCCACCTTGGAGCTGAGCTTGTAGCCGTATGCTTCGCAGGCCTGGCGAACCATTCTCATACCGCCGAAGGGGTTAACGCCGCGTTTCAGCGGACGGTTGGTTTGAAGGCCAACGATGATTTCGTTGTCCTTGTCCAGATATCCGGGGGAATAGCTTGTCAGCGAAGAAACGGTAGAGGTGTCAATATCCAAAACTCCACCGAACTGTCGCTCAATGGTGAAAAGGGTTTGGAGCTTTTTCATCAGCGCATTGGTACGGGGCGTTGCGCCTACAAGAAAGCTCTGGTCTCCCTCGTAAGGGGTATAGTTGCATTGAATAAAATCGCGAACGTTTATTTCATTCTGCCATGCGCCCTCGTTAAAGCCATGCCAATTCGCGTGTTCCATTTTCAATCCTCCTTGATTGATTTTTAAGTAAAAATAAAAGGGCAAATCGATCCCAAAAGCTCGATTTGCCCAGACGGTCGGCATAAACGTCTCATATGAGACCCAACACCCGTATTCCCTTGCGGTGCTCCGCAAATTCCGTCAGTTATACGAGCGTATTATTATCAGTAGTGTAAGGCTTGTTACCTTGATTTGATTATAACACGCAAAGAAGGCTTTGTCAAGTGCCCTTTGAGAATTTTAGAAGGGGAAATTTGTGGATTTTAAGATGAAATTTGCCTTTATCCTCTTTTTTTCATTTATCTGTTGACAAAAGGCAAAATCTGTGTTACAATGTTGCTTGTTCGAGAGAAAGTTTTCTCTCGCCAATTTCATAATGGGATGTCGCCAAGTGGTAAGGCACAGGACTTTGACTCCTGCATTCGCTGGTTCGAACCCAGCCATCCCAGCCAAAAATCCGAAAGCAATGGCTTTCGGATTTTTCATTTGTGCCGGAGTTCGCAAAGCGAACTCGTAGGCACTAACATCATTTGCGTGGCACACGCAACATCATTTGAGCCTTGGCTCAACTTCATTGCCGCCCATGCGGCACAAATGAAAGATGTTGCACTTCGTGCAAATGATGTGTTTCGTAATGATGTGGTCACAAAAGATATTCAAAATATAAAACCTTGCTTTTAAAATTTTAAAAAATCCCACGCAAACAGCGTGGGATTTTTTATTTCTCCTCACTCTTCGCCCGTTGTTTTCCACATATCGACAAAACTCCCGAGAGGATCAAAAAAATGCCGAGAACAATGCGAAGGACGCTTGCTGGAAGAAGCCCCGCAAGTAAGGCGCCAAGATAGGCGCCGGGGGCGCCGAACAAAATGATCTGCAAGAGAAAAGGGTAATCTAAGCGCCCTTTTCGTATGTGCAAGACCACGGCAGAAAGCATCGCCGCAACAAAAAAGAGAAGGTTTGCGCTCGTTGCAATATGATGGGAAATCCCCAATACCTCGCTGAGAAAAATCACATAAAGACCGCCACTTCCAACGCCAAGACCTGCTAAAATGGCAAGCAAAAAGGCAACGGCAACATTCAAAATCCCCATATCGCTCTCCTAAAAAAACAGCTCCGTCACAAGAAGATATCCCCCTGAGCCGATGAGCAAAAGCGCAAAAAGACCGTTCAAAACCTT
>JBGVMO010000115.1:0-11401 GCA_045124835.1 Eubacteriales bacterium
TGCACAAAATCTGATGATATTGGCGCAACCTGTGGGTTCAGATTCCCGTCATCTGCTCCAAAGATAAAAGCCACCCTTTTGGGTGGCTTTTATCTTTAAAAAGGTTAGAAGAATCGAACCCCTCATCTTCCAAAGCGGAGCGGAGGAAGATGACGAAAGGTTGCGCAACGATGATTGCCCAAAATCTGATGATATTGGCGCAACCTGTGGGTTCAGATTCCCGTCATCTGCTCCAAAGATAAAAGCCACCCTTTTGGGTGGCTTTTTGCAGTTAATCTTCTAAAAAATCTCCCGCCGAGCCGTGTAGAGCAAGCTTTTAGCCCTGACGTCCAGGGTGGTGCTCTCTCTCATCTTTTCTGCTCCCAGCGTCCGTACCGTTGCGGTCAAAGACAGGCAAGGATACGGGAGGTCTGCACACCAATGAAGAATGCGAGCTCCATTTTTATAAGTGTAGGCCCAAATATGCCCTATCACGCACTAAGCAGGATTTGTTTTCTTGTTTTTGCCTTACTCGGCGCTCTCTTCTCCGTCCTCATCCTCATCATAATCGATGTTGGAGAAATATTCGTCCTCAAAATAGTCAGCCACGCGGTCAAACTCCTCGTCGCTCTCAATGTCAACGAGATCAACGTCGTCTCCATTAGTGGAAAGCACCTTAAGGATAACAAACTGCTGCTCCTCGGCCTCCTCTTCCTCAACGGGAACAAAGGCGTAATAGGTATTTCCATCCAAATCGGCCTGCGCCAAAAATCTGAAGTTTACCTGCTCACCCGTTTCCAAATCGGTCAAGGGGTAAATTCCACCCTTATACATATCATCTTCATTTACTTTGGTTTTATCCTCTGCCATCACAGTTTCTCCGTTCTTTTTTCAAGTTTTACAATCAAAAGAGTGTTTTCACGGAAAACACCTTGTTTTTTGCTTTTTTTGTCCACATCTATTATAGCAAACAGGGGCCTGATTGTCAACTCCCTTTCATGAAATTCTTACCCTTACGGCAGGAATGAAACAAGAATGGAATTGGAAAGATTCATCCCTTTATCCGTTAGGAAAATTCTGCCGTTTTCATTTTTCATCAAATCGGCCGCCAGATATTCAGATGCCTGCGCACCGTTTTGTTCCATAAAGTCAACGCCGAAGCGACACCTATACTCTGCAAGTGAGAAGCCCTCGCGTAAGCGAAGACGGGTCATCACGTATTCGTAGGCTTTATCCTCTGCTGAAAGCACCTCGCGCTCCGAAACGACGCCCGTCGGCGCTTGCAGATACGCCTGCATATCTCTTCCGTTTCCGTATCGGACGCCGCCAAAATAGGAATAGGCCGCAAGGCCAAATCCGAGGTACTCCTCGTTTCTCCAATAATGCAGGTTGTGCCGGCAGGCGTAGCCGTTTTTCGCAAAATTGCTGATTTCGTACCGCTCGTAGCCCGCATTAGCCGTTTCGCGCAGAAGCAAAAGGCGCATAGCCTCCTCCTCTTCCTCGTCGGGAAGCGAAAGGCTTGCCCCCTTTTCGTAAAAGGGCGTTCCCTCCTCTACAATGAGGCTATATACCGATAAATGCTCAGGCGCAAGGGAGAGAGCTGTTTGCAGCGTTTCCTTAAAGCTTTCGGCGGTTTGCGAGGGGATAGCGTACATCAAATCAAGGTTGATGCTTGAAAAGCCGACCGCTCTTGCATCAGCATAAAAATCAAGCGCATCCTTGGCGGAATGCACGCGCCCCAAAAGCGCAAGCTCGCCATCCGAAAAGCTCTGCACACCAATGCTCAGTCGATTTACCCCCAAGGCGCAAAGCCCCGCAAGCTTTTCCCTATCCGCCGAGGCGGGATTGGCCTCCACCGTGATTTCCGCATCCTTATCGACCGAAAAAAGTCGGTAAATATCGGAAAAAAGCTCTTGCATCAGGGAAAGCGGCAAGAGAGTTGGCGTTCCGCCGCCGAAAAAGAGGGTGTCAACCCTTTTATCCTTCACAAGCGGCGCATAATGCGCCATTTCCTTCCGCAGAGCCGCAACGTAGCTTGCCATTGCCTCCTCGCTGACGGAAGGCAGGGAGCAAAAATCACAGTAGCCGCATTTGCGGATACAAAAGGGCAGATGAATATACAGCCCTATCGCGTTATTATTCATCGTCAAGCTTAAGAACCGCCATAAAGGCCTCGGGAGAAACCTCAACGCTACCAAGGCGGCGCATCTTTTTCTTTCCTTCCTTTTGCTTTTCAAGCAGCTTCTTTTTACGGGTAATGTCGCCGCCGTAGCACTTGGCCAAAACGTCCTTACGCATAGCCTTTACCGTCTCTCTGGCGATAATCTTGGTGCCAATGGCCGCCTGAATGGGAATTTCAAACATCTGACGGGGGATATTTTCCTTCAAGCGCTCGGTGATTTTGCGCGCGCGCGCATAGGCGCTTTCCTCAAAGACGATGAAGGACAAGGCATCCACCTGATCGCCGTTCAAAAGGAAGTCAAGCTTCACAAGCTTGCTTGGCTTATAGTCGGCAAATTCATAGTCCAAGGAGGCATAGCCCTTGCTTCTGCTCTTCAAAGCGTCAAAGAAGTCGTATATAATCTCGTTTAAGGGCAGAATATAATGCAGCTCAACGCGCTCGGTATCAATGTATTTCATATCAATGAACACACCGCGGCGCTCCTTGCACAAATCCATAATGCCGCCAAGATAGGCAGAGGGCGTGATGATGCTCGCCTTGACAACGGGCTCGTACGCCGTTTCAATCTCATCGGGGGAGGGATAGTTGGTGGGGTTATCGACAAACACCACTTCCCCGTTTCTCTTCTGAATCTTGTAAATTACGCTCGGCGCGGTGGTAATAAGGTCAAGGCCAAACTCTCTTTCAAGTCTTTCCTCGATAACCTCCATGTGCAAAAGCCCCAAGAAGCCGCAACGGAAGCCAAAGCCAAGCGCTATAGAGGTTTCGGGCTCAAAGGAGAGCGCCGCATCGTTTAATTGAAGCTTTTCAAGCGCCTCGCGCAAATCGGTATATTTGGCGCCGTCGGGAGGATAAATACCTGCATACACCATCGGCTGTGCCTTGCGGAAGCCGGGCAGGGATTCGTCCGTGCCGTTTTCGGCGGTTGTCACCGTGTCGCCAACCTGCGTGTCGCCAACAGACTTGATGCTGGCCGTGAAATAGCCAACGTCGCCTGCGGCAAGCTCCTCCGTCTTTTGCAAGCCGAAGGGCTCCATCGTGCCAACCTCGGTCACCTCAAAAACGGCGCCCGTGCTCATCAAGCGCACCTGCGTGCCCGCCTTCAAGACGCCGTCAACCACGCGGATATTAACCACGACGCCAAGATAACTATCGTAATAGGAATCAAAAATGAGGCACTTCAAGGGGGCGTTTACGTCACCCTTCGGTGCGGGCACGCCCAAAACGATTGCCTCCAAAACGTCCTCGATATTCTGGCCTGTTTTGGCAGAAACCGCAGGACAATCCTCGGCAGGAACACCCACAATATCCTCAATTTCATGCCGACAGCGCTCAATGTCGGCACTTGGCAGGTCGATTTTGTTGATAACGGGAATGATTTCCAAATCGTTATCCACGGCAAGATAGGCGTTCGCCAGCGTCTGCGCTTCCACGCCCTGCGTGGCATCCACCACCAGAAGCGCGCCCTCGCAGGCGCTCAGAGAACGGGAAACCTCATAGCCAAAGTCAACGTGGCCGGGGGTATCAATCAGATTGAGATAATATTCTCCATCTTCCGTCTTGTAGGTCAAGCGCACCGCGCGCGCCTTGATGGTGATGCCGCGCTCACGCTCCAAATCCATATTGTCCAAAAGACGCGCCTCCATATCTCTGGCGGCAACCGTCTGGGTTGCCTCAAGAATACGGTCAGCCAAGGTAGACTTGCCATGGTCAATATGTGCAATAATAGAAAAATTTCTTGTTCTTTTTTGCTTTTCGGTCACTGTTTTATCCCTTTTTCCGCCCGCCTTATCAGCCAAGCATATTTTTTACGTCCTCATTGTATTTTTGAATCTGGAGCGAAAGGCTCTCCTTATCGTCTCCGTGGCAAAGGAAATAGAACTTGATTTTCGGCTCCGTGCCGGAGGGACGGACGACAACCTTGTCGCCGTTTTCCATCACGAAATACATAGCGTCCGAGACACCGAGCCCCGTGTCCTTAACCGTTCCGTCCGCCAGAGAGCGCGTTTTCTGCGCCAAATGGTCGGTCACGGAAAGAACCTTGACGCCGCCGAAGGAAAGGGGCGCCTCGCTTCTCATTTTTTCCATAATTTTGCGGCGGCGCTCAATACCGTCAAGCCCTGTCATATAGAGATCAAGAACGCCCTCGCGATAATAGCCGTATTTCTCGTAAAGCGAGAAAAGCGCGTCCGAAAGCGTCATTCCCTTTTGGCGATAATAGGCCGTCATTTCCACAATCATAAGCAGAGCGCCAATGGCGTCCTTATCGCGCGCATAGGTACCGAAGAGGTAGCCGTAGCTTTCCTCAAAGCCGCAAAGGAAATCGCCGTCTCGCTTTTCGGTTTCGTAGTTCTTGATAATCTCGCCGATAAACTTAAAGCCCGTAAATACGTCGTACATCGTAATGCCGTTTGCCTCGGCAATCTTCATGGCCAAATCAGTCGAAACAAAGGATTTTACGGCATAATCGTTTTTGCCGAGCGTTCCGTTTGCGCGGCGCGCCGCGATAACGTAATCCAAAAGGAGCGGGCCCAACTGGTTGCCCGTGATGGTGGCAAAGCTTCCGTCCTTCGTGCGACTCATAACGCCGATTCTGTCTGCGTCTGGATCGGTTGCGATAACAAGGTCGCTTCCCTCCCGCTCGGCGATTTCAATACCCAAGGCAAACACCTCTGCATATTCGGGATTGGGCTTGGGAACGGTCGGAAAATTGCCGTTTGGCACCATTTGCTCGGGAACGGTAAAAAGATGGCGAAGGCCAACGCGGCGCAGAATTTCAGGCGCCAAGCGGTAACCCGTACCGTGCAAGGGCGTGTAAACGATTTTCAATTCGTCTGCTACCTCGGTAATCAAGGCGGGGTTGATAGAGGTCTTTAAAACGGCCGAGAGATACACCTCGTCAAAGTCCTTGCCAAGCCAGGTTAAAAGCCCCGCCTTCTCGGCCTCGGCAAGAGAGGTGCGCTTGGCACCGCCCAGCACGTCAATTTTAGCAATGGCGGCGGCAACAACCTTGGTCTGCTCGGGCGAAATCTGCGCGCCGTCCTCCCAATAGGCCTTGTAGCCGTTGTATTCCTTCGGATTATGAGAGGCAGTGATGTTAATGCCCGCCATACAGTGAAGCTCACGCACCGCGAAGGAAAGAGTGGGGGTGGGGCGAATATCGTCAAAAATATACACACGAATGCCGTTTGCCGTCAGAACCTCGGCGGCCGTCTCGGCAAACTCTCTTGCGTGCAAGCGGCTGTCGTAGGCAATGGCAACGCCTCTGTCCTTACCGTTTTCCTGCAAAAGCAGGGCCGCAATTCCCTGTGTAGCTTGGGCAACCGTATAGACGTTCATACAAGCAGGGCCTGCATTCATCGTGGAGCGAAGACCTGCCGTGCCGAAGCTCATGCTCGTGCCAAAGCGAAGCTCAATTTCCTCGGCGTTGTCCGCAATAGCAAGCATTTCAAGGCGAAGCTCCTCAGAAAGCTGCGGGTAGGCCAGCCATCTGTTAAATTCGTTTTGCGCGTGACTCATCCTGTTCGTCTCCCTTCCGATTTATTCCTCTACGGCCTCTTCATTGACACAAAGCTCCAGCGCCTTGGCAAGCTGATCAGGGCAGGAGGTATTCTTCATACCGCAACGAATGCCACTCAAACGGTCAATTGCCTCCTTTGCCGTCATACCGACAACCAAGGCGGCAACGCCCTTGGTGTTTCCTGCGCAACCCGACACGAAGGCCACGTTTTCTATTACGTTCTCCTCCGTTAAGGTGACGCGAATCAATCTGGCACAGGTGCCTCGCGTTATGTATTCAATATGCTTCTTTTTCATTTTGCATTTATACCTTTCTTTATTGTCTCCGTTAAATGAGAATAGAAAAAACGTCAAGCTTTGCCTCCTCTGTGCAAAAGAGAGAAAGAAAAAGCCGAAGCGCACCGTAGTCTTCACCCTCCAGCGAAAAGCGAGCGCGCATTCGCCCATGGCTATCAGGCACGCAGTAAAATCGCTTGGGCGAAACAAGAAGATAGGGAAAGACTGAAAGAATGGCACTCGCCCGTTCTATCAGCTCTTCTCCGCCCGCCAGCGTCAGCTCTGCCGCGCTTTTGGCCGCCAAAGCGAAGGGTGCGGCCTCCTTGGCATAAAGGGCGTATAAGACGCGCTCATCCATTGTCGCATCCGTCACACAGAAAACGGCGGCGAGACGCAAATCGTACCGCTCGGCCAAGCGCTCGGTTTGCAAAAGGCGAACGCCGTCTGCCGTTTCATACGGCATAATGGTGTAATCGGCGCGCATACCGTCTACCGCGGAGAAGCCCTCCTCAGCGTTGCTGATATAAAAGACGCGCGCGTTGGGGCGCTCCTTGGCAAAGAGAGAAAAGGCCTTTTCGGCCTGCGCCGTTTTTACGTAGCAAACCGTATCACCGACTGCCCTTTTGCTCTGCCACATACCCGCATAGGCGGGGCTTGCCGCCAGCCGTTCGGCAAGAATGCGACAAAAAACGGCCGTATCGACCGAGAAAAGTCCTTTATAGAAAAGGTGCAAATCCTCTGTCTGCTGTTCTTCTTTTTCCTTTAGCACGTCCATGCTTGCCGCAATAGCGGCGCGAAGCTCCGCAAGCACCGCCGTAGCCGAGAGGGTTCTTTTCTTCGCAGAAAGACGAGAAAGGCAATACTCTGCCAAATCCGCTAACTGCAAAAAGCGATGCTCAGCCTCGCGCAAGCCTGCTTTTACCGCGCGACGCGCGTTTTTGGCCAAAATTTCTGCCTCTGTCATCAGGCAAGCTCCGAGAGCAATTGGTAGCCGTCCTGCAAAAAGCTCTTCATTTCCTCGGCAGAAAGAGGTCTTTGAGAAAGAAGGGCCAAGGAATAAACGTATTTGGCAACAGCATTCGCCTTATCACCGTAGCCACCGTCGGCCAATCGGGTAACGATGGGACTTGCGAGATTGAGAATGAGTGTTGCCTCCGTCGGCATTGCGGGCATATCGGGGGCGTACATCTTCATCATTTCCTCCATACGCCGCGCTTCCTCCGAAACGGTCAGTATCGCGGGCACCGTGGGGTCAGCAAGGCGCTCCTGTCTGACGGAAAGCTTTTGTTTTTCGGTGGAAAAGGCCTCAAACAAGGCGGAAAGCGCCTCGTTCTTTTCCTCGGCGTCCCCCTCGCGCAAGGCATCCGTTCCTGCATCCACACGAACGAACTTCACCGCACCGTGATTCTGCTCTAAGACCTGCATAAAGCGGTCATCCAGCATCTTGGACATCACGATAACGGGAATGCCCTTGGCTTCATACATGGCAACGTATTGCGCCTGCTGCTCGGGAGAGGAGGTGTAATACACCGTTTTGCTCTCGCCTGCCGCCGAGACGGCGTCCTCCAGCGTGATTTTCGTTCCATCCGTCTTAACGAAGAGGAAGGCCTCCTTCACTCTGTCGTAAAACTTCTTATCGCAAATGGCGCCGTATTCCACGAAGGTGCGGATATCCTCCCAAAGCCCCTCGTATTTTTCGCGCTCGTTGCGGAACATAGCCGTCAGCTTATCGGCAACCTTCTTGACGATATACTGCGAAACCTTGGAAACGTAGGCACTGTTCTGCAAATAGCTGCGCGAAACGTTCAAGGGCAGCTCGGGGCAATCCAAAACGCCTCTGAGCATTAAAAGATATTCGGGAATAACCTCTTTAATGTTATCGGCAACGAAAACTTGGTTATAGTAAAGCTGTATCTTTCCTTCCAGATTTTCGTAATTTTCCTGAATTTTCGGGAAATACAAAATGCCCTTGAAGTTTAAGGGATAGTCTGCATTCAGGTGCATATGGAAAAGCGGCTCCTTATAGTCGGCAAAGGCCTTCTGATAAAACGCCTTGTATTCCTCCTCGGTGCAATCCGAGGCATTTTTTTGCCAAAGAGGCTCGGTGTCATTGATGGGAGAAGCCTTCTTTTCCTCGGTATTCTCGGTGCTTTCGTCCTCGGTGGCATCTTTTTCCTCGTCCGTCAAGTAGATTTCAACGGGCATAAAGGCGCAATAGCGGCGCAAAACCTCGGCAAGCTTGCCTTCAAAAAGGAATTCCTCGCCGTCCTCGTTGATGTGCATCACAACGGAGGTACCGCGGCCCTTTTCCTCGGCCGCAGAGATGGTATAGCTTCCGTCCTCCTTGCAGGTGAAGCAAACGGCAGGCGCGCCAAGATAAGACTTGGTAAACACCTCAACGGTATCAGCCACCATAAAGGCGGAATAGAAGCCAAGGCCAAAGTGACCGATAATGCCGCCCTTGCCCTCTTCGTTTTCGCCCTCGTATTCGCGGATAAAGTCCATCGCGCCCGAAAGGGCCATGCTGCAAAGGTATTTTTCAACCTCCTCTTCGGACATACCGATGCCGTTATCCGAAACGGTCAGGGTCTTTTCGGTCTTGTTGAAGGAAACGTCAATGCGATAGGGCTCTTCACTTCCCTCGTATTTGCCCAAGGACTCCAAGCGCTTTAATTTGGTAATGGCATCCGACGCGTTGGAAACGATTTCACGAAGGAAAATTTCCTTCTCGGAATAAAGCCACTTTTTGATAATGGGGAAAATATGCTCTGTCTCGACGGAGATACCGCCTTTTTTTACGTTATTATCTTCCATTTTGTTATCACCTTTTCTTTTACATTTTCGTTTATGCAACGTGAAAAATGCTAAAAATATTTCATCTTATATTATACTGCATTTTCCTCTTTTCTGCAAGGGATTTCGCAAAACTTTTCCGCTTTTTTTGAATTTTTTTCTTACTTGAAGAAAAAGAAAAAGCCCGAATTGAACGTTGGTTCAATTCGGGCTTTAAATGGTGTCGGAAGCGGGAGCTTAAAATGACTTTGCGAAAGCTACGTACAACAATGAGTTTTTTCTACGCAAAGTCCGTTCGTTCCAAAGGAACGAACAGGGTTCACGTCTATTGCTCTGTACGAAAAAAAGAAGCACCCCAAAAGGGGTGCTTCTTTTTTTGGTGCCGGAAGCGGGACTTGAACCCGCACCCTATCGCTAGGACTGGATTTTGAGTCCAGCACGTCTGCCGATTCCATCATTCCGGCTCACAACGCAAGTATTATAACACATAAGAGAATGAAATGTCAAGCCCTTTTTATATTTTTTATGCGTTTTTTATCCGTTTTTCTGTTTCAGCAAGCTCTTGCAACCTACGCCATAAGGTTTTTCAAAGACATAGGGACTTTTTAGCTGCCCCCTTGCTTTTTGGTATAAGATATGATACAATGACCGTGTAACAAAAATTCAGGAGGCTTTTATGTTTTTTTCTAAGGCCGCAAGGTTAGATAAGCTTGCGCACGAAATGTTCCAGGCATCGCTTGGAATGGACTTTTTTACGGGCTCGACTGTCATCTCTGCCAAGGCAAAGGACAGCTCCTTTGTCCGTGTGGTGACGGAGAAGCTGGGCGAAAGAAGCGCTGCTCTTCTCGGCAAGGCAGGGCTATTGGAGCTGCGGTATGACGCAAACAAAAAGGATGCTTCTTTGACGCTGGTTTTCGATTATCCCCAGGGGAGCAAGGAAGCCAACTGCATAGACGCCACGCTGTCGAGTCTTGAGGGCGAGGGCGAGGCAGGCTCGGTGGAGGAATATATTCACAGCATCGAGCTTTGCTACATTGAAGAGGACAACACCGCCGAGTTAGTTCTCTCGATGAACAAGGTCAAGCTCGGCAAGGCAATGACGGCATTGCGCTTTCTTATCAAAAAGGCATCCGTTTATCTTGTATCCTTGGAAAAGATTTTTGCGGAGCTTTAAGAACGTAAATACCGCGGACTCCGATGCATCGGAGTCCGAGGTGTCATTTTAGGAAAAAGGTACACGTTTAACCCAAAAATTTAGCACAAAATTTTAGCCCGATTGTCAACGGAAATCGGGCTTTGCTTTTACCAGTTTTTGTCCGTATAAGGCGTGCTTTCCACACCCTTTTTCTGCAAGTTCTTTACCATGCGGTCAAGCTTGCCGCGCCATAGCTTTTTGAACCATTTGGTTTCACCAAACCATTTAACAAGCGCACGAGGTTGCAGAATTTGTCAATAAAAAAGTGAAAGGAATCACGCGTTGAAGATATTCTGATTTATATAAGCGAAAAATAAGAGCCGATTTGAGAAGAAGCGGCTCTTTCTTTTTTATGAAAAGCCCTTTTTGGCTCTTGCTTTTTGCACTTGTCTATGCTATACTGATGAAAAAGCGAAGGGCGCCCAAAGAAAGCCACCTTCGGACGATGCTTGCGATGAAACGGAGATTTTTATGCGTGCAATACAGGTAAAAAACGGCGGTTTATTCGTGGAGTGGGGGATTTCTACCTATCGCTACACGGCGCGCTCGGGCTGGACGCTTTCCCCCGTTTTATACAGCACGCTTGAATGGGATTTGTCAAGCGAGAGCCCCGATAGCTACGAATATCTGACCGAGGGCGACGTTCGCGCGCTCGACTCCTTTCCTGCGCTTTTGGCGCTCCACACGGAAACAGCCAAGAAGCTTGGCTTGCCAATCGACTGAATGCACACGATATTTATGCCGTTTTAGCGGCAAACGGAGGTAATTATGGCTTACGCAAGAGACAAATTCTGGATGTTTGGCGTGAGGGCGCATCAGGACGACCCTTGGCTTGGCAGAGGCCTTGATAACCGTCACTACACCAAGTCGCGCATCACGCCCGCTGAGGGCGCTTTTATGCTTGATATTCCCAATATGCTAATGATCAACTGCGACGGTATTCCCGTTCCCTTCTCCAACGATGCTTACGGATATGCTGAAAGCTTTTGCCGTATGGATAAGGTTTTCTGGGGTGTAACGGGGTCGCACGGCTTCCGCGTTGGCAACGAAGAGGCCTTCGTTTGCGAGCTTGCGGAGAAATTCCCCAATATCAAGGGCGCGTTTATGGATGATTTTCTTCTCAAATTCCGTGGACTCCCCGATATGAACGAACGCGCAGAGGCGCTTTTGAAGGAGATCCGCGCAGGGCTTGACAAGGCCCCTCGTCCCTTAGAGCTGTACGCGGTTTGGTACACGCTTGAATTTGATATGATTGACCCACGCTTGCTCCGCTACATTGACGGGCTAACACTTTGGACATGGAACTCCAAGGAGCTGCCCGAGCTTCCCTCGCGCTTTGAAAAAATTGAAAAGAATTACCCCGACAAGAAAAAGCTTCTTGGCGTTTATATGTACGATTTCGACGCAGGAGAGCCCGTCTCCGAGGAGCTGATGTCCTTGCAATGCGAATACGGCCT
>JBGVMO010000116.1:0-27413 GCA_045124835.1 Eubacteriales bacterium
CGCTTTCAGCGAGTGAAATGCCTGCGGGCGTGAGGGGATTTATTTCATTTCACATCGAGCATAGCGAGATATTTCACAATGTTCGACAGAACATTATTTCACATTTTGCAAAGCAAAATATTTCACTATATGCATTTGTGATCACAAATGCAGTGCTTGTCAAGAAAAGAGGACAGAGAGTGTAAAAACATTCTCTGTCCTTTTCCTGTTGGTGGGTGCTATTTCCTGTTGGATTTAAAAACTGTCCTTTAGAGTACAGTCCTGTATGCGCAGTGTCCTTAAGGGCACTGCGCATACGCCTTGCCGCTTTGTGCGGAATCAATTCATTTGCTTTTGATAACGAAATCAATACTCGTTATCGAGCAGCCAGCTCCAGTCGCCGGGGCAAAGTCTTGCGCCCGTTTCCTCAATCAAGGTCTTGACTGCGGCGGGGAACAGAAGCTTGTTGTCACCGTAGAAGTATCGCGTTCCCGATACCTTATGTCCGCACTTCTGCCAATGCGCATCGCTACCCATAAAGAAGGTTTCCTTCTGCTGTGCAGCAGGAGTGGTAGAGCGCACGTTGAAGACGAAGTTGTCGGTAGAATAGATGTTATAGGACCAAGCGCTTTCTACCGTGTGCTGCTTGAAGAAGTAGTGCGAGCCCTTACGGCGCATATAAAGCGCATAGTCTCTGTCGTTTGCGCCTGCCTTTGCGCCTCTGTCAGCACCTGCGGAGTGCATAACCAGCACGTTGTTGTAGTTCGACCAGTTGGTAGAGGAGCCGTCGAAGTAGTATCCGTCGCTCTGGTTACCAAGGCCGTTACCCGAGGTATCGCTGAAGATAACGCAGTTGTGGTGAATGAAGTTAATCTGCTTGGGATTATCAGGCTTCAGGTTTCCACCCAGCATATAGATGGCACCGCCGTCGCCCAGGTTCTGCATGAAGTCCGTCAGATAGTTGTGATGGATGTTCATGTTGTAGAGGTTGTATCTGGCATGCTCCTCCCAAGTTGCTGCGTTCCAGTACCAACCGAACGACATACCCGAATAAGAGCAGCCGATGATGGTGTTGTTGGCAACCTCAACGTCCTTACAGGAGGCCATATAGAGTGCAGGTGCGTTGTAAACGCTCTGTGCAATCTTATGCAGATAGTTCTGGGTGATGGTGACTCTTTCCGCACCGCTCGTGGACGAGAACTCGTTGTTGGAGGTACGGTTACCGCGGATACGGATACCGGAGTCGCCAATCATTTCGATTTCGTTGCCCGTGATGGTGGTATCCTCAACTCTACCCTCCATATAAATGGCGTTACCGCCGATATCGTGGAAGTAGCAGTCCTGAATGAGCACGTGGTATGCATGATAGAACGCAAGTGCGCTACGGCTGGAGAAGCCGGTCTGCTTCAGCTCGGCAGATCCCGTGTTGTTGCTACCTGCCTGACCTGCGGCAAGGCCGATTTCGGTCAAGGTGTAGTCGTCAACACCCCAGACGGTCAAATCCATAAAGTTGAAGTATTTTGCGTTATGGAAGATGAAGAGTCTGTCAAGCGTCGGATAGGAGATAACCTCCTCGGTCAGCTCGTAATCGCTGTAATAGTAGATGGTGCCCGTCTGGATATCGTAGTAATACTCACCCGTGGTATCGAGGAATTCAAGGGCGTTGGATACGAACACGTGACGGTTAGACATCTTGTAGTTCGGAGGAATCTCGAACTCGGCGTACTGCTCGGGGTCAAGGTGAACGGCAACGAGCGTTTCTACCGTTCCGT
Organism: Eubacteriales bacterium; assembly: GCA_045124835.1. Taxonomy (GTDB): domain Bacteria; phylum Bacillota; class Clostridia; order Oscillospirales; family CAG-272; genus UBA1740. The sequence goes on from JBGVMO010000116.1 coordinate 1,752, forward strand.
GTCTTGTGTCATCGAAGTAGAGAATGTCGTCAAAGTCAATGCCTGCAAGGTCAAGGATGTTGTAATCCCACTCGGCAGCGGCGTGAAGCTCAATGCCGAGACCCGCAAGAGCCGTCTTTTCACTTTCACCGGGAACGTAGGTGCCTGCCGTCTTCATAGCGGCAAGCTTGGCGTCTACGGTTGCCTTCAAGGCCTCTACCATATCGATATGCAGGTAAAGAACGCCGCGAGAGCCATATACATGCTCTACGGTGTAAGCAACGGTGTCAACCTTGATTTCGCCTGCCAGCACCTTGGTAAACTGCTCGTGGAAGTACGCAAAGCCTGCGGCATAATCCGCGCCCATACCGGGACGGAGATCATTCGGCGTCAGGGTTGCGAAATCCTCGCGCGAACGGTTGGCCTTGGTATCCTTGAACGCAAGGAACCACTCGTAATGCTTGGTGTAAGCGGCAATCAGGTCGGTTCTGCCTTCCTTGCCGGCGAACTCAACGGCAGGAGCATGATCCTCCAAAACGCCCTTGTCAAAGTAGTATTTTGCCAAGGTGTAAAGTCCGTCGATGTCTCTGTCATAGCGAGAGATGTAGGGGAATTCTCCGTTTGCCGTGGTCGTCGGCGTGCTGTGTGCCATCGTGGCAGACCAGGTGTCAACGTACAGGTTACGGAATTTGGGATAGTTGCCCTCTTCATCGGGCTCGAACTGGTAAACGTATACGCCTTCCTGTCCTTCAAGCGCCTCAAAGGCGGATGCGGGAATGTTGAGCGCCGTGGTCAGCTCAGAGGCTTCCTCGGCCTCAAGGTCTCCCTCAATGGTGAAGGAGTACTTCGCGAAGGTGATGTCTGCAAAGTCGAACTCCATCGTTTCACTTGCTTGGTGAATACCGCCTGCAATGTGAAGCACCAGATTGGTGGGCGCCGTCATATTAACGAGCGTATCCGTGCAGGCCTTAAAGGCATCGGCAAGATTGGTATAGGGGGTTTCTGCGCTACCGTTGCCCTTGCCCTCGGCATAGGAGTCAAAGTATATCGTTACATCCTCAAAGCAGCCGACGGCTATCATTCTCAGGTAGTCGGCAAAGCCTCCCGCAACGAAGTTTTCGTTGGTGGAGAGGTAATCGTAAAGAACGAAGAGCGAGGGGTTCTGCGCATAGTTCGTATTGGTCAAGCCGCCGTAGAAGTAGGAAACGTCTCCGTTTTCATCCGTCAGCTTCACGTAGGTAGACAAGCGAACCTTTTCGTTGTAAAGCTCCGTTGTGGCATCAAGGTAGGTCAGGGTGATGGCGAAGGTGTCCTCATCCAAGAAATACTTGGTATTGGCACCGGAAACGGAATCGAACACAACGTAACGGTAATCGTACGCATTGCCCGTCATAGAAGGCATTTCCGTCTTACCGATGTTGACCATAACGCCAACCTCAAGGGCAAAGCCGGAATGCATCATAGCGGCAAGCGCGCCGTACTGCAGGCTGAAGTAGAAGCGGATAGCATCAGACATATCCTGCTTGACACCAACGCCTTCGGGCTGTACCCAAACGCCCGCCATACCGTTGTCAAGCGCGCTCTGCGCCTCTTCCCTGGTCATATCAAAGGAAAGATGTGCAAAGGCCTTAAAGACGGTTGCCTTGTCGGGAATGCTGGCCAAGGCCTGCTGCAAGAGCGTTACGTCAAGGTCGTGATAGTAGCAAACGTCTGCCACGTAGTTCTGCAAAAGCTCGTCTTCGGTAAGTATTCTGTCATACACACGAACTGCGTACATCGTGGAAGCAAGACCGCGCCATACGTCAAAGTGCTTATCCTGCACGTCTGCGTTGGCGATATACTTATCCTCAGAAACGGTCAGGGAAGCAGAAAGACCTCTGTTATAAAGGATACTGTAATCAGAAGCGGTGTTATCCTCCTTGACCTCGTCAAGTCTGTAATTGTGAAGAATGGTATAGTTAATAATTTCATCAACGGCAACGTTCTTCAGGGCGTTATCCACACCAATCTGCACACGACCGCCAACGGGAGGATGATCCCAGTCGCCCGAGGTCTGATAGAGCCAGCGGCGCTGCATATTACCATCGCTGATATGGCTATAGCAGGCAAAGCCCATGCAGCGGAAGGCACCGAGCACGAAGGCGCGCTCGTAGTATCTGCCGTAGGTGGAATAATCGTCGAAATAACGGGTGATGGTTCCATCCTCCGCCTCAACGGTGACGCCCTCGGGAGCCAAAACGGTTTCAAGCGTGTAGTCTCTTTCGGGAAGCATATCGTAGTTGAAGGTCAGATAGAAGTCGTCACCTTTCTTGGTGCGGAAGTTAACCTTATGCGCATCGGCATCTGCCTGAGAAACGGTGTCTCTCGTCTTGATACCGCCGTCCGCACTTCTGTACCAGTTTTTGCCAACCAAGGTACCGTAGGTGCCCGACTTAGCGGCATTGGCCCACAGAACCTCGCTTTCGCCAAAGCGGGTTGCGGTGGAAAATCCGTCATAGGAGCTCAAGAGGATCTTCAAGCCGTCGGTTACGTAAAGCGTGCTGTCCTCATCAAAGTTATCCTCATAGAAGGAAAGGGTTTCCTCAATAGCTCTCTCCGCAAGAGCCTTATCCTTAATCAGAGAAGCTGTTGCAAAGGACTGAACAACAGCCGCATACTCCTCTGCACTGAGTCTTTCAACAACCTCCATATCAATGCCGGCATATGCCAGATAGTCGGCAAAGTGGTTCTGGTTCATTTCAGCCTCGGTCAGAATCGCATCGTAAATACGGATGGAGTAAACGTCAACGGGTGTTCTCTGGAAGAGGTAGAAGGAGGTTTCGCTTCCGCCCTCGGCGTAATACTTATTGCCCTGCGTGCTAACCGTGGAAACCGCGCCGTTGCTCGAATAGTTACCGAGCTTGGAGACAACGCCGTTCTTCAGAACGGAATAGGTTGCAAGCGTTTCGCCGTCATTCACCGTCAAATCACGCATAATCTGCTGGGTGTAAACGCCGGCAGTTGCGCGAGAGGCTTCTCCGTACATCTGGCCGTTCAGATAGTTGCCGCTGTACCAGCCACCGCTGGTGGGTGCAAGGAAGTAACGGGCGTTGTGCGCACCACCAAGAGCAGTGCCGCCACCACGCTCATACACAACCTTCAGCTGACCGATGGCATCCGAAAGCGCACCTGCCCACCATGCAGCTCCCATATAATTTTCGCCCGTAGGCGCGCCGCTTCCGTCAACAATTTTAACATAATCGTAGAAAGCAACGCTTTCGACGGTGAAGTCACTCTTGGGAAGCGCGTCAATACCAAGGTTCAGCTTGATATCGGTGGTATTGTTACCGCCGGTTCCGTCTGCAAGAACGGTCAGGTCGTAGCCAACGCCGCCGCCCTCAATTCTCTGCCAAAGAGAGCCGATGAAGGTTGCGTTATGGTTGCCCATTTTATCGAACCAGACGTTCTGGCCGTTTTCAAGAGAAATAGAGTTGTGCTCGTAAGCGGAAAGCAATACAACGAGGCTACCGCCGTTTGCCGTCTTTTCGCCGTTCGCGCCAACGTAGAGCTTATCATACTCGCTCATTCTGCGCTTTTCCTTGGCGGCCTCTGCAATTGCGATAATGTTCTCGGCAATCTCTTCCACTTGCTTAACGGTAACGCCAAAGCCCTCAGCTGCAACAGCTGCCATGAAATCGTCTCTTACGTCCTCAGCAAGCTCGGTGTAGATGGAGAAATCAGCATCAATGTAACGCAGAATGTCAACTGCGGTATTTCTCGCAAGCTCATCCTTCGTCAAGGGCTTGGTGTAAAGACGAACCGCATAGAAGGTTGCGGGCATTGCACGGTTGATAACAAACTTAGCCTCGAAGTCGGGATTCGTCTTATTGTAGGTGTTCATACCGGGCGTCACGTCAGAGGCGTTCTTGTTGAACACAAAGGTGCCGACGGTCGAAGTCGAGGTATAGGTAATCGCAAGGTTGTTAACGCCGGTGTCCTTACGGTATGCCGTCATGCAGTTGTTCCAGTGTCCCGGATTCGTGGCAGATCCCGTTGCGCCCCATCCATCCGATGCGGTGGAGGCTGCATCCGTAAACATCGCAACGATGGCGTTGTTGTTTCGGGGATCAGCCCAGCTTCCGGCGGTCTCATTGCCGCTCCAAAGGAAGCCGCGGAAGGCACCGATGGACATATTGGCCGCCGCCGTGGCATACTTGACGCTCGTTAAGCCGCGCACAGCGGAAACGATTTCAAGCGTATAGCTCTCCTCAGGAAGCAAGGATGCGTCAAGAGTGATATAAAAGCCGTTCTCAAAATCGCTAAGCTCGCGACCGTAGGAAAGGCCGCCGTCAGCAGGCGCTACCCAAGTACCGCCAAGCGTGGCGTGCTGGGTTGCACCGGTAACGGTGTTCAGCCATCTGTTGTTGCCAAGATCAACGGAGGAGTCGCCCTTAAAGGCAGACAGGAAGACGGTAAGCTCACCGCCGTTCTCGGTCTTTGCTCCGTTAATACCGGCGTACAACTCCTTGTAGCTCGTAGCCGTCTCGCTTGAGGACGAGGAGCCCGTGTTCACCGTGCTCTCAGCCGCAGAAGCGGGGAAAAGAGCCGTGGGAATCAGAGAGGCCAGCATACAAAGCATCAAGAGTACGCTCAAAATTCTCTTTTTCATCTGTTTTCTCCTTTGCTATGGGTAAAAATCGCATATGTTACCACAATTATTCTACTTTAATTATACACGAGAAAGGGTAAAAAAGCAAGAGGGCAAAACAAGTTTGTCAATAAAGTCATTTTTGCCACCTCCTTTTTGTTTATTTTGCACAAACGCCTGTTGGTCAAAAAAATAGCACTATACAAAAAAGTGGCTTTCTGTCTTTGTTTTTTGATGTTTTTATTTTGACGGTTTTGTCAAGCGCATTAACTTTTTTGCGCGTTTTTTATCTCCTTCGCGCGATGCGCTTGGCAAGGGCAGAAAAAGCAAAAAGCGGCAAGGAAGGTTCCTTGCCGCTTTGCGCGAACAAATTGTTTTTTGCTTTTCAAACGAAATTAATATTCGTTATCAAGCAGCCAAGCCCATTCACCGGGGCACATACGGGAGCCCGTTTCCTCAATCAAACTCTTAACGGAGTTCGACAGAGCCAGCTTTTCGCTGCCGCTGTAATAGCGCGTTCCTACTACCTTATGGCCACAGGCCTGCCACTGCGTATCGCTACCCATATGGAAGACCTCCTTCTGCTGCTCCTTGGAATATTGCGAGCGAACGTTAAAGACAAGATTGTCGCTCGAATGGATGTTATAGGACCAAGCGCTTCCCGTGGTGGTATGCTGCTTGAAGAAGAAGTGCGATCCCTTACGGCGCAGATAGAGCGCGTAATCTCTGTCGTCGGCATTTGCCTTTGCTCCTCTGTCAGCACCCGCAGACTGCTCTACCAGAATGTTGTTATAGTTAGACCAGTTGGTAGAGGAGCCGTCGAAGTAGTAGCCGGTGCAATGCTGGCCAAGGCCGTTACCCGTCTTATCGCTGAAGACCACGAAGTTGTGGTGAATGAAGTTGACCAGCTTGGGATTGTCGGGCTTCAGGTTTCCGCCCAGCATATAGATAGCACCGCCGTCACTCAAGAACTGCATAAAGTCGGTAATGTAGTTATGGTGAATGTTGACGTTATAGAGGTTGTATCCCTCGTGCTCCTCCCACGTTGCCTTAACCCAAGACCAGCCGATAGACATACCGGAGTAGTTACAGCCGATGATGGTATTGCTTGCAATCTCCACGTCCTTACAGGAGGCAAGATAGAGAGCAGGGGCATTATAAATGCTCTGCGCAATCTCGTGCAGATAGTTCTGGGTGATGGTGACTCTTTCTGCTCCGCTACGGTAAGAGAACTCGTTGTTAGACACGGCGTGACCTCTGATACGGATGCCGGAATCACCAATCATTTCGATTTCGTTGCCCGTAACGGTGGTATCCTCTACTCTGCCCTCCATATAGATAGCGGCACCGCCGATATCGTGGAAGTAGCTGTCTTGAATCAAAACGTTCGTGGCATTGTAGAAGGCGACAGCGGCGCGGCGGGAGAAGCCGGTCTGATTATCGGCGTTTGAGAAGCCGTTGCTGCCTGCCTGCGCCCCTGCAAGACCAAGCTCGGTCAGGGTATAGTCGTCCACACCCCAGAAGGTCAAATCGGAAATCGTCACGTTCTTCGCATCGTGGAAAACTATCATATTATCCATCGTGGGATATGCGAAGGTGAACTCCTCGATTTCATAATCGGTGTAGTAATAAAGTAAACCGTTGTTTACATCGTAGTAATATTCGCCCTCCTCGTCCACAAATTCCAGAGCGTTCCGCAGGAAGAGGTAACGGTTGGCCATGGAGTTGTCGGAAGGCAAAACGAACTTGGCATACTGGTCCATATTCACGTACACGGCAACAAGGGTTTCCACCGTATCGTGTCTTTCGTCGTAGTAATACACCACGTCGTCAAAGTCGATACCGTCAACGTTCATAATGTTGTAGTCCCAGTTTGCGTGCGCGTGGATTTCAAGGTCAGTGCCACGCAGGGCAATCTTGTAGGAGGAGGTTGCGTCATAGACGTAAAGCTTTGCCTCAGCAAGTGCCGCCTGAGAATTCCTGAGCTTTTCCTCTGCTGCGGCCAACGCAAGCTTGGTTGCCTCGTAGGCGTCTCTGTCCTCCTTGGTGGCGTTGGCGGCGCCGGCCAATCTCTTAGCCTCGATGTTGGCATCATCTGCCGCGATAACTGCCGCCTCGTTTTCGGCACAAACGCCTTCAAGTCTTGCAACCTCGGCTATCTGATTGTTCAAATTGGCCTTCAGGGCGGCAAGGCGCGCCTCTACCGTTGCGCGAAGCTGCTCTACCGCTTCAATTTGCATATAGAGAACGCCCGTTCTGTCGGCCGCCTCGGTTACCTTGGGAATGGTATAGGCAACGTCGGAAAACTTACCGATGCCATTCTTCACGTTGCAAAGCTCGGTATGGAACTTTGCAAATGCGGCGGCGTAATTCTCGCCCATGCCCGAACGAATCGAATTTACCGTCAGGGCCGCGAAATCCTCGGTAGAAACGCGGAAATCCTTGTATTTCGCAATCAAGTCATAAAGCGCCAAGAACCATTCGTAATGCTTGGTATAGGAAGCAATCAGGTCAGTTCTTTCGGAAAGACCCGCATACTCTACGGAGGGCGCGTGTGCTTCCAGCAAATCGTTATCGTAATAGTACTTCGCCTTTAAGTAGGTTCCCTCCTCATCTCTGTCAAAGCGGCTGACAAGCGGGAAAGCACCGTACGCGGTGGTTGTGGGCGTGCTATGGGACAAATCAGCCGTCATACCGTCCACGTACAGATTACGGAACTTAGGATAATTTCCTTCCGCATCGGGCGCGAACTCAAACACGTAAAGGCCGTCCTTACCGGCAACCGCTTTAAAGGCGGATGCGGGAATATTGAGCGCCGTCGTCAGCTCGGGAGCCTCCTCCGCCTCAAAGTTTCCTTCAATGATGAAGCGGTAGTCGGGATACCTGATTTCGCCGAAATCAAGCTCGGCAATATCGGAAACGAAGTGCGTTCCTCCCTCCACGTACAAGGTGACGTTGGTGGGCTTTGCGAGATTTGTCAGCAGCTCCTTGCAGGCGTCAAAGGCATCGTTGAAATCGGTATAGGGAGCGCTTTCCGTTCCCTCTCCGCCGCCCTCCACGTTGGCATAGGAGTCAAAGTAAACAACTTCATCGTAATAGCAGTTGCGAACCGTTGTTTCCAGATAATCGGTCAGATAATTGGCGGCGACGTTCTCACTTCCGGAGAGATAGCGGAACACGGAAAAGAGAGAGGTGAAGGTATCATAAGCGCTATTGCCAAGACCGCTGTAAAAGAAGATTTCGTCTCCGTTCTCGGCAGTCAGCTTCACGTAAGAAACCACGCTCAGCTTTTCGTTATACAAATCCTGTGTAGCATCGATGTACGAGAGCGTTACTGCGTAGGTATCCTCGTCCAAGAAGTAGCCTTCGTTTTTGCCCGAAACGGAATCAAAGGCAACGAAGCGATAATCGTACGCACCGTTCTCCATACGGGGCTTGTCATGCGTGCCCACGTTCACGAGCGTACCAAGCTCAAGCGCAAAGCCCGCGTGCATCATTGCGGCAATGGAGGGATATTGCAGGGTGAAGTAGAAGCGGATAGCGTCCGATCTGTCGCCCTTGACGGCAACGCCCTCGGACTGCACCCAGATACCCGCCATACCGTCATTCAGCGCCCTTTGTGCCTCCTCCTTGGTCATATCGAAGGAAAGGTTCGCGAAGGCCTTAAAGACAATGGATTTGTCGGGCATATCGGCCAAGGCCTGCTGCAGCATCGTGACGTCCAAATCAAAGTAATAGCAGATGTCTGCCACGCGGTTTTGCAGCTTTTCGTCCTCGGTTAACAGTCTATCGTACACACGCACGGAATACATCGTGGAGGCCAAGCCGCGCCAGATGTTGAAGCGCTGATCCTTCACGTCATCCTTGGCGATATACATCTCGGAGTCAATGGCGACGGTCATATAAGAAACGTTGTCGCGAAGAACGGTATATTGGGAATTGGGCAGCTTTTCCTCGCCCTCCTCCGAATAATCGTGCAGAATGCTGTAATTGACTATCTGGCCGACGTTCAATGCGGCCAGCGCCTTATCCGTTCCTACGTGGTTACGCTGAGGAAGCGGCTTGAAGTCATCCCAGCCGCCCTCGCTCTGATAAAGCCAGCGGCGCTCCATGTTACCGTTGACATTATGGCTGTAGCAGGCCATGCCCATACAACGGAAGGCGCCGAGCACGAAGGCACGCTCGTAATACATACCGTATTTGGAATGATCGTCGAAGTAACGGGTGATATTGCCCTCGTAATCCTCAACGGTGATGCCCTCAGGCGCCAAAACGGTTTCAATGGTGTAGTCCTCGGCAGGCAGGAAGCTGTAATCGAGGTTCAGATAATATTCGTTGCCCTGTGCCTTGCGGTAGGAGGAAACGGTCTGTGCATCGGCAACCGACTGCGGAACAGTATCGCGAATGCGAAGGCCGCCGTCCTCACTTCTGTGCCAGCCGCGGCCGATAAGAGTTCCGTAGGTGCCGTCCGTTACGGCGTTTGCCCAGATAACGCTACCCTCATCAATACGGGCGCTGGTGGAAAATCCGTCAAAGGAGGAAAGAAGCACGGTAAGACCGTCGGTCACGTAAAGCGATTCCTCGGGGCTCCAATCGCTCTTCATCAGCTTAATCATTTCCTCAAGGCCGCTTTCAAGGCTTGCCTTATCGGAGAAGGAGCCGGTCGAGAAGGTATTCACCAGAAAAGCGAAGCTTTCGGCATCCAGATTCTTAACGAGAGAGAAATCCACCTTTGCATAAGCCAAAAGGTCGATAAAGCGGTTATAGGCGGTTTCATAGGCCGTCAATACCGCATCGTAAAGACGGATGGCATACACGTCAACGGGCGTGCTGCGGAACAAATAGAAGAGAGAATCGCTTCCGGGCTCGGTGTAATACTTATAGCCCAGCGTGGTTCCCGTTGCCTTATCGTAGGTAGAAACTGCGCCAAGGCTCGTAAAGCTTCCCTGCTTGCTGATGTTACCGTTCTTGTTAATTTTGAAGGTAACGGTGGTTTCCGCGCTGCCAACCGTCATATCACGGATGACCTGCTGAACGAAGATATCCCTTTCCGCGCGGCTGGTTTCATTAAACATCTGGTCGTTCAGGTAGTTACCTGTCTGCCAAGCGCCCTCGCCGGGAGAAATAAACCAACGGCTGTAATGCGCGCCCTTCAGCGTAGTGCTGACACCGCGCTCGTAGATTGTCTTGAGCTGACCGATAGCATCTGCCATTGTGGTGGGCTTAAAGGTCTTTTCGTAATCTCCGAGAACGTTGCCGTCTGCATCAATTTCCTTCAGGTAGTCGTATCTCACGACGTACTCCAAGGAATAGTCCTCCTCGGGAAGCGCCGCAATGCCGATGTTCAGGTATGGGTCCTCCTTGTACGTGCCAAGAGCGGTGTTATCCTTATGGATGGTCAAATCATAACCAACGCCGCCGTTTTCAAGCAGTGTCCAGACGGAGCCGATAAAGCTCGCATCGTGATTGCCCATCTTATCGTACCAAACGCCGCTTGCGCCCGAAAGCACAACGGAATTGGTTTCGTAAGCGGTAAGCAGCATCTTCAGACTTCCGCCGTTTTCAGTCTTACTGCCGTCAGCGCCGATATAAAGCTTATCGTATTCGCTCTTCTCGCGCGCCTGTGCCTCTTTTTCGCGAATGGCCGCCAGCTGCGAAACGATTTCCCTCAAATCGTCAACCGTTACGTCGTCGCTCTTCTTGGCTACCTGAAGCAAGAAGGTTTCTCTATCCTCTTCATTCAGCTCGGAATAGATGGAGAAGGGCGCGTCGACATACAAAAGAAGGTCAATCGCGCGGTTGCGCATCATCTCTGCCTCGGTCAGCGTCTTGGTATAAAGACGCACGCCGTACACGGTGGCGGGAACGGAGCGGAAGAGAATAAATTTGCCCTGATAGGCAGAGCCTGCCGTGATGGAACAGGTCGTAGCGGCCGTGGGCGTTGCATCTACTCCGTTTTTGGTAAAGGTGTATGCATACTTATTGGCTGCCGTATTGGTCAACAGCGTAACGCCTGCTGTGATAACGGAGGTGTCATTCTGCCAGATGTTCGTGGTGCCGTTCCAGTTGTCCGTTGCCTTGCCGCACTTGTTCCAGTTGTCGTCCGTGGTGTCTTCCGCCTCGGTTATCATATGTACGAAGCTATTGAGCTTGCGGTTGTTGTTGCTTTGCTTTCCATGCCAGAAAAATGCGCGGAAGCGGCCAAGAGAGATGCCTGCCGGATTGTCATAAGTGGTAGCCTCAGGAACGGTAACGCCGTCACCGTTCACGGTCAGACCGCGCACGGAGGCAACAATCTCAAGGGTATACTCATCCGTGGGAAGAAGAGCAGAATCCAAGGAAATGTAATAAGACGTGTCCTTGGAAGCCAAATCGTACCCGATACCACCGTCTTCATAGGTCTTCCAAGCGCCGCTGATGGTGGCGTGCTTGGTGGCGCCGGGAGCAACGTTGGTCCACTGCCCTGCCGTCAGATTGTAGGAGGAGAGAGTCTTAAAGCCCGTAAGCCAAACGACAAGCTCACCGCCGTTTTTGGTTTTACTGCCGTCTGCACCTACGTACAAATCATCGTAGCTGTCCGCGGTACTGCCAGAGGACTGTGCGCCCGCATTTCCCACCGACTCTGCGGCGGATGCGGGAAACAGCGCGGCAGGCACAAGCGTGACGAGCATGCACAGCGTTAAAAGTGCGCTAATAATTCTTTTTTTCATCTTCGATTCCCTTGCCTTCTCTTTGGAAGGCACCCTTTCTTTTGATGATTATGCAACGCCGCCTTTAGCCGTAAGGAGGAAGGGCGGCACACTTAAAGGTCAAGACAGTGAAGTTTTCCTGCCATTACGTTTTATATCTTTTTATAGCATATTGATTATTTTTTGTCAATGCAGCCCCCTTATTTTTGTAGGAACGCACAATTTCACGCTTTGCATTTTGGCATTTTTCACAAAGAACCGTTTCATCTGCAGGCAAAAAGAAAAAGAGACGAAGGTGTTTCCTTCGTCTCTTGTCAAGAAGGCGACCTTGGCCGCCGCCTTGCGCAGATGTATACCATTAATACTCGTTGCCAAGCAACCACGCCCACTCTCCCGGACGCAAGCGAGATCCGGTTTCCTCAATCATCGTCTTGACAGCCGATGGGAAATTCAGCTTTTCACTGCCGGAATAATACCGCGTTCCTGTGAGCGTATGACCGTGCTGCGCCCAGAGCTTGCCCATATTAAAGCACTCTTCCTGCTGCTTTGCCGCCGTGGTGGCGCGCACGTTGAAGATAAAGTTGTCGCTGGAATGAATGTTATAGGACCAAGCGCTTTCCACAGTGTGCTGCATAAAGAAGGGAGAAACGCCCTTGGAGCGCAGATAATGCGTGTAATCGTAATCGCTTGCGCCCTGCAGCTTACCTCTGTCCGCACCTGCGGAATACAGCACGGCAATATTGTTGTAATTCGACCAGTTGGTAGAGGAGCCGTCAAAGTAGTAGCCGTCGCTCTGTCCGCCAAGGCCGTTGCCCGTGTACTTATCGAACACCACGAAATTGTGGTGAATGAAGTTGATTTGCTTGGGATTATCGGGCTTCAGGTTACCGCCCAGCACGTAAATGGCGCCGCCGTCCTCCATTTCCGTCATATACCGCGTCAGGTAATTGTGGTGGATGTTGACGTTATAGAGGTTGTAGTTGTCACCCTCCTCCCATGTCGCCGCCGACCAGGACCAGCCAATCGACATACCGGAATAGGAGCAGCCGATGACGGTGTTGTTGGCGATTTCCACATCCTTGCAGGACGCCATATAAAGCGCAGGCGCGCAATACACGCTTTGGGCTATCTGGTGGAGATAGTTCTGCGTGATAGTCACGTTTTCCGCACCGCTCTTGGAGGAAAACTCGTTATTGGAAATCGCGCGGCCGCGAATACGGATGCCCGCATCTCCAATCATTTCAAGCTCGTTACCCGTAATAACGGTGTTCTCGACCCTGCCCTCCATATAAATACCGGCGCCACCGATATCGTGAATATAGCAGTCCTGAATCAAAACGTTCCACGCGTTGTAGCAGGCAATGGCGGCACGGCGGGAGAAGCTCGTTTCCTTCAGCGCCTTCGAGCCTGTGCTGTTCGAGCCCGCCTGCCCTGCGGCAAGGCCGTTTTTCGTCAGAAGATAATCGTCAACACCCCAGATGGTTAAATCGGAGAAGGTGACGTTTTGGGGATTGTGAAGCACGAAGAGGTTGTCGAGCGTGGGATAGGAGAAGGAAAGCTCCTCAACGCCGTTTTCCGTGTAATAGTAAACCGTGCCGTTTGCCTCATCGTAATAATACTCGCCCGTTGTATCCAAGAATTCCAAGGCGTTGGACAAGAAGAAGTGGCGACCTGCCATCGTCATATCGGTGGGGATGCTAAACACCTCGTACTGCACGGGATCCAGATAAACGGCAACCAGCGTTTCCTGCTTTCCGTGTCTTTTATCGTAGTAGTACACCGTATCGTCAAAGTCGATGCCCGCCAAATCCATGATGTTGTAGCACCATTCGGCGTTGGCGTGAAGCTCAATGCCAAGGCCGTCCAAGGCGGTTTTGAAGCTCTCCTGCGGGTTATAGGTGCCGGCCGTCTTCATAGCGGCAAGCTTGGCCTCAACAAGCGCGCGCAGAGGCTCTACCGTTTCAAGTTGCAGATAAAGAACGCCTCTTGAGCCGCGCTCGGTGGCCACCTTGTAGGAAACGTCGGAGGCCTTCAATTCCTTGTTCTGTACCTTGATGAACTGTTCCTTGAAGTAGCGGAAGGCTTCGGCATAATCCGCGCCCATACCGCTTCGAACGTCCTCAACCGTCCAGTCTGCAAAGCCGGGCTTGTAGTATTTATCCTGCAAGTCGCTATATGCCAAGAACCACTCATAATGCTTGGTATAGGCGGCAAGAAGCTCAGGTCTTTCGGAAAGCCCCGCGTACTCCACAGAAGGCGCGTGTTCTTCAAGCTCTTCACGGTCAAAATAGTACTTCGCCTTGATATAGGCACCCTCCACGTCTCTGTCGTAGCGGGTAACGTAGGGCTGCTCGCCGTTGGTCGTGGTGGTCTCGGTGCCGTGCGCCATGGAGGCAGACCAGCCGTCCACGTAGAAATTACGGAATGCAGGATATGCGCCCTTTGCATCGGCATCGAAGGTGAAGGCGTAAAGGCTATCCTTTCCCTCTACCTGCCTGAAGGCCGTATAGGGAATATCAAGTGCCGTTGTCAGTTCGGCAGGCTCCTCAGCCTCGATATCGCCCTCAATGGAGAAATAGTAATACTTGTTCTCAAGCGCGCCGAAATCAAGCTCTGCAACCCTGTCAACGCGATGCGTGCCGCCGCCCAAAAGAAGCGTCAGACGCAAGGGAGCCTCGGCATTTGTCAACAATTCTTTACAGCGATCAAAGGCGTCGTTGAAGCTTCCGTAGGGATTCTGCTTGCTTCCGTCACCGTTTGCGGAGGCAGTTGCGGACACGTGAACCGTTACCTCCTCGTAGCAGTTCTCTGCCGTCATTGCCATATAATCGGCCATAGCCGTGTCTGCAAAATGCTCTTTATCGGCAAGTGCCTTATACACAGAGAAGAGGGAGGGTTTTTCGCTATACTCGCTGCTCTTCAAGCCGCCGTAGAAATAGCTGACCGCGCCACTTTGCTTATCCGTCAGCTTGACATAGGAAACGACGTTTAACCGCGTGGTATAAAGCGCCGTATCCGCATCAAAGTAGCGGACGGTGATGGCGTAGGTATCCTCATCCAAAAGATAGGCCGCATTTGCGCCCGAAACGGAATCAAAGGCAACGAAGCGGTAATCGTACGCACCGTCGGCGGTGGGGGCTTGCTTGGTGCCCAAGCCAACGAGCGTGCCTAACTCCACCTCAAAGCCTGCCGCCATAATCGCGGCAATGGAGGAATATTGCAGGTCAAAATAGAAGCGAAGCGCGTCGGACATATCGTTTTTCACACCAACGTCCTCTAAACGCACCCAGATGCCCGCCATACTGTTGTCCAGCGCCGCCTGTGCCTCCTCCTTCGTCATCGTGAAGGAAAGGGAGGCAAAGGCAGAAAAGACGGTTGCCGCATCCGGAATGCTGGCAAGTGCCTCCTCCAAGAGCGAGGTATCCAAGTCGAGATAATAGCAGATGTCCGCAACGCGATTTTGCAGCTTCTCCGCTTCCGTCAGGACTCTGTCATACACGCGCACCGCATACATTGTGGAAGCAATGCCGCGCATCAAATCGAAGCCCTTCTCTACCGTGTCCTGCTTGGAGATGTATTTGTTCGCAGGCACGACGGACTTCATGGCTACCGCAAAATCGCAGGAAATCATATACTGCGAGGAGCCATTTTCTTCGTCAAAATCGTGCTCGATACCGTAGGTTATAATATTGCCAAGGGTAATATCCTTAAAGCTTCTGTCGCGGCCAATCTCGTAGCGCGCGCCTGTGGGTGCATCATCCCAACAGCCCTTCGTGTGATAAACGAACCACTTTTCAAGGGAGCCCGAGCTGACGTGGCTGTGCGAGGCGTACGCCATACAGCGAAACGGGCCGATGGAGAAGGCTCTTTCGTGATAAAGGCCGTACGTTGTCACCTCGTCCGTATAGGGCGTGATGCTTCCGTCCTCGTTTTGTACGGTAATGCCCTCCGGCGCCGTAATAACCTCAACGGTATAATCCTTCTCGGGAAGCAAGGAATAATCCAAGCTCAGATAATAGTTACAGTTTGCCCTATGGATGCCGGACGCGCTCTTGCCGATATACGAGGCAGGAATGGTTTCGCGAATCTGAAGCCCGCCGTCCGCGCTTCTCTTCCAGCCGTCGCCGTAAAGCACGCCGAAGCCGCCGCCCTTTGCCGCATTGGTCCAGTTCGCCAAGCCGTCGGCAAAAACAACGGGCGTGGAAAAGCCGTCATACGAGGCAAGCAAGGCCACAAGCCCATCCGTTACGTAAAGCGTTTCCTCGCTGTTCCAACGGAATTCGCATATAGAAAGCGCCTCCTCGATGGCAGTCACAGCCTCATTGCTATCCTTTATTAAGGGCGTCTGCTGTAAAAATCCTGCCACGAAGGCAAGGGTCTCCGCGTCCAGATTGGTATAGTATTTCTCTGTATCCAAGCGCGCGTAGGCCAGAAAATCGACGTAGTAATTTCTCGCCATTTCAGCGGCGGTCAGCTCGCAATCGTATATACGGATGGCATAAACGTCAACGGGAGCGCGGCGGAAAAGATAAAATACGGTTTCGCTATCCTCGCCAACAAAGCATATATCGCTCTTGGCGCCCTCGGCGGAATCGCTCTTATAGACGCCCGATTTAGACAAAACGCCGCTTTTCTTTACCTGATACAGCATTTCAAGAGAGGAAGCCTTTTCCGTCACTCTTCTGACTATCTGCTGTGTGAAAACGCCGACGTCTGCGCGGCTTTCCTCCATCCACATCTGGTCATTGAGGTAGGCGCCGCTATACCAGCCGCCCGTTCCGGGAGAAAGGAAATAACGGCTGTAATAGTTTCCGCTCAGCGTCGTTCCTTTTCCGCGGTCGTAAATGACCTTCAGCTGTCCGATGGCATCAGAGGTTACGTCCCAAAGCGCCGCGGCGGTATAATCCAAAATGGGCGTTCCGTTGGCATCTGTCGCCTTCATATGATTGTATTTTACGGTATATTCAACGGTGAAATTCTTTTTGGGCAGTGCGTCAATGCCAAGATTCAGGTAAACGTCCTCACCGCTGTTGTTGTGCTTGGTCTTATCGTAGGAATAGGTGCCGTCTCCGTTGGCGGTGGCAACGCCCATAGTCATCGTATATCCAATGCCGCCCCCATCCAGCTTTTTCCAAAGAGAGCCGATAAGCGAGGCGTTGGCCGTTCCCATTTTATCGTACCAAACGCTTTGGCTGTTAGAAAACAGAACAGAGGTATGCTCAAACGCCGAAAAAAGCGAGGTCAATTTGCCGCCGTTTTCGGTCTTGCCGCCGTCTGCACCCACGTAAAGCAGGTCGTACGCGTTCTTTTCGCGCGCCGCCGCCTCTGCCTTCTTGATATCCTCAATGGACTTTGCTATATCTTCGATGTCCGATGCCGTTGCCGTGAAGTTAAGGCTACCGACAAGCTCAAGAAACGTTTTCTTATCAGCCTCGCTCAAGCTTGCATACACAGAAAAGGGCGCGCCGCTTTTCACCAGAACGTCAACGATGCGGTTCTGCTCTATCTGCGTTGCATTCAAGACCTTGCTGTAAATACGCACGGAATAAACCGATATCGGCTCACGGTAGAAGAGATAGAAGAGCGAGCTTTCGGTTTCCTTGAAATATTTGCTCGTGCGCAGGCCATCCGCAATGGAAATAGAGGAATCGTACTGACCCGATTTCTGAAGAACGCCGTCCTTCAGAATTTTAATGGTTGCCTGCGTTGCATCCGCGCCCACGGTCTCATCGCGGATAATGGTTTGCACAAAGGTGTCAAAGCCCGTGCGGCTGAGATCCGTCCAAAGCTGGCCGTTTCCGTAACCGTTATCCTCGCCGACCTCTCCCCAGACCTTCATTTCGGCCGCCAGATACCAGCGGGTTGTTCCCCTTTCGCCCAGCGTTTTTCCCGAGCGGTCATAGCAGTCCTTCAACGTACCGATAACGGTGGTGGGATGGCTTCCGTTTTCATCCCAGAAGGTGCTTTTGGTATACACGGCGGCAGAATTCGGCGTGCCGTCGGCATTCGCACCCACAATGCGCTTATGCTCTGCCAGCCACTCAATCGTGTAATCCTCCTTGGGCAAAAGCCCGATATCGAAGAGAATACGCGCCTTTTCCTTCAGGTTGTAGTAGCGCGTGCTATCAAAGCTCCAGCTTCCGTCTTGCTGTGTAGCAAGACCTGCCAAAAGGTCATAGCCCACGCTGCCGTTCGCATACTGCTTCCAGATGGAGCCCTCGAAGGTTGCCGTTGCGTTGCCGTAGCTGGCCGTCCAAGTGCCTGCCGCCAGATTGACGGTGGTCGGAGTTGCATCAAAGCGCGCAACAAGCCCGTCCTTAACGTAAAGGTCGGCAAAGCAGGTCGCTTCATTCCCGGCGGCTTTATTCGTTGCATCCGCTCCCGAGGCTGCCGCGGCCGTTCCGACCGTAACAGGCACAAGAGTAAAAAGGGTACAAAGAACGAGAAAAACGGAAAGCAGTCTTTTCATAGAGAGATCTCCTACAAGTTTTTTTAGGATACGACTTATTTCAAGGCACTCTTGCCAAGGTATTTGCTATATTCGGCGTAGGCCTTATCCCAAAGCACCGTTTCGGTGGGCTCGTAGACGGCCAAGGGCGTAGACTCCTTGATAACCGCGCGGGCCTCCTTCCAATCCTTGATGTCGCCAAGGGCAATCAGCTGTACGGCGATGTTGCCCATAACCGTTGCTTCCGCAGGGCCTGCCACCACACGCACACCCGTGGCGGAGGCGGTCAGACGGCAAAGCAGGGTATCCTTGATACCGCCGCCAAGCATATTGATTTGTCCGAAGCTCTTGCCGGAAATATCGCAAAGCGCGTTGTAGTTGAGCTTGTACTTCATAGCAAGGCTCTCGTAAATGCAACGCATCACCTCGCCGCGCGTTTCGGGCACGTACTGACCCGTTGCGCGACAGAACTCCTTCACGCGAGAGGGCAAATCTCCTGCTGTTTCAAATTCGGGCGCGTCACAGTCGATAAAGCACTTGAAGGGCTCTGCGGCCAAGGCCTCTCTCTCCAAATCGGCGTAGGAAACCTTGTCTCCCTCTCTGTGCCATTGACGGCGAGACTCCTGAATGAGCCAAAGGCCCATAATGTTCTTCAAGAAGCGGGTCGTGCCCTGATAGCCGCCCTCGTTGGTGTACTGAATAGCGGCGGATTTTTCGTTGATAACGGGAGAAGCAAGCTCGGTGCCAAAGAGCGACCAGGTGCCGCAGGATATGTAAACGAAGTCTCCCTCAGCGGGCGCAGAGGCAACGGCAGAGGCTGTGTCGTGCGTGCAAACCGCAATCACGGGAATAGGCGCACAGTCAAACTCCTTGCAAAGCGCGGGGGAAAGCATACCGTAGCTTTCGCCGGGCTGAATCATCTCGGGGAGAATAGACGAGGGAATGCCCAGTCTTTCAAGAAGCGCGGTATTGAAGGACTTGGTTTCGGGGTTCAAGAAATTGGAGGTGGAGGAAATGGTTGCCTCCGCTCTCTTCTCTCCCGTCAGCAAATAGGCAAAAAGGTCGGGCATAAAGAGAATTTTATCCGTCATCTTCAAAAGCTCGGGGCGGTATTTTGCCAGATAGTAGAGCTGATAAAGGGTATTGATGCGCATCGTTTGCGTTCCCGTCATCGCATACAGCTCGTCGGGCGAAATGATCTCGAAAACCTCCTCGGGCATACCGACGGTTCTTTCATCACGATAATGATTGGGGTTGGCAATCAGCTCGCCCTCTTTATTGAGCAGACCGAAATCAACGCCCCACGTATCAATACCGATAGCGTCAATCGGGCCGGTTTTTACAGCCATATTGATGGCCGTTTTGATTTCAAAGAAAAGACGCAGAACGTCCCAGTACATTCTATCGCCCACGCAGACGGTATCGTTGGAAAAGCGGTGAATTTCCGTCACCTGCATCGTCTTTCCGTCAAATTCGCCAATCATCGCTCTTCCGCTGGAAGCACCGAAGTCAAACGCCAATACTCTTTTTGCCATTTCGTTATCCTCTTTTCTGTTTTTCTGTATTTATACGCATCTGTATTTATACGCATTTACGTTCATATGCAAACCGATTGCATATTTTTTTCATTATAACACTCTTCCTTATTTTTGGCAAGGGCTTTTGAGAAAGTTGCACAAATTTATTATAACATTCTCCTTCTTTTTGTGCGAATGGAAAATTTCCACATCCGGCTGTAAAAAATCTACAAATTCGGCCCTCACGCAAATTTTTTATAAAAAAACGATTGTTTTTATAAAAAGGCTGTGCTATACTGAAGGCAGAAATCATTTTTCCCTTTATTCTCAGACCACGAAAGGATACGTAAAATGGCAAAGAACAGACTAATCGGCGATTATCCCGTTATCGGCATTCGCCCCACCATCGACGGCAGACGCGGCACGCTTAAGGTGCGCGAATCCCTTGAAGTGCAGACGATGAATATGGCCAAGGAGGCCGCCCGTCTTTTCGAGGAAAACCTCCGCTACTCCAACGGCGAGCCCGTTAAGGTTATCATTGCAGACACCACCATCGGTCGCGTTGGTGAAAGTGCCGCCTGCGAGGAAAAATTCAAGAAGGCAGGCGTTGCCATCACCCTGACCGTAACGCCCTGCTGGTGCTACGGCTCTGAGACCATGGATATGAATCCCGACACCATCAAGGGTGTTTGGGGCTTCAACGGCACGGAGCGCCCCGGCGCTGTGTACCTTGCCTCCGTTTTGGCCACGCACGCGCAAAAGGGCCTGCCCGCCTTTGGTATTTATGGGCACGATGTTTGCGACATTGGCGACTCCGGCTTAACCGAGGACGTAAAGGAAAAGCTTTTGCGCTTTGGTCGCGCGGCCGTTGCGGTTGCCACGATGCGCGGCAAGTCCTACTTACAGATTGGGTCTATCTGCATGGGTATCGGTGGCTCGATTATGAACACCGATTTCATGGAGGACTATTTCGGAATGCGCGTTGAATCGGTTGACGAGGTGGAGGTTATCCGCCGTATGACCGAGGGCATTTATAACAAGGCCGATTACAAGAAGGCGCTGGCTTGGGTCAAGGAAAACTGCAAGATGGGCCTTGACAAGAATCCCGATTTCATTAAGAGAAGCGATGCACAGAAGGAAAAGGACTGGGCCTTCTTAACCAAGATGGTGCTTATCATCAAGGATTTGATGAACGGCAACAAGCGCCTGCCCCGCGGATGTGAGGAAGAAATGGTGGGTCACAACGCCATTGCCGCAGGCTTCCAAGGTCAAAGACAGTGGACGGACTTCTATCCCAACTGCGACTTTGGTGAGTCCATTCTCAACTCCTCGTTTGACTGGGAGGGCGTTCGCGAGCCCTATATTCTCGCCACCGAGAACGACATTCTCAACGGTATGGGCATGCTCTTTATGAAGCTTCTGACCAATGAGGCACAGATTTTTGCCGACGTTCGTACCCACTGGTCCGCCGATAGCGTTAAGCGTGTCACGGGCTACGAGCTTGAGGGCAAGGCAAAGGAGGCCGGCGGCTTCATTCACCTTATCAACTCGGGTGCGGCTTGCCTTGACGCCTCGGGCGAATCGGTTGACGAAAACGGCAACCATTGCATCAAGCCCTGGTATGACGTCACCGAGGCCGACTGCAAGGCAATGATGGAGGCGACCGAATGGTGTGCCGCCGACAACGGCTATTTCAGAGGCGGCGGATTCTCCTCTCGCTTTGAAACCAAATACGAAATGCCTGCCACGATGATTCGCTTGAATCTGGTCAAGGGTCTTGGCCCCGTATTGCAGATTGCAGAGGGCTACACCGTTGCCCTGCCCGCCGACGTTTCGGACGCACTCTGGAAGCGCACCGACTACACCTGGCCTTGCACCTGGTTTGCGCCTCGTTGCGATGGCAAGGAGGGCTCTGCCTTTAAGGACGCCTACGAGGTAATGAACCGCTGGGGCGCCAACCACGGCGCTATCTCTTACGGCCACATCGGCGCTGACCTTATCACGATGGCCTCGATGCTCCGCATTCCCGTTTGTATGCACAACGTTGCTAGCGAAAAGATTTTCCGTCCTGCCGCTTGGAACGCCTTCGGGCAGGACTATGAGGGGCAGGACTATCGCGCCTGCGCCGCCTACGGCCCGATGTACAAAAAGGTCAGAGGATAATTCCGTTTTAATACGCAAAATCCCCGATGAACGCACGTTCATCGGGGATTTTTATTTAGGGGCCGCAAGCGTCAATCTGACGCTTTTTCGCCTTTTTTTCTTTGGCGTAGCCCAAAAGAAAGGCAGGGCTTTGCACGCTTGCCGAGAATGCAAGATTTTTCTCACATCTGCATTCAAGAAGGATGAAAATGATAATGGCAAAGTGCCCAAAGGGGAGAGGAATGAACTCTCCGGGGTCTGTTTGTGAATAGAAGAAAAGGCCGATATAGGAAAGAGTCAGGGCGATAGTTTGCAGGGTTGGCCGATAGGTCGCGAGGCGATAGCGCAGATAGCCGTAATAGAGATAGGCGAAGCAGCCGAAAAGCCCCATACTGCCCCAAATTTGCGGAAAATACAGATGATACCAGCGAATGCAGGCCATAGGAATCTTGTAAAAAGCATCGTCCATAGAGGAAATGCCAACGCCGAAGAGGGGGTGAAGCCAAAAATCCTTCAAGGACTGGAAGAAAAGGTCAACGCGCGCTTCTCCCTGCTTCACGAGGGTGAAAATTCCCTCTGCGCCTTCAAATTTATGCGGAAAGATATCAATCAGCATATCCTTAAAGATCCATCCCGCCAAAAGAGCCAAGGCCAAAGCGAAAAAGGAGGCAAGGCATTTGACACGGGCATCCTTCTTGCCATGATAAAACCAGACAAGGCAAAGAAGCACCTCCAAGGAGCCGAAGATGAGCGCCGTGCGCGCGGTGGTAAAGAGAGAGGCAATATAAAACAGAAGGCCGAGCAGCATCGCAAAAATGCGGCTATAAGCAGGGCCCTCCCTTTTGGCAAAATAAAAGGGAACGGGAATTGTCATCAAAAGCAGATTGGCTACCGTGTTGCGTGAGGCAAACCAATTTTTGTAAAAATCCGAATTGCCGCGATTTTCCCACCAGATAAGTCCGTTTTTCAAAACGATGGCCGTGCAAAGCAGCCCCATAAGGAGCATACACCATAAAAAATGCTCCATCGCGCGCTCAGGCTTTTGCGTCTTATAATCTGCGGCGTACACCAAATACAAAAAAACGAGCAAAACGCTAAGGCCAAGATAATGATAAATGGCGGCAGGGGCGAGCATTTCGCTCTTATCCGCGCAAAAGAGGCCGCCAAGCAGGATAGCAAGCGCCGACAAGACCAAGCCCTTATACGCATAGCCGCGACTGAATTTTTTGGGATAAGCGATAAAATGAAAAATCACCGCCGCGAGAATGGGAATGCCAAAGGGGAGATACGGGAGAATATCCGTCCATTTAGACATCAGCTGCGCGCCGACCGCGATAACCGCCATATAGCACATGAGGCCTGCCGAAAAGCGCCTGCTGAATATCAAAAAAAGGGCAAACAGCTCACCGTTTATCACCAGCGAGGGCATCACCGCGCCATCACCGCCGAAAACGCCGTAAAAGCCAACAAGAACAGGCAAAAGCATAAAAAGGGGTGAATGGAAAAGCTCTTCAAGCTTTTCGCGCCACGGTGCAGAAAGAAAGCTCTTCACGCTTTTTCCTCCTTTTTCATTCGTATCTCATCCGTAATACAGTATGCGTCAATCCTGCTTTTTGCGCGCAAGGACAAATTGAAAAGTGCTTATCAGAACGGGAATGGCGGCCGCGCAAAGAAGCACAAGAAAAACGCCGCTCCAATCCAGATAATCCGCAACAGCGCCAAGGCCGTAGGAGCTGAGCGTGCTTCCCACGTAGCAGCAGCCGTTGAGAATACCGGCCAAAAGGCCCGCATTGACCCTCTCACGCATATAGAGCGGTGCCATGCAGGTGATGATGTTGTTGATGCCGTGCATAGAAAGTGAAACAATGCCGAAAAGCAAGAGAATCAACCACCAAAGGCTTGTATTGAGCAGCAAAACACAGCCGAGAATCATCAAAACGGAAAGGAAAAACCACAGGCCACCGTGCAAAACGAAGGAGGGAATTTTTTTATGCACCGACGTGGCGCAGGCCGCACCGAAAAAGCCGAGCACGGGCAAAACGAGGGTTAAAATCATCGAAAGGCTGTCAGGCAGACCAAACGCCTCCTTCAAGAAGCGAGGCATCCACGTGTTCAAGCCATCCTTAACAAGATTGTTGATAATGGCAAAAAGGCCAAGCACCAATACCAAGGGAAGCAGGCTTTTGGCAAGTCCGCGCGGTCTTTGACTTGCACTTTGCGGCGCATCCTTGGCGGGCGCCGTCTTTTCCCTCTTTGTAAAGGCACGCTTATAAAGGCAAATCCAAAGAAGGCCGACTGCAAGCATAGAAGCGGCGCCAAAAAGGAAGCTGTACCGAAAGCCGCCAAAAAGAGAGAAAAGCGCGCTGCCACCGTAGGAGACGAAGGTGCCGACGGCCACGGTGCTGCTCATCAGAAGAATGGCCTTGGAAAGCACATTTGCGCGCAGGGTGTCGGAAAGGGCGCTAACCAGGTTTGGCCAAAGAAGCGACTGTGAAATACCGTTTAAGAGCCAAAGAAATTTATACGAAGCAAAGGGCGCGCCAAGGAAGACGGCCGCATTTACGGCAGTGGAAACGAAAAGAGCCAGCGGTATAATGACGCGACGCGGATAGTATTTGGCAAAAATTCCGTTGACAACCTGCCCTATTCCATAGGCAAAAAAGAAAAAGGTGCTGACAAGGCCCGCATCCGCGCGCGTGACACCGAAGGCGTCTATCACAACGGAAATATTGGCCGCATAGCTGTATCTTCCAAGGTAAGCCGCCGTATACACCAGCCAACAAAGCACCATCGGCAGATATTGCGACCTCGCCGTTTCCCTTTTCTCTTTTGTGACAACCGCTTCCATAGCCCTTTCCCCTTTAACAAGCAAAACGGCCTTCGCTTTGCCAAAAACACGCAAAAAGAACGAAAGCCTCCTTTCCAATGGTAGCACAAGAGCGCCGAAAAGTCAAGATAAAACGCAAGCAAGAAAAGGAATTTGCGCCGCCGACCGCTTTTCAGGCAAAAATCATTGCAAGAACGCATATAAATTCCCTCTGCGCGTATTGACTTTTGTAAGCTCTCTATGCTATAATGGCGGAGCAACAATTTCCGAAGGAGACAGCTATGCCCATCGTTTTTTTGCTTTTAACCATCGTTTCCGCAACCGTCCAAAATTTCTTCACCAAGATTTACAGCGGAAAAACCGAAAAGGGCGTTTTTATGTTCAACGCGCTCTCTACTTTTTTTGCCCTGCTCGTTTTCGTTGTAACGGCAGGCTTCCGCTTCACCTTCGTGCCGGGTGTTTTTCTATATTCCTTCGCCTTTGCACTTTCCTATTTTCTTGCAGTATTCGGCTTAACGATGGCTATCAAAACGGGGCCTCTTGCCCTAACGGCGCTCATTGAATCCTATTCCATGATAGTCGCCTCGGTATACGGCGTTGTCTTTCTGCACGACCCCGTCACCCCCTTTATGACGGTCGGCTTCATCCTTCTCGTTATCTCGCTGACTCTTATCAACCTTGAGCCAAAAGCCAAAGGTGAGGAGAAAAAAAGCGGAAACGGCATCAATCTCAAATGGGCCATCTTCGTGTTTATCGGATTTGCCGGAAACGGCGCCTGCACGGTGTTGCAGAAAACGCAGCAGGTTTGGAGCGAAAAGGTGTTTGGCGAAATCCTTTACATCAACGATTTTATGCTGGGCGCGCTCTTTATTGCACTTATTGCCTTCATCGTGCTTTCCCTTTGCACCGAGCGCAAGGATATGAAGGAAATTCTTTCAAAGGGTTGGGCCCCCGCGATTGGCCGCGGCCTCTCCAACGGCCTTGCCAATTTCTTCTCCATCCTGCTTTACGCCGTGATGATAGTCTCCCTTGCCAACGCCTTGATAGCGGCAGGCTGCGTTGTTTTAGCCGCCATCATTTCCGTTGTTATTTACAAGGAGCGTCTCAACCCTTACCAATGGGCCGGTCTTGCCGTTGGCATTGCCTCCTTGGTGTTCCTTAATTTGTAAACATTTCTTTACATCCGAACATTAAAATCCCGAAGGGCATTGCCCTTCGGGATTATTTTTTACACTTTTTGATTCACTATCTGTTTTTTCTCGCCATCGTAAAGAATGATGCCGTAACCGGCGCCGTATCTGCCGCCCTTTTCCATATAGCGCACGAAGGCGCGGCGAAGGCTCGTGTCAGTCGGCACGCCCTTGTATCTCTCCGCGTACTCCACGCCGAAGACGCGCCAAAAATCGTTGAACGCCTCCGTGGGATACACGTCG
>JBGVMO010000117.1:0-1556 GCA_045124835.1 Eubacteriales bacterium
TTTATTGTCCAAGGTGTTAAAAATCGTCTTTACGTTATTCAATTTACAAGGTACAGACGCGCTTGCAGCTCTCGCTGAAAGCTTTTGAATTGTATCACACTCTTTATCGTTTGTCAAGAACTTTTTTCAAGTTTTTTCAAACTTTTTCGAGTGGATTTCCTCATCGCCCTTTCGAGCAACTCGGTTATCTTATCACATCTCATTTCGTTTGTCAAGAACTTTTTTAAGTTTTTGAAAACTTTTTGAAGATGTGTGTCGCGCTTCAAGCTTTCGCTTGGCGGCGCAACTTTGTTATCTTACCACAAACGTTTCGACTTGTCAAGTACTTTTTTCACATTTCTGCAAGTTTCTTTCGTTTTTGGCAGTTTTTTGCTGCCCTCGCGGACAGCTTGCGTATATTACCACGCCACAAGCCATTTGTCAAGCACTTTTTTCAAATTTCGACCTCTTTTTTCAAAAAAGAAAAGGAGCCTCATTTCTGAGGCTCCTTTGGCAGGTACTTCTTTATTCCACATCGTCCAGCAGGCCATAACCGCCATCGTTTCGCTTATAGACTACGGCGAAGGAACCGCCGTTATCCTCATCCCGGAAGGCGAAGAAGGTATGGTCCAGCAGGTTCATCTGCATCACAGCCTCTTCCCGGGTCATGGGACGGAAGTAGAACTTCTTGATCCGGGTGATACTCAGGTCCTCTTCCACAGGTTCCGGCACAAAGGAAGTTTCCTCCTGCACGCTCCGCACGAAGGCATCCTGCTTCAGGCGGCGGGCGAGACGAGTCTTGTTCTTGCGAATCTGTCCTTCAATGGTGGCGACAGCGGCATCAATGGACGCGAACATATCCGAAGTGCTTTCGCTTGCCCGGAACCAGGTGCCCGCGCCATGCACGGTCAGCTCCACATTGTTCCGGTTCTTTTCCACAGAAAAGACGATCAGTGCCTCCGCATCCTCGTCAAAGAAGCGCTCCAGCTTCATTACTTTCTTCTCGGCATAGGCGTGGACATTGCCCGGGAGTTTGACTTTCTTTTCTCTAAACTGGAATTTCATATGCGGCAGCTCCTTTCGTGTCACCGGTCTTCCGGTGTAGCATAACTATACCACCCTTTTAAATAATCGACAAGGGGTGCGCCCGAAAATCAAGCGCACCCCTTTGCTTCATTCATCCACTTCTTCCTCGTCATCCAGCAGTTCTGCCATGGTCAAATTGTAAACCGCCTCCGCCTTCTTTTCCATCAGGCGGCTCAGGCGCACGGCCTGGCGCTGACTGGGCGCAACCAGTTCCAGCGTCATCAGGTTGCCAACCTCGTCATCCAGAGACATGACCACAGAAAAATCTCCGCTTTCCCGCTGGGTCACCTTGGTCCGGACAAAACTGCTGCGGCGGACCTGGCGGTTGAACCGGTCCACGGCGTTTTCTGCCTTCTGGCGGACCGTAAAGGCAATAGAGTCCTCCACCAGTTTGGCGGTTTCTTTGCCTTTTTCCGTAATCTCATAGCAGTCGTTCTCCACCGGCTTCAGGTGGTCAGACTCCACCATCTGGGGGATGGCCGTGCAAACAT
>JBGVMO010000118.1:0-1606 GCA_045124835.1 Eubacteriales bacterium
TGATAGCGGATGATGGCTCATGGCTTCAAGTGTGAGCGCGCTTTGCAAAAGCTGCTCACGGCTCACGTCGTATTCCTTAAAATACACAACTTCCGGATGACCCACGGTGATAGTGCCCGTCTTGTCAAGCACAACCGTGTCCGCCTTGTGCAAAAGCTCAAGGGCTTCTGCCGAGCGCACCAAAATTCCCGAGGCGGCGCATCTGCCCACGTTGACCATGATCGCCACGGGCGTTGCAAGACCAAGAGCGCAGGGGCACGAGATCACGAGCACGCTCACGCCGTTTGACACGGCAAGATCAAAGTCGCCCGAGATGATCAGCCAAACGGTAAAGGTCACCAAGGCTATTGTCATGACCACGGGTACGAAAACTCCGCTGACGCGGTCCGCAAGGCGCGCGATAGGCGGCTTGCCAGCGCCTGCGTTTTCCACAAGCTCAACTATCTGTGCAAGGGTGGTATCCGCGCCGACTTTCGTGGCGCGTATCTTCAAAAATCCCGTCGTGTTGACCGATGCCGACATGACGCTGTCGCCCGCGTTTTTGAGTACGGGCATACTCTCGCCCGTCAGCGCGCTTTCGTCGACCGAGGATGCGCCCTCAATGACGACTCCGTCCACGGGTATACTCTGTCCCGCTCTGATGATCAAAGTATCGCCGATTACAAGCTCAGATGCGGGAATTTCGATCTCTTTTTCGCCTCTTATCACGCTTGCATTGTCGGGAGCCAAGCTTTTTAGCTTTTTGAGCGCGTCGCCCGTTTTGTTTTTGGAGCGCTCCTCCAAAAATTTTCCGACGGTGACAAGGGTCAGTATCATGGAAGCTGACTCAAAATAGAGGTTGTGAACGTAGCTGTGCTCGCCCATCGCGATGCGGTAAATGGCGAAAATTCCGAAAAACAGCGAAGCGCACGAGCCGAGCGCGACGAGAGTGTCCATGTTTGGCGCTTTTTTGATCAGCGCCCTTGCGCCTACGATGAAAAATTTGCGGTTGACGTATATCACGGGCAGGGTCAAAAGGAACTGCGTGAACGCAAAGCCTACGGGTGATATTTCGGGGTTGGCAAACGGGGGCAGGGGGAGTCCCCACATATGCCCCATGGCGACGTACATGAGTATCAGCATCAACGGAATTGATACAAGGAGGCGTACTTTGGTCGATGCAAGGTCGCTGTTTTTGTTGTTTTTTGTGTTATTTTCGGGGAGTTTGTCTTGTTTTGGGAGAATGGGGAACGCCTCAAAGCCTGCGTCGGTGACGGCGTTTATGACCGCGCTATCGTCAAGCGAGTCCTCGCAGTCAACGACCAAGGTCTTGGCGAGCAGATTGACGCTTGCGTTTTTCACGCCGTCAAGCTTTGACACGACTCTTTCAACCGATGCGGAGCAGGCGGCGCACGCCATGCCCTCTACCGTGTATTTTTTTTGCATATTTTGATTCCTTTTATTCTTTATAAGTTAATTATATACTCAAATCGAGTGTTTGTCAAGGCTTTGAAGTTTAGAAATTTTCGTCATTTTTAAAGGTATATTTAGAATTGAATGCGTTTCATTTCGCGTGTCATCCTGAGCGGTTTGCTCTACACCAAGGCTCCCTCCGGGAGGGGGCTCC
>JBGVMO010000119.1:0-5409 GCA_045124835.1 Eubacteriales bacterium
CAACCGTAACAACCGCTTGAAGAAGATGATTGAGCTGAACGCTCCCGAAATCATCATCCGTAACGAGAAGCGCATGCTGCAGGAGTTCGTTGACGCATTGATTGACAACGGCCGCCGCGGTAAGCCCGTTATCGGTGCTTCCAACCGTCAGCTCAAGTCTCTTTCCGAGATGCTGCGCGGTAAGCAGGGTCGCTTCCGTCAGAACCTCTTGGGTAAGCGTGTTGACTATTCCGGCCGTTCGGTTATCGTCGTTGGCCCTGATTTTAAGATTTACCAGTGCGGTCTTCCTAAGGAAATGGCGCTGGAGCTCTTTAAGCCCTTCGTTATGAAGCGTCTCTTGGAGACCCAGAAGGCAACCTCCATCAAGGACGCCAGAAAGAAGGTAGAGAAGGTACAGCCTGAGGTTTGGGACGCGCTTGAATACGTTATCAAGGAGCATCCCGTGCTTCTGAACCGTGCGCCTACCTTGCACCGTCTTTCCATTCAGGCCTTTGAGCCTGTCTTGGTAGAGGGTCGCGCTATCAAGCTGCATCCTCTGGTTTGCCCTGCATTCAACGCAGACTTTGACGGTGACCAGATGCCTGTTCACGTGCCGCTTTCCGCAGAGGCACAGGCCGAGGCTCGCTTCCTGATGCTCTCCGCCAACAACCTTTTGAAGCCCTTGAACGGAAAGGCCGTTACCGTTCCTTCGCAGGATATGGTGCTTGGCTCCTACTATCTGACCCTGGAAAAGAAGGGCTACGAGGTAGGCGAGGGCAAGTTCTTCCGCGACTATGACGAGGCCGTTATGGCTTACGAGAACGGACTTCTGGGTCTTCACGCACCCATCAAGGTGCGCCGCACCCTGAACGTCGGCGGAACGGACTATACCCGTGTGGTTGAAACCACGCTTGGCCGTTTGATTTTCAACTCCAAGATTCCGCAGGATTTGGGATACGTTACCCGTCTTGACGAGAACGGCAACCCCACCGCACAGGTTTGTGACCCCGAAATCAACTTCCTTGCCGATTCGGGCAAGCTGAAGACCATCGTTGACCGTACCATCAAGCATCACGATTTCGCAACTGCGGCTGCCGTGCTTGACGATATCAAGTCGATGGGCTACAAGTACTCCACCAAGTCCGCTATCTCCATTGCCATCTACGATATGACCATTCCTCCCGAGAAGAAGGACATTCTGGCAGATGCGCAGAGAAGAGTTGACGAGGTATACGAGCTGTATATGATGGGTGAGCTCTCCAACGAGGAGCGCTATGCCCAGACCATCAAGATTTGGGATAGAGCAACCGATGACGTAACCGACAAGCTGCAAGCAGGCTTTGACGCATACAACGCCATCAATATGATTTGCTCCTCCGGTGCCCGTGGTTCTATGAAGCAGACGCGTCAGCTGGCAGGTATGCGCGGATTGATGTTTGCTACCAACGGTAAGACCATTGAAATCCCGATTAAGTCCAACTTCCGTGAGGGCTTGACGATGCTTGAGTACTTTATGGGTGCAAAGGGATCGCGTAAGTCTCTGTCCGATACCGCATTGCGTACGGCAGACTCGGGTTATCTGACCCGCCGTCTCGTTGACGTTTCGCAGGAGGTTATCATTCGCGAGGAGAACTGCGGATCGACCGATGGCATCGTTATGTCCAAGATTGTCAGCGGCGATACCGTTCTTGAAAAGCTTTCCGACAGAATCGTCGGCAGATTCACCATCGACCCCGTTGTGAACCCCAAAACGGGCGAGGTTATCGTCGGTGCTGACGAAATGGTAAGCGAGGAGCAGGCCGCCGAGATTGAGGCCGCCGGCATTGAAACCTTGAAGGTTCGCTCCGTTTTGCGTTGCCGCTCCAAGAGAGGCGTTTGCGCGCATTGCTACGGTGCCGACTTGGCTTCGGGCGACCTCGTTAACATTGGTGAGGCCGTCGGTGTTATCGCCGCACAGTCCATCGGTGAGCCCGGTACCCAGCTGACGATGAGAACCTTCCATACGGGTGGTGTTGCAGGCTCCGATATCACGCAGGGTCTTCCCAGAGTTGAAGAGCTCTTTGAGGCGCGCCGCCCCAAGAAGACCGCCGTTGTTTCCGAGCACGAGGGTGTTGTTGAAATCAACACCGAAAAGAAGACCAGCCGCATTGCTATCCTTTCTCCCGACGTTCCCAAGGGTCAGGAGCCCGTTTATGACATTCCCTTCGGTATGAACATTACCGTTAAGGACGGTCAGCACGTAAACATTGGTGATCCTATGACCGAGGGCTTCCTTTATCCTCAGGACATCTTGAGAATGAAGGGCATTGACGCCGTGTACGATTATATCGTGCGCGAGGTACAGCGTGTGTACCGCGGTGAGAAGGTTGAGGTTAACGACAAGCACGTTGAGGTTATTACCCGTCAGATGACGCGTAAGGTTCGCATTGAGGATGCGGGCGATACCGACCTTTTGGCAGGCACGACCACCGACGTTCAGGAGTTCAACAGCGAAAACGAGCGCGTACAGGCAATGATTGATGCGGGCGATAAGACCGTTCGTCTTGCCACCGCAACGCCCTTGCTCTTGGGTATCACCAAGGCCGCTCTGAACACCGAGTCCTTCCTCTCCGCCGCCTCCTTCCAGGAGACCACCAAGGTCTTGACCGAGGCTGCCATCGCAGGTAAAATCGACCACCTTCTCGGCTTGAAGGAAAACGTCATCATCGGTAAGCTCATTCCCGCAGGTACGGGTCTTGCAAATTACCGTAACGTTGATATTTCCGTTGAGGAAGAGGAGCCTGAGGAGTCGCTCGTAGAGCAGAACGCTTAAGGCAAAAAAACGAATATGTATCGGCAAAGGCCGCGTTAAGAAATTAACGCGGCCTTTTTTTTATACCTTTTCACTTTTCACTCTTCACTCTTCACTTTTTTTCTTTCTCCTATATTGTGACAAAAAAGGCCAAGGTGTCCGTGGTATACTGAAAAAAATCTCAGAAGGGAAGAAAACGGTATGAAAAAGACGGTGGGCGTGAAGGCCTTTTGCAAATGCGCCCTTGAAAACGGAGAATTGATTTTCAGCCTGACGGGCGAAATTGACCATCATTCTGCCGCGTATTTGCGCGAGGAAATGGATATGGAAATTTATCGGTATAAGCCCAAAAGATTGCGGTTGGATTTCAGTAAAATCACCTTTATGGACAGCGCAGGGCTCGGTCTTGCCGTCGGTCGCTACAAAAAGGCGCTGGCACTTGGCGGAGAAACCGTTGTGGCTGTCGGCAAAAACGAGCATTGCGGTCGCATTTTTCAAATGGCGGGGCTTGAGCGCTTGGAGGGGCTCGTCTTGGAAATGAAGAAGGAGACGAAGAAAGGAAGCAAGAAATGAAAAAGGAGCTTATCAATCAAATCAGCCTGCGCCTGCCCTCGCTTTCTTTAAACGAAAGCGTGACGCGCAGCATCGTTGGAAGCATCGTTGCAACGCTTGACCCCACCGTTGAGGAATGGTCGGATATTCGCTGCGCCGTTTCGGAGGCGGTAACCAACTGCATTGTGCATGCCTATCGGGGAACTGTCGGCACCATCTACATATCGGTTAAGCTGTACGCAGACAGAAGCGTACAAATCGAGGTTCGCGACAAGGGTTGCGGCATTGCCGATATAAAGGAGGCAAGACAGCCCCTTTTCACCACGGATAGCGAGGGCGAGCGAAGCGGAATGGGCTTTTCGGTGATGGAAGCCTTTATGGATAGCTTGCGCGTGTATTCTGTCTGTGGCAAGGGAACGCGCGTTTTGATGCAAAAGCGGCTGTCGGAGCAAAATGGCAGACGAAAAATATAAGGAAAATCTCTCGCTTCTTTCAAGAGCAAGGGAGGGAGATGAATCGGCCATTGAGGAGCTGATTCTTCTGAACGTGGGCTTGGTTAAAAGCATTGCAGGGCGCTTTCTTGGCAGAGGAACGGATTTTGAGGATTTGACGCAAATTGGGCATATTGGGCTCTTAAAGGCCATTCGCACCTTTGACGCTTCGCGCGGCTGTGCCTTTTCAACCTATGCCGTTCCTTTGATTTTTGGCGAAATCCGCCGCTTTTTACGGGATGACGGGCCCATCAAGGTTTCCCGCGCGCAAAAGCGAATGGGGGCAATGCTCGCCGCAGAGCGTGAAAAAATGCTGAAGGAGGGAGAGCGCGAAATACCGGTCTCTTTGCTTGCACAGCGGTGCGGCGTCTCGGTCGAGGAGGCGGCAGATGCGCTTGACGCCAATCGTCCTCTTCGCTCTCTTTCCGAGCTTCTTTACGGCGAGGAGGAGGGGAGAACGCTTGAAAACACCCTGTACGATGAAAGCGAGAACGAAAAGACCTTTGACAAAATCGCCTTGGCCTCGGCCATCGGTAAGCTTCCCACCCTGCGAAGAAAAATCATTCTTCTGCGCTATTTTCGCGATTATTCGCAGGAGAAAACCGCAAGAGCCTTGGGACTTTCGCAGGTAAAGGTCTCGCGTGAGGAAAAGAAAATTCTCTCTTTTTTGCGGGAGCAGCTCTCTTGAAAAAAAGCGCGCCCGCTTTGCCGCCTTTGCCTGCAAAATTCCAAAAAAGCAGGGTGCTTGGGGCATTCTTGGGAAAAGAGGAATTAATTGTTAAATATATGTGAATAATGAAAAAAACACTTGATTTTTCACCCGTATATGACTAAAATAGATTTAGCACTCAAAAAGAAAGAGTGCTAAATCAAAATGTAAACACGCTTGCTTGTGCAAGAAAACAGGAGGAACGTAAATATGACGATTAAACCGCTTGCAGACAGAGTTGTTGTAAAGTCGGTCGAGATGGAGGAGACCACCAAGGCAGGCATTCTGCTTCCCGGCTCCGCCAAGGAAAAGCCTCAGGTGGCTGAGGTTGTTGCCGTTGGCCCCGGCGGAATGGTAGACGGAAACGAGGTTGTTATGACGGTAAAGGTTGGTGATAAGGTTATCACCGCCAAATACGCCGGCACCGAGGTTAAGTGTGACGGAACGGAATACAGCATCGTCCGTCAAAGCGATATTCTCGCAATCGTAGAGTAATTGTTTTTACAGAAGGAAGGAAACCGCTATGTCTAAGAATATTATTTATGGAAACGAAGCGAGAAACGCCCTGCTTCGCGGCGTGGATCAGCTTGCAAATGCCGTTAAAATCACCCTTGGCCCCAAGGGCAGAAACGTTGTTTTGGCTAAGAAATTCGGCGCGCCCCTCATCACCAATGACGGTGTAACCATCGCCAAGGAGATTGAGCTTGCGGATGCCGCCGAGAATATGGGTGCGCAGCTCGTTCGCGAGGTTGCCACCAAGACCAACGATGCCGCAGGAGACGGAACCACCACCGCAACCATTCTGGCACAGGCCATGATTTGCGAGGGTATGAAGAACGTGACCGCAGGCGCCAACCCCATGGTACTGCGCAAGGGTATGAAGAAGG
>JBGVMO010000120.1:0-9249 GCA_045124835.1 Eubacteriales bacterium
ACCTCCGTCTTTTTGCCATAAATAACGCTTGCTTTGGGCGAAACTCCCATAAAAGTGGCAAAAAAGAAAAAAAATCCGATTTTGTTCTTGACAAATAAAATAGAATGTGGTAATATATACGGGTATCAGGTCTGTCCGATACACAAGCCCCTGTAGCTCAGTCGGCAGAGCACTTGACTTTTAATCAAGGTGTCCGGAGTTCGAATCCCCGCAGGAGCACCACAAGAAAAGCCGCAGTTTTATACTGCGGCTTTTTTACCAGATTTTATAGAAGGGAAGGACGAGTATGATGAATAAGGAAACCTCTCTTGCTGATTTTCTTGATGCTTCCGTATCTCCGTATCATGCGGTGAAGGAGGCGGAGAGCTTTTTAAAAAGCGAGGGCTATCTTGCCTTGCGCGAGAGCGAGGCTTGGCAGCTTGAAAAGGGGGGTAAATATTATCTGACGCGTAACGGATCCTCCTTGCTTGCGTTCCGTATTCCCCAAAATTTGCCAACCGGCTTTCAGATTGCTGCGGCACACACGGATTCTCCTTCCTTTAAATACAAAAAAACCTTCGTCTCATCCTCCTTCACCCGCCTTTCCGTTGAGCGATACGGCGGTTTCAAGAGCCTTGCTTGGATGGATAGGCCGCTCTCGCTTGCAGGACGTGTGCTTGTCAGAGTAGAGGGTGCTGTTGTTGCCCAAACGGTTGATTTAGAGGAGCCGATAGCCATTATCCCTTCCGTTGCTATGCATCTGATGCGGGAGGATGCCGATAACTTGGCGGTAGATTTGGTTCCGTTTACCGACGGAACGGAAGGCCTTTGCATTGAGGAAAAAATT
Source organism: Eubacteriales bacterium (assembly GCA_045124835.1). GTDB lineage: Bacteria > Bacillota > Clostridia > Oscillospirales > CAG-272 > UBA1740. Next base: position 827 of record JBGVMO010000120.1, read on the forward strand.
GCTAAAAGGCTTGGTGTTTCCTCTGCCGATATTTTGGGGCACGATTTGTATCTCTATCCCGTTCAAAAGGCTGTCCTTTTCGGAGAAAACGGCGCCTTCGTTGCTTCGCCGAGGCTGGATGACTTACAGTGCGTGTATGCGCTTTTGAAGGGCTTTCTTTTGGCCAAAGAAAACCTCGGTGCCATTCCGCTTTTGGCCCTTTTTGACAACGAGGAGGTGGGCAGCCGCTCTATGCAGGGGGCTGACTCTGATCTTCTTTCGGGAACGATGCAGCGCATTGCGCAGGCGCTTGGGCTTTCGTACGGTGCGCTCTGTGCGGAGAGCTTCCTTGTCAGCGCTGACAACGCGCACGGGCTTCACCCCAACCATCCCGAGCTTTCGGATAAAAACGGCTTAACCGCGCAGCTGAACGGCGGTGTTGTCATCAAACGAAACGCCTCCAAACGCTATACGACGGACGGGCTTTCCGAGGCTCTCTTCACCCTGCTTTGTAAAAATGCGGGTGTTCCCGTACAGCTTTATGCCAACCGTCCCGACCTGCCCGGCGGATCAACCCTTGGTGCCATTGCTGATGCCCACGTATCCGTACACAGCATTGATATCGGCCTTGCTCAGCTGGCAATGCATTCTCCCGTTGAAACGGCAGGCACACAGGATACTGCCTATCTTGAAAGGGCAATGGCGCTCTTCTTCGCTTCCTTTTTGAAGCAGAAGGGTGAGGCATATTCTTGGGAAGGATAAAGGATTGACAGGTATGAAAATTTCCGTATTGGATGCCGCAACGCTTGGGAGCGATATGGATTTGTCCGTTTTTTCCGCCTTTGGCGAGGTTTCCGTATATCCCACAACCTCTCCCGAGGAAATGGAAGAACATATTGCAAACGCCGAGGTTCTGATTTTAAATAAGGTGCGTTGCAATGAGGAAACCTTAAAAACGGGAAAGGCCCTGCGCCTGATTTGCGTTGCCGCGACGGGCTATGACAACATTGACGTTGCCTATTGCCGCCGCCGCGGAATTGCCGTTTGCAACGTGGTGGGGTATTCCACGGCAAGTGTCGCCCAAATAACCGTTTCTATGGCGCTTTCGCTCGTCAATCACCTCTCTGAGTACGATGCGTACACCAAGTCCGGCGCTTATGCAGGCGGAAAGGACGCAAACCGCGTCACGCCCGTCTATCACGAGCTTGCGGGAAAGACTTGGGGGATTTTGGGCGGCGGCAATATAGGTAAGCAGGTCGCGCGTGTCGCGCAAGCTCTTGGCTGCCGTGTTCTTGTAACCAGACAAAAGCAGGACGAGGAATACCAAACCGTCTCCTTTGAGACGCTTTGCAAGGAATCCGACGTTCTTTCGATTCACGTTCCCTTGACCGATAAAACGCGTCATATGGTGGACGGGGCGCACCTTGCTTTAATGAAAAAGGATGCCGTTTTGATTAACGTTGCGCGCGGCGCGGTAACGGACGAAGAGGCCGTTGCCACGGCTGTTCTTTCTGGGAAAATCGGCGCTTTTGGATGTGATGTTTATGATGGCGAGCCTATGAGAAAGGGTCATCCCTTTGAGGCGCTTCTTTCCTTGCCGAACGTTATACTGACGCCCCATATGGCTTGGGGGGCCTACGAGGCGCGGAAGCGCTGTATGGAGGAAATGGCCGCAAACGTTGCCGCATTCTTGCGCGGCGAGCGCCGTTTCCGTGTTGATTAAATGATGAAAAAAGGAGGTCTTGCAGTTGCTTATTAAGGATTTACGAAATTGCCCAACTCCGAAATCTGCGGTTTTAGAAGCAGATTTCATTCTTGCTACCGCCTACGTGAAGCGAGATATGCTCATCAAATTTTTACATAACAGTGACCGCGTCAGCCTTCTTGTGCGCCGTCTTATCCGTCAGCGTAAGCGCGAGGGAAAGGTTAATTTTTTAATCCCGGGCGAAAAGTTCAAGGAAAACGATAACATAACCGAGTTTCTCCTCAACCGTTTTCCCGAGGAGGCGGGCGACGAGGACTTGGGAAAGCAAAACAAGAATATTACGATTGTGGGTATGCTTTGATGCAGCTTTTTACCGTTCAGACTAAGGAAGCCTACGAGGCTATGATGGAAAGCGGTAGTCTGCGCATCGGTGAAAGGGAAGCGCCCTTTACCTTAGCTGTACGCGAAAGCTTTATTTTTGAAGAGGCATACGCGTACGTGACCGAGCGAATGCGCCGCTATATTGGAGAAGCGCCCAAGGGGTGTATTTATCCCATCTGGGCTTGGTACAAATATGCCGGTCGCCGCGCGCCGATAAAGCCGCGGCTGTATGAGGAATACGGAGAGCAAATGCTTATCACCTTTCGCGTGCCGAAAAAATCGGTGTTGCTTTCCGATTTTAATTTGTACGATGCTTATTGTCTGCATTCTCTGCCGATGCTTCCCGAAGAGGCGCTTGCGGAGTATATGCGTTTGCAACGCGAAAGGGGAGGCGATGCGGACGTTTCTTTCCTGCTTTCCTTTGTGAAGGATGCCAGCTGGGAGCGGATGTTTTTGCCGTATGCCGATAAGGCACTTTCCGATACGAAGAGCTACATTCAGGCAAACGTATGGGAAATCAAGCGAGAACAAATCGTTTCAGCCGAGCTATTACAGCCATCTGAAATATTTTTTTGATAAAATTAAAATTTTTTTCAAAAAACTATTGCAAAAATGAAAAAGTATGTTATAATAAGTTGAATTGTATAGATTTAGGAAGAGGTGAAAATCATGAAGCAAGGAATTCATCCCGAATACAAGGCCGCAGTCATTCGCTGTGCTTGCGGTGCAACGGTTGAAACTCACTCTGTTGTTGGCGACTTGAACGTTGAAATTTGCTCTAAGTGCCATCCTTTTTATACTGGAAAGCAGAAGTTTGTTGATGCCGGCGGACGCGTTGATAAGTTCAAGAAGCGTCTTGCAGCCGGAAAGTAATTTTCGGAGATTGATGGTGTGCGGTTATCCGCACACCATTTTGTTTTAATGGAAAGAAACGAAGAAGGGAGAGCGTGCTATGGAAGAAAAAATAGCCGAGCGGGCGCTTTTGGTTTCGCTTGCGCGGAAATCAAGCGAGGTGCCGCTTTGCGAAAAAAGCCTTGACGAGCTACAGCGGCTTGTGGAAACGGCAGGCGCAACGGCGGTTGCGCGGGTATTGCAGGTGAAAAGCACCTTTGATCCCGCCACCCTGATTGGTAGTGGTAAGCTTTTGGAAATCGCCGAGCTTTGTGAGAAGAACAATATCTCTTTGGTGGTTTTTGACACCGAGCTTTCTCCCTCCCAGATACGTAATCTGGAGGACGGAATGAAGGACGTTCTCGTAATTGACCGCAGTATGCTGATACTTGATATCTTTGCCTTGCACGCAAAGACGGGTGAGGGCAAGCTGCAGGTTGAGCTTGCCCAGCTCAAATATACCGCCCCTCGCTTGACGGGGCACGGCAAGGAGCTTTCAAGGCAGGGCGGCACCGTCGGCACCAGAGGCCCCGGTGAATCCAAGCTTGAGGAGGACAGGCGTCACATCCATCGCAGAATTACGGCGCTTGAGCGTTCCTTGGCCGAGATGGAAAAAAACAGAGCAACCCTTCGTGCCGCGCGCGAGAAAACGGGGATGCCCAAGGTTGCCATCGTTGGCTACACGAACGCCGGAAAATCAACCCTTTTAAACCTTTTAACAAACGCAGGGGTTCTCTCGGAGGACAAGCTCTTTGCAACGCTTGACCCAACCACGAGAAAGCTTGCGCTTCCGACGGGCGAGGAGGTTCTTTTGACCGATACGGTCGGTCTTATCCGCAAGCTTCCGCATCATTTGGTGGAGGCCTTCAGGTCCACCTTGGACGAGGCTAAGTATGCAGACGCCCTGCTTATCGTCGCCGATATGTCAGACGAGGAGTGTAAGGAGCATCTTGACGTAACCTTTGACACGCTTCAAAGCCTTGGTGCCGAGGGAAAGCCCACGCTCATCGTATATAATAAATGTGATGCGGTGACGGATGCAACGCTTCTGCCCTTGGATAAAAACGCCGTCTATATCTCCGCAAAAACGGGGAAGGGTGTTGACGTCTTTTTGGAAAAGCTCTCTGCGCTTTTGAAGGAGGGCAAGCGAGAGGTGACGCTTTTGATCCCCTACGATAAGGCCAAGGAGCTTGACGGCGTTTATCGGCACGCAACCGTGAAGGCGGTTTCCTATGAAGAAACGCACATACGCGTTCTTGCAACGGTGGATGCCAAGGCTCTCGGTATGTATAGCGCCTATCTCGAAAGCAATTTGACACAATAAAAAAAGGCAGAAGGGAGCAGGAATGAAGGAATACAAAACGGTGGCCAAGGCCGCTGAATTCATTTACGAGGAAAAGAAATCCGTATTCATCGGTCACGTCGCCCCTGCTTCAACCGAAGAGGAGGCTTGGGCCTTCGTGGAGTCAATGCGTAAGCAGTATGCGGACGCAAGACACAACGTCTATGCGTATTTATTGCGTGAGAACGCTAAAAACCGATATAGCGATGACAGAGAGCCGCAGGGAAGCGCAGGGCTTCCCGTGCTTGACGCCATTCGCAAAAGCGACCTGACAGATACCGTTATTGTGGTTACCCGTTATTTCGGGGGTGTACTGCTTGGCGCAGGCGGGCTTGTGCGCGCCTATACCGCGGCGGCCGCGGGTGCTATCAAAGAGGCCGGTGTTGCTGTATACCGCGAGCAAATGGTTTTTGACGTTGCTCTGCGTTACCCCGATTATCAGCGCCTCCTGACCGAGCTTGAAAAAATGGAAATCAAGGTGAAGGACACCGTCTTCTCCGAGGACGTTCTGCTTACACTTGCCGTACCGGCGGCTTCCTATGAGAAGGCCCTCGTTTTCTTGCGTGATAAGACGGCAGGAAGGGCAGATATTCGCGAGGCTCGCTGCGTTTTTTCTGCAGAATAAAGAAAAACAAAGAAAAAAAGAATATTTTTTGATAAAAAAAGTAATTTCGGAAAATTTTTCGTATTTACTTAATGAAAAGAAAAAGGAGGTGCGTGATGAAAACAGCGGAACTGTTTCAAAAACGGGAAGAGGAAAAGCTTTCTCTTTATGCTTTTCCCAGCTCAAAAACCAGAGGTCGCTTGAAAACAAGCGATGCGTGTCCGTATCGAACTGACTTTCAACGTGACAGAGATCGTATTATTCATTGCAAATCCTTTCGTCGACTGATGCACAAAACGCAGGTCTTTTTTGCCCCTGAGGACGAGCAGTTCAGAACGCGTATGACGCATACCTTGGAGGTAACGCAGATTGCGCGCAGCATTGCCAGAGCCTTGCGACTGAATGAGGACTTGACAGAGGCCATCGCAATGGGGCACGATTTGGGGCACACCCCCTTCGGCCATCAGGGCGAGGAGGCGATGCGAGAGTGCTATTCTCCTGATTTTGCGCATTATAAGCAGTCCTTGCGCGTGGTGGACTTTTTGGAGCACGATGGGGAGGGGCTTAACCTGACCTACGAGGTGCGAGACGGCATTTTGAACCACACAGGCAAGCATATGGCTTGTACCTTGGAGGGCGTTGTTGTCAAATACGCAGACCGTATCGCCTACATAAATCATGACCTTGACGATGCCTTTTTTGCGGGCATTCTCTCCAAAAATGATTTGCCGCGGCCTCTTTTAGAGGTGTTCGGGCAATCCTATAGCGACAGAGTGGATTCTATGGTTGGCGCCGTTATTGAGGCGAGTATGGAGAAGGATTCTATTGGAATGACGGCTGAGGTTGGCGATGCCATGATGGAAATGCGCCAATTCCTGATGGACCACGTTTATCACAATTCTCCTGCAAAAACCGAGGAAAAAAAGGCGCATGAGCTTCTTTGCCGTCTTTTTGAGCATTTTGAAGCGCATCCGAACGAAATGCCGCGCTTCTATTACGAGCAATGTGAGAAGGAGGGCGTCAAGCGAATGGTGTGCGATTACATCGCGGGAATGACGGACAGATACGCCATTGACACCTACCGTCGCCTTTTCATTCCGCAGGTATGGAAAGGAAAGCTCCATGATTGAACGCCAGACGATAGATGAAATTTTAGCCAGAACCGATATGGTAAGCTTGGTTTCCTCTTACGTTTCCTTGAAGCGTGCAGGCAGCAATATGTCGGGTCTTTGCCCCTTTCATAGCGAGCGATCTCCATCCTTCACGGTTTTTCCCGCCGATAACTCCTTTTATTGCTTCGGCTGCGGCGTTGGAGGAAACGCCATTACCTTTGTTCGCAAAATCGAAAACCTTGATTTTTCGGACGCCGTTGCCTTTTTGGCCAACCGCGCGGGTATTACGCTGCGGGAGGAAAAGGAGGATAACGAGCCGCACGTGGATAGAAATCGCTATCTTCAGATGAATAAAACGGCGGCGCGCTTCTTCCATAACGCGCTCTTTGCGGAGCATCCCGACGCCAAGGCGGCGCTTGCCTACTTTACAGAGGAGCGCAGGCTTTCCTCGGCAACCATCAAGCACTTTGGGCTTGGCTATGCGCCGAATGACTATTCCTTCGTCAATTATATGAAGAAGGCCGGCTATACGGACGAGGAGCTGATAACGGGCTATCTTTGCCATAAAAGTGAGAAGGGAAATCTCTATCCTGCCTTTCGCAACCGTGTGATGTTCCCGATTATCGACGTGCAGGAAAACGTTATCGCCTTTGGCGGTCGCGTGATGGATGATAGCAAGCCCAAGTACAAAAACTCCTCCGATACCCCTGTTTTTAAAAAGAGCCGCAATCTTTTTGCGCTCAATTTCTCGCGTAAAAGCGGGGCAGAGCGCCTGATTCTCTGTGAGGGGTATATGGACGTTATCGCTTTGCACGCGGCGGGCTTTCCCTACGCCGTGGCAACACTTGGCACCGCCATCACCTCTGAGCAGGCGCGACTGATGGCGCGCTATACCAAGCGCGTTATCATCTCTTACGATAGCGATGAGGCAGGGCAGAAGGCGGCGGATAAGGCGCTTCGCTTGCTGGAGGCCGTGGGACTGACGGCAACAGTCTTGAAGATTCCCGATGCCAAGGACCCCGACGAATATATCCGCAAATACGGTGTTGAGCGCTTTAAGAGCGTGCTTGACCAAAGCAAAACCAAGTTTGATTTTTACTACGATAAAATTACCGCGAAGTATGAGCTTTCTATTTCTCAGCAGAAAATAGAGGCGCTTCACGAGCTTTGCGCCTTTATTGCAACCGTTCCGTCTTCCGTTGAACGAGAGGTTTACATGAAGGAGACGTCCAAGCGGCTTGACGTTGCCTACGGCGGCGTTGAGGGCGAGGTGAAGCAGCGGCTTGCCCGCCTGAAAAGAGAGGCGCGCCAGCAAACCAGAACGGAGGCAAGGCAGACTCTTTCGGGCGTGCTTGACAGGGTGAACCCCGATTACAGCAAGGCGCCGCGCGCCGCGAAGGCAGAGGAGGCCGTTCTCGGACTTTTGCAGCTTTACCCCGACTATCGCAAAAGGCTTTTGGGTGAAAGCCCTCTTCTCACCGAGGAGGATTTCTTCACCGAGCTTGGCAAGCGCGTTTTTCGCTTCATTCTTAACGCTGAATCGGAGGGCGGCTTTACAACCGATAGGCTCGACGAGGTCTTTACGGCAGATGAGGTCGGCAGAATTACGAAAATGCGCGTTGCCCGTATGCAGCTTTCCTTAAACGATGAGGCTGTTTTTACGGATTGTGTCGAGAGCCTGAAGCTCGCCGTCACAGAGGAGCGCGAAAAGGGAAGCGCAGGCACGGTCAGCGATTTTCTCGGCTTTTTGGAAAAAAAGCGCGAGGAGCAGTAATTTCCCGAATATAAGCTTTTATAAACAGTTATTCTATTCTTGACAGCAGAAAGAAAGGAATTCTAAAATGAGAGAACCTAAGGATTTAAACGAATTACTTGATCAAAGCAACAGTAGCGGTATGATGAACGTTCTTGCCGATATCGATATCGATTTCGAGCAGCTTGAAAAGGACGGCGAGGCCTTGGAGCAGGGGGATGCACCCGATGGGTTCGAGGGCAATGAGACGGAGGTTCTGGAAAGCGTTGATGAAATACTGAACCAAGAGGGTCTTTCTATGGACGACCCTGTCCGTATGTATCTGAAGGAAATCGGTAAAATTCCGCTTTTGTCCACCGAAAGAGAGCGCTATCTCGCTGAACAGATTTCTCTCGGCAACCAGGCCGCCAAGGACGAGCTTGTGGAGGCTAACCTGCGCCTTGTCGTTTCCATTGCAAAGCGTCACGTGGACAAGGGTATGCACTTCCTTGACTTGATTCAGGAGGGAAATCTTGGCTTGATGAAGGCCGTTGAAAAGTTTGACTACCGTAAGGGCTATAAGTTTTCCACCTATGCAACCTGGTGGATTCGTCAGTCCATTACCAGAGCCATTGCCGATCAGGCGCGTACCATTCGTATTCCCGTGCATATGGTAG
>JBGVMO010000121.1:0-4401 GCA_045124835.1 Eubacteriales bacterium
CAAAGCCTTGCCGATATGCTCTCCAAATTCAAGATCGCGCGAAAAGAGTGTGCGGAAACAGAGTCTTGGCTCAAATTACTCTTTAATACAAAAGTTATCGACGAAGCAACCTTCAAAACATATCGCAACCTCTGCGGCAGAATACAAAGAATGCTCACCTCGTCGTGTATCACGATTGAAAAGAAAATTGATAACAAATAATTTTCAAATATTTATCTGGACTTATGCCTTCCTTTCGGTATAATGGTGTTACCAAACCGAAAGGAATTTTTATATGGAATACGAGCTCAAACATTATTACCGAGTAAAATACGCCCTCGTCTATGCACGACAAAGCTTTCTGGAAAATCCGCCGAAGGACGATTTTGAGGAATACGCAAAAAAGATAATCGACCGCGCATATTTCATCATTCTGAATAAGATCGACGAGCTTGACGGGACGAATGAGAGGCTATTGAAATATTGCAAAAAGAATATTGAAAAATCTCGAAAAGTGTGATATAATGAATCATAAAATATTTTTCGAGGTAAAGATATGGGAAATTTATGCAAAAATTGTTCTACAAATAATCCTGACGAAAGTAAATTTTGTAGCAATTGTGGTTCTCCTTTGAATGTTGATGTTGACACTCAAGACACAACGCAAACAATAAATCAAAACCAGATTACATGCCCTAATTGTGGTTCAAGCGAAGTTCATTTTGTAACAACTCAATCGTCTCAAAATTTTGACAAGCGCGATGCTTGTTGCGGTTATTTGCTTTGCGGTCCTTTGGGCTTGCTATGCGGAGTAAAGAACAAGGAAGAAAGCAAAACTGTTAGAAAATGTATGTCCTGCAATCACGAGTTTTAATGTTATATAGATGACAGACAAGCAATTTTTGCGTTGGCAACGTGCTATGAAATTTTTTAGGAAGGTGTTTCGTTGCCATCAATTAAGAGATAGGTCTATCATTATTAAAGGTGTGCAATTGCCATTATGTGCGAGATGTACTGGTGTAGTGATGGGTTTTTGCTTACTTGGACCGATAATTAGCATATTTACTTTAGGAAATATGTTCATATCTATCGCGCTAATACTAGGCATGTGTCTTGATGGATTTCTTCAATTAAAAAACATTATCCAGTCAACAAATTTTCGCAGAATTATAACCGGATTAGGCTGTGGATACGGTCTGTTTTCGATCTTGCTGCATAGTATCGTTAAATTTGTTACCATTCTAAAATAAAACGACAAAAAGCAGAGGCATCTTTTTTGTCAACTCACCTCAAAGAACGAAGCATCCCAAAAGGGATGCTTTTTTCGTTCTTTGTAGGCGTCGCGCGAAATCGGGCGTTCCGATGGCGGCATAGCCGCCGTCCGAGCGGCACCTCCCGCTTTCCCTTTCGCCTTTCTCGCGCTTTTGTAACACTTTTGTAACGCTTGGCACGTTATAATAACAGAACGCAACCAAGCGAGGCTCGCCCGAAGAGGTGCGCCTCGGAGCAAAACTTTTGAAAAAACGAAAGGATTTTTTATGATGAAAAAGCTTATTCTTTTGGCGCTTGCTGTGTCTATTCTGGCGCTCGCCTTCGTTGGCTGTAACGGTGCGCCCTCTCATTTCTCGGGCGAATACACCTTCTCGAAGATTAGCAAGGTGGAGCTTGGCCCTGAGGTTTCCGACGAGACGCTTGACGCCTTGAAGGAGCACTACGGCGTTGATGATAAGGCAGGCGTTGAGGCCGCCCTTCTTGACTTCTATGCATCCGATAGCGCCTTCAATTCCTGCTATGTGAAGTTCGACAAGAAGAACACCTACACCTACGACCCCATTTTTGAGCGTGAGGCCACTTGGGTATTCTTCCAGACGGGTGACAACGAGGGCTTCCTCTCCTTCTACACCGAGATTGACCCCGCTGATGTGACTCCCGATCCTCTGGTTTTCCCGCCCGTTGTTTACAACGCAGAGAATGGCATCCTTACCTTGACCATCATGCTCACCAACGACTGCATTTTCACGCTTGAATTTACCAAATAAGGCATACCGTACCTAAACCTACTGCAAGGAGAAAATTTTTATGGGACTTGAAATTGCATTGATGATAGTGGGCATCTTGATTGTCCTTGTGGCTATCGCATCCGGCATAACGGCCATTTGGCTCACGGTGAAATATTTCCGCTTCAACCGCCGCGAAAACAGCCTCGGCCTGACGGGAACGGAGCTGGCAAGACAGATTCTTGACGACAACGGCCTTTCGCACATCAAGGTGAAGCAGACGGGCTCTATCCTGTTTGGAAACAGCTACAGCCATTATTTTAAAAAGGTTCGCTTGCGCAGACTTATCCGCCACGAAAAGAGCTTAACCTCTATCGGTCTTGGCGCACAAAAGGCCGCCCTTGCCATTCTCGACAAGGAAGGCGACCCCGATATGCAAAAGCGCATTCGCCTTGTGCCCTTTATGGTCTTTGGCCCCTTTGCCTTTATTCCCTTGCTCGCCGTCGGCGCACTGCTCGATTTCTTCGTGTTCAGCGGAAGCGGCGTTTGCACCCTTGCGCTTGGCGTGCTTGGCCTGTTGTTTTACGTATACGCCATCGTGCTTTCGGCGCTGACCCTGAAAACAGAAAAGAAGGCACAGCAGAAGGCCTACGAGCTTTTGGAGAAGAGCTACTCCATCACGCCCGAGGAGCTTTCTGCCTTAAAGGAGCTTTTCCGCCTTTACAATATCCAGTACATAAACGATATTATCCTCTCCTCCTTGGAGCTGATTTACAGAGTTCTTGAGATCGCCTTGATCATCTACAAGGAAAAATAAGGTTGCAGGGTGAAGGGCACCTTTCCCTTGCCGTCTCTGCTTAAAAATCCCGAATGCGCAGGCGTTAGATTTCTAAGGACACAACGCCTATGCCTTCGGGATTTTACTTTTTTCCTCGCCCCTTGACAACATCCCGATTTGTGCTATAATAAAGAAAAACGCGTTCTTGCGGAAAGGATTCGACCCATGAAAAAATCTCTCAGCATCCTTCTCTCCCTCGTGATGCTTTTCTCCCTTTGCGCCCTGCTCTTCTCCTGCTCCTCGGGCGGCGCGGGCGGCGCGGGCAATGCCGAGCCCTCTATTGTCTTTGGCAAACGGTATATGGAATACAAGGCGACAACGGGCGAGCTGTCGAACGAACGCTCCTACACCTTCAACGCGGGCGGCACGGGCTATTATGATTTTGACTACACGGTCAAATCCTTCGACGCCACTATCACCTATATCTACAAGGGCAAAATCCATTTCGTATGGAGAGCGATGGCGGACGGCTCCGTTGCCCTCTTCCCCACCGAAACGGTTTACGACGAAAGTCACACCGAGGGCAGAACGGAGAGCTTGAAGCGTCTTCCCCTTACCTTAGGCGAAGACCTCTTGTTTGAAATGACAACGGGCGGCTCCACCACGTACTATATCGTTGAGGGCTCCTCCCTTGCCAACGCCCTGGCGAAGTAAACGGCCGCAAGGCGAAACGCCATTTTTTCCGATAGTCCCGCGCAAAAAGCGCGGTTGCCTTCTCTTGACCGACAAGCAAGAAAAGCAAGGCAACCGCGCCTTTTTCTTTTTCACTTGCTTTGTAAAAAAAGCTGTGGTATAATGCTTCGGGCTCTTAAGGAAAGTTTTATAATTTAATAGAATACGTTACCTACCGACAGGAAAAGGACGAAGAATTGTTAAAATTCCTCGTCCTTTTTTCTTGACAAGCGCTGCATCTGTGGACACAGATGCTATTATAAGTTATGAGTTATGAGGTTCGCTTTCGCTCACCGTTATGAGTTTGCTTCGCAAACGTTATGATATGATCGCCTTGTTTCTTCAAACTGTGCCGAAGGCACATCACAACTTGGCGTAGCCAATCATAACTCTAAGCTCGCCGCAGGCGATCATAGTTGCGTAGTGTCCTTAAGGGCACTACGCTAATGGTTTTGCAATTTTTAAAAAAGGGGGCGAGGACGGATGAACACGCTTGCAACGGCAGTTGGGCTTTGCGGGGTTGCGATGTTTGCCTTAAGCTATCAGCTGAAGCACCGCCGCGCCATCATTTTTTTCAACGCAGGCTCGCGCATTCTCTACGTGGCGCAGTATTTCTTGCTCGGCGCGATGGAGGGTGCTTTGCTCGACGCGCTTGCCTTTTTTATTTCGCTTTTGTGCGCAAAAAGCCAAAGCGGCTTTATCAAGCGGCATTTTACGCTCACGGTTGTTTTGGCCAACGCCGCGATAGTGGCCCTCGGTTTGCTTGCATACAAAAACGTTTTCAGCCTCCTGCCGATTTTGGGCGTTATCTTTGAAACCTTGGCCCTCTGGCTCAAAAACGAGCGCTCTATTCGCATCGTTTCGCTCTTGGGTGCGCCCTTCTGGCTTGCCTACAATCTTCTTTCGGCGGCCTAC
>JBGVMO010000122.1:0-7077 GCA_045124835.1 Eubacteriales bacterium
CAGCGCCTCAGGGGCGGTGGGGGCAGGAATAACGCCGCCGAAATACTTGGTGGTCATCGCGTGAGTACGGCTGACAAGGTTGCCAAGGTTGTTGGCCAAATCCGTATTATAGCGATTAATGACATTTTCATAAGTGATGGATCCGTCCGCGTTATAGGGCATTTCAGAAAGCGCATAATAACGCACACCGTCCACCCCGAAGTATTCTGCCATTTCATCGGCATAGATAACGTTGCCGCGAGACTTGGACATTTTGTCAACGCCCGAATTGAACCATGGATGGCCAAACACCTTCTTGGGCAGAGGCTGACCGAGCGCCATTAAAAGAATCGGCCAATAAATCGTATGGAAGCGCAAAATATCCTTACCGATAACGTGAACGTCTGCCGGCCAGCAGGACTGATAAAGCGCAGGCTGCTCCTTCAAATCGGGATCAAAGCCAAGCGCGGTGATATAGTTGGAAAGCGCGTCTATCCAAACGTAAATCACGTGTCTGTCGTCAAAGGTAACGGGAATACCCCACTTAAACGAGCTGCGCGAAACACAAAGATCCTGTAAGCCTGCCTTCAGGAAGTTGTTAACCATTTCCTTTTTGCGAGACTCAGGCTCGATAAACTCAGGATGCGATTCAATATATTCAATGAGACGCGGCGCATACTTGCTCATGGCAAAGAAGTATGCCTCCTCCTTGGTTCGCTCCAAGGGTCTGCCGCAGTCGGGGCAAACGCCGCCCTCGGCCTGAATGTCCGTAAAAAAGGATTCGCAGGGGGTGCAGTACCAGCCCTCATAAGCGCCCTTGTAGATATCTCCCTGCTCGTAAAGCTTGCGGAAAATATGCTGCACGCTTTCCACGTGATAGGGGTCTGTGGTGCGGATAAATTTATCGTAGGAGGCACCCATCAAATCCCAAATGCGCTTGATTTCACCCGAAACACCGTCCACGTATGCCTGCGGCGTGATACCCGCCTCCTTGGCAAGATTTTCGATTTTCTGACCGTGCTCGTCCGTACCCGTCAAGAAAAATACGTCCTTGCCCATTTGGCGCTGAAAGCGCGCCATTGCGTCCGACATAATAATCTCGTAGGTGTTTCCGAAATGCGGCTTTCGGGAGCTATATGCGATAGCCGTGGTGATAAAGTATTTTTCCTTTTTCGTGCATTCATTGCATTGACACATATAAGAATTCCTCCAAACAGAAAATTATTCGTTTAATATAGAAGTGATAAGAGCAGCGCGCGCCAGCAGATAGCGCGGAAGCAAGAATAAAAGCGGAATGCCCAAAAGCAAAACCGACAAGAAAAAGAGGGGCAGATAGCGCAAAAAGAGGCAAAGCAAGCGCTTTGCAAATCGGCGCATATAGCCGGCGGATTCGCCGGAGAGTGCAAAATAAGAAAGCGCAATTCCCTCGCCTGCTGCTTCATTTCTCCTCATTTTCGTTAAAAGCGCGTTAAAAAGAAGCTTATCCTTTCCCAAATGCAAAAAGAGAAAAAGAAGAAAGAGGAGAAAGAGGGCCGTTGCGACAAGCAGAAAAATGCCGTCATACGATTTTGCTTCAAGCGCCGCGCCGAAGCCGAAGTAAGCAACAAAGAGGGAGAACAGAGACCACAAAATCAAGCGAATTGCGCGACCCGCGCCGCGCAAAAATGCAAAGCGAAGAAGCTTTTTTTGAACAAGGAAGGCATGGATTGCGGAAAAATCCGCCCTTCCCTCCATTTGCGCCAGCGTACAAAAGGACAAAATCCCTTCCCAATAGGGCGCAAGCAAAAAAAGCGACAGCGCAAATGCCAAAACTGCGGCCAAAAGCCAAAGAATTGGCTCCTCCTTCAAAAAGGGGAACGGAAGAGTGAGGGCGCCAAATGCCCCCATTTCGATAACGAAGAGACCTAAAAACGAAAGAAGAAACGAAAGATTGGCGAAAAAGAGCGTTCGGGTAACGGCTTTTTCGCGGCGCAAGACCAAGGATGCCGAAAGCGCATTTTTGATGGATAAAGTCGGTTTTGTCATGGTAATATCCTCCTTTTTGAGAGGATTATTTTACCGTTTTTTCCGTTTTATACAATGAAAAACGCTTTCTTTTTTGCGGCAAGCTCGGGTTTGGCGAAAGCCGAAGCAATTTCTTCTTTTCAAAAAAAGACATATTTTTTACAGTATACCACATTTTTTGCGGAAAAGCAAGACAAGAATAACGTTTTTGCGGTTTTTTTCCACCCTTTTCCACCCTTTTTTGATAAATTTGCCCGAGGTGCTTTACCATTCAATAGCAAAGCTCCATTTCCTTTCGCAGCCTGCCGATAATTTTTTTCTCCAAGCGCGAGATATAGGATTGCGAAATATGGAGTATATCGGCAACCTCCTTTTGCGTCAGCTCCGTCTTGCCCCCAAGACCGAAGCGAAGCTCAATAATTTCTCGTTCGCGCGCAGAAAGTGACTCAACAAGCGAGCGAAGCGCGCGCTTCTCTTCCTCCTCCTCCAAAAGACGCCCGACCGTGTCTCCCTCGCTGCTCAGAACGTCCGAAAGCAAAAGCTCGTTGCCGTCCCAATCCACGTTCAAGGGCTCATCAATGGAGACCTCGCGTCTATGGCAGGCATTTTTGCGGACGAACATCAGAATTTCGTTTTCAATACAGCGGGAGGCATAGGTGGCAAGCTTGATATTTCTGCCCGGATGGAAGGTATCAATGGCCTTCATAAGCCCCACCGTACCGATAGAAATCAGCTCCTCGATTCCCGCGCCGACTCCCTCAAACCTTTTAGAGATATAAACCACCAAGCGCAAATTATGCTCTACAAGATACGCGCGCATTTCTTCGCTTTCACTAGCCATTGCCAAGGCCTCTGCCTCCTCCTCGGCAGACAAGGGATGCGGCAAAACGTCCGCCCCGTTTATGTAGTAGACCTCCTCTGTGCCAAAAAGGCGGGCGAGAAAGGCAAATAGCCGTTGTTTTAAAGCCTTTAATCGTTTTTTCATGGTATCTCCGTTATCCTCTTTAACTATGTATTATGTGTGCGGAAGCGGCGAAGCGCTTCGGCTCAAAAGTGCAGTGGGTAGCAAGCCGTCTCGGCCGCCAAAATGATTTTTTTCCACGGAATAAAGTGCTATCTGCGCCTCACACTCTCTTCTCTCCTTACCTGTTTGTACGTAAAGCCGCTCAGGTCGAACGCTGAGCAAAAGAGTTTTGCCGCCAATGCTTTTGGCCGGCAAAAGACGGCATTTTCTTGCAAGCGCTGGGTTCTGCGGCATTGCGGTTTTCGGCGCGCGGGCGCACATAACGATTTCCGCAGGTAGAATGGGCGCAACGCTATCTAACCGAAGAAGAACGGCAGGACGACCTGAAATCGGGTCCTTCAATAGACATCCGCTATCAACCAAGACGGGCACAAGCACCGTTTTTCCGAACATTTCGACGATAACCGTGGCGTATTTATCGCGCGGCACGCTCCCAAAAAAGCGCATTGCAAGACTAACGATAGCAAAAGCGAGAAAGCCGAGGATCAAAACGACGTCTGAAACGCCGAGCGCTTCACTCTCGCGCACCGCAAAGATGCTTTCCAAAAATGTAAAAAACGCGGAAACAATGCCGCCGAAAAGCATAGAAAAAAGCATAAAAAGCAAAACGGCAATCAGGAAGCCTCGAAAGCTTCCAAGGCCACGAAGCGCAATAGCAGAAAGCAAAACGGCAACAACGGGCGAAAGCAAGAGACTGAGTAGTGACGGAAAAGCGTACACAACCGCCAAAACGGCATACACACCGCCAAGAAAGGAGGCAAGAAGAAAAAGCGCCAGTCGTTTTTTAACGTGCAAAAAGGTTGCCGTGATATACAAAACGAGGAAATCCATCGCGAAATTAACGAAAAACAGCGTATCTATATATAAAACCTGCATTTCAGAACCATTCCTTTCTATACACGCTACAAGAACGAGAGACTCGGTTTGGATTTTCCGGAGCTTCTTCGCCCGCCTTCTTCATCATACCACGGACGGAATTATAATTCTGTCGATTTGAGAGGAACGATTTTTTGTTTTTTTTACTTGCCTTTTCGTCTTTTCCGTGGTATAATGAATATACTTTTAATTTGCTTGCTTTACGTACTCTATGCAGAAAGGCAATCCTGTATGAAACCTATTTCACAAAAAAAGCTTTTTCTTCTCGATATGGACGGCACCATTTATCTTGACAAGACTCTTTTTCCCGAAACGCTTCCCTTTTTAAATGCCATCAAAGCTGGCGGTGCAAAAGCGCTTTACCTGACGAACAACTCCTCCAAAAGCGTCAATGCATACGTAGACAAGCTTCGCTCTATGGGCATTGAGGCAACGGCAAACGATTTTTTGACCTCCACGGATGCAACCGTCCGTTATTTAAAGAATCACTACGACGGTAAAAAGCTTTATGCCTTTGGCACTCGCTCCTTTTGCGAGCAGCTAGAGGAGAGCGGTATACGTATCACCACGAAGCTTGAGGACGATATTGCGGCCATCGTAATGGGCAACGATACGGAGCTTTCCTTCCAGAAGCTTGAGGATGCTTGTATTCTTTTGAACCGCGGCGTTGACTATATTGCCACCAACCCCGACTACGTTTGCCCCACCTGGTACGGCTTTGTGCCCGACTGCGGCTCGATAGCGCAGATTCTCTGCACCGCAACGGGAAGAATGCCTCTCTTCATCGGCAAGCCCCAGCCCGAAATGATCTATTTTGCTCTTGAAAAAGAGGGGCTTGAAAAGGATGACGCCGTGATGATTGGTGACCGCGTATATACCGACATTGCGGCAGGTGTAAATGCGGGCATTGACACCGTATTTGTTCTTTCGGGCGAAGGCACCGTTGCCGATGCCGAGGCCTCCGAAACGAGGCCAACCTACATTATGCAGGATATCGGCGAGGTTCGCCGCGCCTTCCTCAACGAAAATTAAACCCGACGCAAACGTACTATACAAAAAGGACAGAAGAGCGAATTGCTTTTCTGTCCTTTTACTATTGAGGGCATATTGTTTATGCCGATATATTTATTTTGATTTGACGCCTTGCTCTTGTCCAAACCGTTGGAAAAGCAAATGTGAAAGCAGAAAAAAGGCCGCAACGATAACGAAATAGAGGCCGATGCCGTTGGTGATAAAGAAGGAGGCGGCAAAGGAGGCCCAGAAGAGCGCCAAGCCCTCCCATACAAACGGGTGCTTTTTCTTAAGAATGGAAAAAAGACCGAGAAGAAAAGCGGAAACACCCACCAAAAGCTTTATAAGAAGCTGAAGGAAGGCAAGAAACACATTTTCATACAGGGTAAAATCAAGGGAAACGAAAAGCGTTCCTTCAATAACGATAAAGGCGAGAGCCAATAGCGCCACGATGCCTGCGGAAAAGAGGCGAAGAATGAATAAAAGCTTTTTCATTTAAAGTTCCTCCCTATGATAGCATCCGCCAAGGACGAAGTTATAAAGTCGCAGATAACCACCCCATACGAGCCCTTCCCCTCCGCAAGCGCCTTCAGGGTGTCGGCATTTATATCGTGGGCGGGCAAGCCTGCATAGATGGGCGGAAATCCCGTTTCAAGATAACAGCTCGTATAGTTCAACACCAGCGCGTGCTTTTCTTCAAGAGCAATCGCGTAGGTGGCTCGTATATCGGCAATTTTTTCCTCGGCATCTTCAACACAATAATTGTCCTGCACGTAAATATCCCCAAGTGCAAAGGCGGTGTCATCCCACCAGCCGCTATAACACGGAAGACCAATCGAGGCGCCTGCGTATCTGGCAAGAACGTGAATGCCGCCGCGCGCCGCACCCACCGTTTCGGGAAGCTCGCGCGAGGTGTTCACCGCAGAATAGGATAAGAGCAGTTTTTCCAAAGCCTCTGTAAAATCCTCGCTTGAATTTTTGGCAGAGGCATCCTCCTTGATGGAAACCAACAAAAACTCGCTTGGATTCGCCTCAACGAAGGAGACAAGCTCTATCAGGACGTCTTCGAATGCGGTCATTTGATCCACGAAGCTATGTACCACGCGCAGCTTGTTATCGACAAGCTGCAAACGGATATCCAAAAAGCGAACGCCGATTTTGAGCTGCTCCTTAATGGAAAGGGTTTGGCATTTTCCCGAAACGTCGGCAATAGAATAGAGCGCGCCCGAATCGTGCGTTCCGGGCACGGTGACAGAGGAAAGGCTTTGCCCATCGTCCAATGCGGCCATCCAATCGGAACGGTCAATTTTTCCGCTTTGCATCGGCAATACAGCCAAAAAAGCCACAAGGACGAAGGCGAGCAAAAAAACGAAAGACTTCACGGTTGTTTTTCTCATAATCCCCTCGAATAAAAAGATTTTTCTTTACAGGCTTAAATGCAAGGGTTTATTCCTGTTTTTTCTTACATTCTAACACAAAAGCGCGTTTTTTTCAAGAAAAACATTCAAACAAAAATGAAAGCTTTTTCTGCCTTCGAAAAGCAGCCTTTTCTTTACCACCCAATCAAATACTGCCTCTTTTATAAAAAAATTTCAAAAACGGTAGACATTTCGAATTTTTTGTGCTAAAATGATGGAGTCGATTCATAAATTTGCGAGCATGGTGGAATGGCAGACACGCTGGTCTTAGGAACCAGTTCGTATGAGTGTGGGTTCAAGTCCCACTGCTCGCACCAAAAACTCCTGAATGTTGACTCATTCGGGAGTTTTTAATTTATATTAATCAACGCCCTTTACCTAAAACGTCACACGGTGGCGTGTCGAAAAGGAAGGCAAAAACGTAAAAAGCCGCTTGAATAAAAAAACAAAATATGCGGGTGTGGTGGAATTGGCAGTTTGAAGCCGAGCGCTGCGAAGCAGAAGAAGCGAGAGCTTCGAAGGTGCAGCGGTCGAAAGTTGACCGGCGAAAGGATTTGAGCCGAGAGTCAAGTTTCGGGCACCGCAAACGTCACACGGTGGCGTGCCAAAGGGAAGAAAAAAACGTAAAAAGCCGCTTGAATAAAAAAACAAAATATGCGGGTGTGGTGGAATTGGCAGACACGCCAGACTTAGGATCTGGTGTCCCCGACGTGCAGGTTCAAGTCCTGTCACCCGCACCAGTCGAGAGCCTCGACACGCAATTTG
>JBGVMO010000123.1:0-7672 GCA_045124835.1 Eubacteriales bacterium
AAATGGGTGAAAATATGCTTGGCCTCTCCAATCTCACGCGCGCCCAAGGGCGAAAGCCCAAGCGCCTCGGCCATGGCAAAGGCCTCGTCGGCAGATAAATGCCCCTCTGTGTTCGGGAACTCCCAAAGACCGCCGAGAAGCGAGTCCTTTTCGCGCAGAGAAAGGGCAAAGGTGTCTCCGTGAAGAAAAAGAAAGACTGTCTTTTTTTCAATTTTTCGTGCCTTTTTCGGCGCGCGATGGGGAATCTCGGTGTAGGCGCCCTCCTTGGAGGCGCAAAGAGAAGCAAGCGGACATTCTTGGCATCTTGGAGTGCCGGACGCTGTGCAAACCGTCTGCCCGATTTCCATAAATGCCTGTGTCAGCTCTCCGGCCTCCTTGCCCGATGGATAAAGGGCGGCGAGCGCTGTGCGGTATTCCTTTTTCACGGTGGGCGAAAGCACGTCGCGCTCATCCCTTGCCAAGCGCGCCAGAATGCGAAGCACGTTGCCGTCAACGGCGGGTGTAGGCAACCCGAAGGCGATACTGCCAATCGCCCCTGCGGTGTATTCGCCAATACCCGAAAGCGAAAGAATGTCCTCGTAGCGAGAGGGGAAGATGCCGCCAAAATCGGTCATCACAGAGAGGGCGGCACGCTTGAGATTCCTTGCGCGGCTGTAATAGCCGAGCCCCTCCCAGCACTTCATCAGCTGCGCTTCGTCGGCATAGGCAAGGCTCTCAATCGTTGGAAAAATCGAAAGAAATCTTTCGTAATAGGGGATAACAGCCTCCACTCTCGTTTGCTGCAGCATAATTTCGGAGAGCCAAACGCGATAGGGCGTTTGGTCTTCTCTCCAAGGAAGCGCCCTTGCTCTTTCCCTGTACCAAGGAAGCAAAAGCGCGGGAATGCTCTTTGAAAACACGATTAAAACCTCTTAATTTTCGTTTTTACCGAGGCGCTCCTCCATAATGAAGGTGGCCTCCATATCGGCAACGTAAAGTGCCATGGCAAGCGGATATTTTTCAAAGGAGGCAGAGACGTTTTTGGCCTCCTCGTCCTTGGAAAAGCCCATATGATAGCGGATGGCAAAGGCCTCCTCGCGCGAAAGTCGCATAAAGCCGCTAACGATGTACACGGATTTTTCACCGTGACCGTAGGGAAGCTCATCGTTGAATTCATAAAAGGGAACGGTTGTCCAAACGCCGTCCTTTTTAACGTTGCGCGTGCTTGCCTTGTATACGTTCACCTTGCAAACGTCATGCAAAAGCGCCGCAATGGCTAAAGTCTCGTCCGAAAAGGAAAGACCGTATTCCGAGACAAAGCGGTCGCGCTTCACGTAGGCGCAAAGCGCCTCGTAAACGTTTACGCTATGCTCGCAAAGCCCGCCCTCGTAGCAGCCGTGAAATCTCGTAGAGGCAGGCGCGGTGAAAAAATCGGATTGCGGACTTTCAAGATAGGATAAAAGCTCGTCCGCTCCTGCTCTTTTTATGTGGGCTTTGTAGTATTCGATAAACTTTTCTCTGTAATTCATAAATGTATGAGCGTCCTTTCCGTAAAGTCGGCATTTTCGCCGATTCTTCCTTTCGTTCAGTATACCAAATTTTTTTCCTTTCGTCAATTCCTTTTTTAAAAGGAGAGAACCTGTAAGTGAAAAAAAGCATAAAATGCTTTTGGGGCAAGAAAAATTCAACCGAAAGGAAAACGCATATATGGATGAATGCTATGAGTCTCATATAAAGCACCATAAGGGAAACGGCGCCGTTGGTGGATGCCGACACAATGAATGCCATTCTGTCGGCGGCGTTTGCGGATGCTGCCGCCCTGTGCAGTCTTTTCCCGTGCCGTTTGTGTTTGGACGCAGATACTGTATAGGTCAACTCGTTTCCTACGAGGGCGGCTTATATGTGGTTGCCGTCAATAATCCTCGGGGGTATCCCGGAGAAAGCGATGATTTTGCGCCCCTCGCCATTGAAGGCCCGATTGGCCCACAAGGCCCGATTGGCCCGCAGGGCCCACAAGGTGAGGCAGGCCCCATCGGCCCACAGGGCCCACAAGGGGAGGTAGGCCCCATCGGCCCGCAGGGCCCACAGGGTGAGGCAGGCCCGATTGGCCCGCAGGGCCCCATCGGCCCGCAGGGCCCACAAGGTGAGGTAGGCCCGATTGGCCCGCAAGGCCCACAAGGTGAGGTAGGCCCGATTGGCCCGCAAGGCCAGCAGGGTGAGGTAGGCCCCATCGGCCCGCAAGGCCCGCAGGGTGAGGTAGGCCCGATTGGCCCGCAGGGCCCACAGGGTGAGGTAGGCCCCATCGGCCCGCAAGGCCCGCAGGGTGAGGTAGGCCCGATTGGCCCGCAAGGCCCACAAGGTGAGGTAGGCCCCATCGGCCCGCAAGGCCCGCAGGGCCCGCAGGGTGAAGTAGGCCCGATTGGCCCGCAGGGCCCTGCCGGCACGGGCACGGGAGAGCTTCTATTGAACGGCGGTCTTGAGGCCTTCACGGATGCGGTGCCTGACGATTGGGAAACACCCGTCGCAACGGCGATTGCGCAAACCACCGCAGAGGGCGAGGTTTATACGGGAAGCTCCGCTTTGCGACTTTTGAACGGCGGCAGCGTGTCGCAGACTGTGGCGGTCACAGGAGGGGAGTATTACGAGCTTTCCTTCTACAACAGAAATATCGGCACGAGCCCTGCCGTAACGGCAACGGTCACCTTCACCGACGGCACACAAAGCGAGACTGCTCTTGTGATTTTGACGGTTAATCAGAATACGGTGGATGCTAATGTGCCCTTTGCCTATTATCGCGGCATCACGGCGCAAGCACCCGAATGGGCCACCGATGCTACCGTAAGCTTTGCTGCAACGGCCGCAGACGGAGAATACGCCATTCTTGACGACGTCTCCTTTAGCGCGGCCTGATTTTGCCTGAGCTGTAAAAGAGGCATAAAAAGGGCCTATCGGATTCTCTTACAAGAGCGCCGATAGGCCTTTTTCTTTTTTATTCCTGCTGCTTTATCCAAGAAAGCAAGGCGGCGTAATCCATTTCGCCTGCGGCGACGCTAAGTCCCATGCGGACAATCTCTTCGTTCGATGTGGATAGAGGTCTGCCGTTGATGTAAAGAAAGGTTAACATAGCAAGAACGCCGATGCGCTTGTTGCCGTCTATAAAGGCGTGATTGGCAATCAAGGAAAAGCCGAGCCTTGCGGCCTTTTCCTCAAGCGTTGGATACAGCTCCTCGCCGCCGAAGGTCTGAAAGGCGGCGGAAAGGGCGCTTTCAAGCAGTGCGCTGTCACGAATGCCGTCGGAGCCCCCTGTTTTTTCGCATAAGAGCGTGTGGAGAAGTAAAACGGTGTCCTTTTGCAGCTGTATCATTTTGCCAGCTCCTCGAACGCCTCGCGGTATTTTTCTAAAATTTCGGTGGCAACGGCAACGATGTCCTTTTCATTTATTGAATTTTCTTGCTTTTGCGCGGTTGCTTTTTCGTTTTGCATGGGTAAACCTCGTTCTGCGCGGATTTCTTGTGAAGCCTTGCCCCTTTATTGTAGCACGGAAAAAGAAAAAAAGCAACGAAAAAAATAAAATTCTTGTGCCGCAATGCGAAAAGTGTGCTATACTGTAAGGGTGCTTTGACAGAGCCTTGCATTTTGACTGAGGAAGAGGAAAACGAATGGAGAAAAAGACGAAAAACTACGTAACCGATTTTACAAAAGCGCCGATTGCACCTGCGCTTTTGCGCTTTTCCTTGCCTCTTTTTCTTGCCAGTCTTTTGCAGGTTGTCTACAATATGGTGGATATGATAGTGGTGGGGCACGCCTTGGGTAAGGAGGGACTTTCTGCCGTTTCGGTCGGCGGAGACGTTGCCAATCTTCTTACCTTCATTGCCATGGGCTTTGCGGGTGCGGCACAGGTTTTGATTTCGCAGCACGTTGGCGCGGGGCGCAAGCGCGTGCTTGGCTCCTTTATTGGAACAACCTTTACCTTTTCGATGCTTGCCGCTCTTCTTTTGAGCATTCTGTGCCTCTGCTTCCGTATGCCGATATTGCGCCTGATGAACACGCCGACGGAGGCCTTTGAGGATGCTCTTGGGTATGCCACGGTCAGCATCGTTGGCCTCATCTTTATTTACGGCTACAACGTGGCCAGCGCTGTTCTGCGCGGAATGGGAGACTCCAAGCGGCCTTTCATCTTTATCGCGATAGCCTCCATTCTGAACGTATTGCTTGATTTGCTTTTCGTGCTTGGCCTTGGAATGCGCGCCACGGGTGCCGCCCTTGCCACCGTTATCAGTCAGGGCGTCAGCTTTGTCTTTGCCGTATTTTTTGTTTGGAGGTACAAGGAGCGCTTCGGGCTTTCCTTTACCGCCAGAGATTTTTATCACATTGATAAGGCGCACCTGTCGCCGCTTTTAAAGCTGGGAATTCCAATGGCCATCAAGGGCGCGTCCATTCAAATATCCAAGCTTTTCGTCAATGCGTACATCAATTCCTATGGGCTTGCCGTATCGGGCTTTGCGGGGATTGCCAATAAAATCGGCAGCATCAGCAATCTCGTTTCCAATTCTCTGAATACCGCAGGCTCCTCAATGGTTGGGCAGAATATCGGCGCCAAGGAATATAAGCGCGTGCCGAAAATCGTCCTTTGCATTGCCCTTCTCACCTTTGGTATGGCGTCCGTCTTTTCGCTGGCCATTTGCCTTTT
This sequence comes from Eubacteriales bacterium, assembly GCA_045124835.1. GTDB lineage: Bacteria > Bacillota > Clostridia > Oscillospirales > CAG-272 > UBA1740. The sequence goes on from JBGVMO010000123.1 coordinate 4,670, forward strand.
CCCCATGCAGGTATACGGCATCTTTACAACTGACCCTGCCGTTTTGGAGGTTGGCCTTACCTATCTTCCCATCGCCGTTTTGATTTTCTTCGGCAGCGCCGCGCGCTCCCCGATGAACGCTCTGATAAACGGAACGGGCAATTACGGCGTGAATTTTGCAACCGCCATTTTGGACGGCATCGTCATGCGCATCGGTCTTTCGGTGCTGTTCGGTCTCGTTTTGCATATGGAAAGCTTCGGCTTCTGGCTTGGAGACGCCTTGGCGGGCTTCACCCCCTTCTTCATCGGCATTGTGTATTACGTCACAGGGCTTTGGAAGAGAGAGCGAGAATAAAAACGGTATAAAAAACGACGGCAAGCTTGCCGTCGTTTTTTGTTGAACCGAAAGGCTAAAATTAAAAGCCGTATCCGTCTCTGAAATTCAAAAGCAGAAGATTCAAGTGCCATTTTCCGCCCGATGCGGAGGAAACGAAAATGCGCGTCTCACCGTCGCGCTCGACCTTAATGGGCAGTCTTTCGGCCATATATTCACCTGCCGCCAAGGGCTTGCCGCCGATGCGACAGTCGTCCTCGCCCATCAGCACGGTGTCGGTTGCCTCCTTGTCGCTTCCCGAAATCACGAAGGCCTCGTAATAGCCGCGCGGAAGCTCTAAAACGAAGGCGTTGGGGGAGGTGCCGGTGATGCAATCGGAAAGAAGCATATCGTCCTTGCCCGTTGCCTCGACCTGCAAGCCATCGGTGCTTTCAAAGCCGTAGCCGTAGTAGGCGTCAAAGGCGTCCTTGGCAATGGGGAAGAAAACGCGCGTGGAGAGCAAAAGCCCCGGCTCAATAATGGTCTGGCGCGGCATATAGGCGCCGTAATCCTTCTCGGGAGACTTTTTGTCCGTAAAGTCGAATTTGTAGGTGGTGTGATTAGCCATGCGAACGTTGCCGTAGTAGCGGTCGCGGATAAAGCCGTCAAACGCCTTCTTCCAATGGGTGTCCTTGTCCTCGCCCAAGAAAATTCTGCGCTTGGTATAGGCCGTATGGGAAATACAGCCGGCCTCATCCTCCGGCGACGGTACAAGCGCGCAAACGCAAGCCTCGGCATCCTTCTTGATGAGATAGGTAGCGCCCTTTTCCGTTTCAAAGGTCAGAAGCGCCTTTTCCTTTTCATAAGTAAAGGGAACGGGCGCGCCATCCTTATACACCGAGAAGCCCTCAAGCCCCAAGGGAGTGCTGACGCGAGCCATACCGCCCGCACAGCTATGAAGCGCGATGTAGAGAAGCGCGCCCTCCTTCACCTCGGCGCTCACCTCAAAGGCACCCTTGGCCAAAAGCTTTGAAAAGGCAACGTCGCGCCATGCAGGGTAGTTGTTAAAGCGGGCGTTATAATCGGAGTCGCCAAGGCCGCCGCGCAGCATTCTGTCAAACTCGGGGTCGCCGTCAGGTAGGGCGGGGAACACGCGGATAACACCCTTTTGTGACTGTAAAAGCATCTCGTTTACCGCGGCAAGCATCTCGCCTGTAAACTCCATCATACAAGGATAATAGAGAGGCTCGCGCAGCTTTAAGCAGAAGTTCATAAAGCGCTCCGTTGCCTCTGCCGTCAGACCGTTGGAGCGGAGCATATGGTCAATGCCGCGCTCGTAAAGCAGGCGAAGCGCGCGCTGCCCCTTACCAATGCGGGAGGAGGCGGCCGAAAGCCAGCTTCCCTGGAAAATACCGATTTCGCAGTTGTCCTCTAAGAATTTAATCGTGTTGTCAACGAGCGCCCTTTCCTCCTCAGTACTTTCAATATCGATCTCGGCAGAGGGGAAAACGGGCATCAGCATACCCGGATGGCGAATCCAGAGGTTGTCGGGCGCGTCGTCCGAATCCTTGAAGCGACGGCCATATTTGGTGTCCTCGCAGACGGCGTAGGGGGCAAGGTTTTCAAGAAGGTGCGCGATGTCCTTTAAAATGGGCGCATCGTCCTCTAAAATTCTTGCTGCCTTTAAGGTGAAGGAAAGCATATATTTCACCGAGGCAACCGTCGAAACAGAGTTGTGGGTCAAGGGGCCCTGCTCGGGAGAAATGTCGGGATAAACCTCGTAAAAGCCCGTTTTCTCGTTTTTCTCAAACAGTCCAAGGCAGAATTCGCAAAGCTTCAGAAAGACGGGGTAGGCCTCGTTTTTCAAATAGTCCTTGTCAAGCGAATATTCATACTGGAACCAAAGGTATTGCGCGCACCATGGCCAGACGCAGTAGTAAACGAAATAGGGATAGTCAATGGCAAGGCCGTCAAGTCCGTGCATCTCCTTGGCATAGCGCAGGGCGGAGGAGGCATAGGAGAGAAGCCCATCCGAGAAGACCTTTCCAAGCTCCAGATGGTTGGAGGAGAAAACGCCCGCAAAGGAGGCCTGAATATTGACGTCCCAATACCAGAGGCTTCCCCAGATGTTCGGCCGCTTCACGTCCCAAAGACCGTTTAAGCCGCAGGCGTGGTGCTTCATCACACCGTCCTTGCCGCTACAGCAGTCCAAGGCGTATTGGTTGACGTACCAGACCTTCTCCAAGAATTTATCGGGTAAAGAAATGTTGGCACGGGAGAAAAATTCCTGCCAGTAGGCCTTGTGTGCGGTGCTGAGCGAATCAAGACTCGCGCTCCACGCATCAAGCACTGCGTAATCGGGAAGTGCTTGGTAGCGGAATTGGGTGAAAACACCGAAAACGAGCTGATAGCTGTCGGCAGGGGCGACGATTTCGGCAAAGGCCTCGCCCTTGCCCGTTTCGCAAAGCGAAAAAGACGCGCCAAGGGCCTTCAAAACGCAGGCAAAGGAGAAGGGCTTCTCCTCACTTTGCTGGGTTGCGGGAGGCAAAATATCGTCAACGCGGAAGGCAACCGCATCCTCGCCTTTTTGGGAAAACGTAACCGCAGGGTCTCTCGATACGCGGAAGATGGGGTGCGTCAGAGAAATGCCGCGAAGCAAGCCCTTGCCGCCCTCTTCCGTGACGTTCAGAACAATGGCGTCCTCTCGCGCG
>JBGVMO010000124.1:0-60537 GCA_045124835.1 Eubacteriales bacterium
CCAAGGCGCCCGTTGAGCCCGTGCTGACGATGCCCGAAACGGTTTCGTCCTCGCGAAGCAGGCGAATGGCCTTCATCATGGAGCTTTCCTTCTTCAAGCGGATGGCGTCCGTCGGCTTTTCGTCACAGCCGATAACGTCGGGCGCGTGCAGGATGGAAAGGCGCTCCTTATCATAGCTCTTGTCGGCAAGATGCGCTTGAATTTGCGCCTCGTCTCCGCTCAAAATCACGTGAAGGTCGGGGAAGGCCGCGAGGGCCAGAAGCGCACCGTCGATATTGGCGGCAGGACTGTGGTCACCGCCAAAGCAGTCTACGGCAATCTTAATCATAGCTTATTTTTCTTCGCTTTCGTTGAGTTTTTTGATATAGCTGCGGCGGCGCTTGTGCTTCACCTCGACAAAGCGCTTCCATTGATTCTGAATGGAATAGTTTTCCTCAAGGTTGAGGTTGGTCTCTGCATATTCAACGCCCTTGGTTTGCAGCATACGGGAAAGACCCGCGGAAATGATAACACTGATGCCGCGGTTGGCGTATACGGGGTCAACGCCGACGAGTGCCAAATCAATAATAGAGGGATGGTTCAAGGCCCAAAGCAAGCGCACAATGGCGGCGGGAGTCAAGTGTCCATTCGATTTCTGCACGGCCTTGGCAATGGAGGGGAAGCAAACGCCGAAGGAAACAACCTTGTCCTCCTTGTCCAAAATGACGGCCACGTACTTGGGCTTGATAATCAGCTTGAAGTTGTCAAGCAGCATTTTTTTCATACTGTCGGTCATGGGAACGGTGCCGTACAGGGGCTCGTAGGCGCGGTCAAGAAGCGCAAAGCAATCGTCTGCGTATTTCTTGATGAACTCCGAGGTGGATTTGATGTCGGCCAAATGCAGTCCGTAGCGGTTCATAACGAAGTTGGCCATCTCCTCAAGCTTTGCACCCTTGTCCTCGGGGGGATAGATGCGGCTTTCCGTCCAGTCAACCTCCTTGACGTAGCCCGCTTTTTCGAGAAATTCACCGTAGTAGGCGGCGTTGTATTGCTCCTCAAAGGTGGAAAGCTCGTCAAAGCCCTCTATTAAAAGGCCCTCGCGCTCAAGGTCAGAGAAGCCGAGGGGGCCGCAAACGGTGTCCATCCCGATGCTTCTTGCCCAGCTTTCCACGGCGTCAAAGAGCGCCTTGGCCACCTCGTAATCGTCTATCGAATCAAAGCGGGTAAAGCGCACGCGGCGCTCGCCCGTTTTTTCGTTGCTCGTCTTTTGCAGAATACCCGAAATTCTGCCGACAACCGTTTCTCCCTTGTAGGCAAGGAAATAAACGGCCTCGCAGGTCTCGTAGTATATGTAATCCTTGCGGAAAATCTTTTTTTCATCGCCGTAAAGCGGCGGAACGAAGCAGGGGTTTCCTTTATATAAGCGCAAGGGAAATTCTAAGAATTCCTTTTGCTCCTTTTTTGTTTTAACCTCGCGAACCGTAATCATGGTCAGTTCCTTTCCTTATAAAAGTGGGAGGGCTTATCTGTGCTTGGCGTGGAAGGAAATGGCAACACCGTCAGGGCCGCTGTGCGAGCCGAGCGTGGGGTTTACCACCTGCACGAGAATGGGAAGGTCAGCGCCAAAGCGCTCCTTTATCATAGCAATCAGCTCCTCGATAATGGCAGGGTCGGCGCCCGTATGCCCGAGGACAACGCGGTGCGAGGTCAGCTCGTCGCCAAGCTCCTCCATCATTGAAAGAAGGCGGTTCATTGCGTTGGCTCTTCCTCTGACCTTGGCAAAGGCCTCAAGCTTGCCCTCGGGGCTCATATAGATAACGGGGCGAACGCCGAGAAGCGAGCCCATAAAGGCAGAAAGACCGCTCACGCGACCGCTTCTGTGGAAGAATTTGAGATCGTCAACGAAAAGATACATCGCGTATTTGTCAATCTCGGTCTCCGCCCAAGCGAAGATTTCCTCAACCGATTTTCCCTCTAAAAAGAGGTCGCCGATGGCAAGGGCGATGTTAAGGCCGTTCGTGGTGGCGGAGCGTGTGTCAAGCAGATGACAGACTCGTTCGGGATAGCGCTCCTTTAAAACGGCAAGCGCCTTGTTCAAATTGGAAAAGGTTGCGGACATTGCCTTTGAAAAATGCACGTACAGAATATCGTCGCCCGCCGCAAACACGGGCTCGATGTATTCGATATAGGCCTCGGGTGACAGCGCACTCGTGGTGGGCAGAACGCCGTTTCGCAGAGAATCGTAAAAGGTCTTTTCGTCAAAGACGTAATCCTCGTCCTTATAGGGATAAACCGTTTCGCCGTCAATGCTGTAAGGCAGGCTGATAAGGCCGCTGTAACCGTGCTCCTTGGCAAGTGCGGGGGTAACGTCGCAGTCGGTGTCCGTGAACAAACGAATCATATGCTTTCCTTTCTTGGTGTAAGGGGATTGAACTCGTAAGGATTTGAATGAAAATAGCGGCGTATGCCTTTTTGTTTTATTCAAAAACAACCATATAGTCGTAAACGGGCTGGCCGCCGTCGATATAAAAGACCTCGGCGCGCTTGTATTCCTGCTTCAGCTCCGAGAAAAGAGCCTCGGCCTCGGATTTGTCGGCGCTCTCGCCCGCAATGAGAATCAATATGTCGCGGCGCTCCGCCTTGACGGCGCGGCAAAGCACGCGCACGGCCTCTTGGGGAGACACCTCCTCGGCGTAAATATGCTTGCCAACGAAGCCGATGTAATGGCCGCTTTTGACCTCCATACCGTCAAAATGCGCATCCTTGCTGGCCTTGGCAACCGTTCCCGTCAAAACGCCCTCCATAGCAAAGGAAAGCTCTTCCTCAACCGCGTCGGCATCGGGAAGGGAGGTGTCAAGCATCGAAAGGGCGGCATAGCCCTCGCCGATGGTGTGGCTTTCTATCACGCGCACGTCAGCCTTGTCGTAAAGCCCTGCGGCCTGACGCGCCGCAAGAACGATATTGCCGTTGTTGGGGAAAACGAAAATATGGTCTGCATCAATTTCGGCAAAGGCGTGCAAAAAGTCGTCTGCCGAGGGATTCATGCTTTGGCCTCCGCCAACCACAGCGTCAGCGCCCAAATCCAAGAAGCATTGGCGCACGCCCTCTCCTGCCGCCACGGCCACGGCCGCGTATTTCTTGTGCGGCTTGGTGCGAAGCACGAGAGGCGACTCTTCTGTCTTTTCCTCGGCCTCGTTGTGTTGCAGGGTCATATTTTCGATTTTCAAGGTGAGAAATTCGCCAAAGCCCTGCGCGTAGCTCAGCACCTCGCCCGGCGCCTTGGTATGAATATGTAATTTCACGATGGTGTCCGTTTGGAAGCAGGCGATGGAATCTCCCATTTCGCGCAAGGGGGCAAGGAATGCGTCAACCGAAAAGGCGTCAACGTCAGTCTTTGCGTCCTGCAAGCGAATGAGAACCTCGGTGCAGTAGCCGTAAAGCAGAGGGGTGTCTCTCTCAAATAGAGAAAAGTCAACGGCGGCGGTCTTGACGGTGGCACCGACCTCGGTCGGCCCTTCAAAAAGTGTACCGCCGAGCGCCTCGGCCATACCCTCCATAATGTAAAGTAGACCGGCACCGCCGCTGTCTACCACGCCCGATTCCTTCAGAATGGGCAAAAGCTCGGGCGTGCGCGCAAGAGAGCGGCGCAGCTCCGCGAGAAACACGTCAAAATATGCCCTAACGGAGAGGGGCTCGTTCAGCGCCGCGTCTGCCTTGGCGGCCGCGTCCTTGAAAACGGTCAGAATCGTGCCCTCCACGGGGGTGTCTACTGCACCGTAGGCAAAAGCAACGCCTCTTTGCATGGCATTGTTCAAGGCGCCAACGTCAACCGTCTTGGCGCCTCTGAGCCCGTCGGCAATGCCCGCGAAAATCTGGGAAAGGATAACGCCCGAATTGCCTCTGGCGCCAATCAGCATGCCCTTGGCAACGATGGCGGCAATCTCCGAAATGCTCTCGCCCGAAAGCCCCGGGCGACAGCCGCTTGCCAGCGTCATATACATATTGTCTCCCGTATCGCCGTCGGGAATGGGAAAGACGTTCAAATCATTGACCGCTTCCTTGTTCTTTTCGAGCTTGGAAAGCCCACCGTACAGCATGGAGACGAACAGCTCTTCGTTTAAAATTAAAGTATCTTCCATTTTGCATTCCTTTGTGTCATCCGTCCTCGTCCTCGTTGCCAATTCCTCGGGTCTGCGATATAGGACGGTTTGTCAAAAAGAGGTGCGAGGCACCCCGAAAAAAGCAAATGCGTCTTGACTTTTTTCGCACACGTATATTATAATAGGAATGGACTGAAAAATGAATGGGCAACTTTTTCGCATTCTGTGGCTTTTTACACAAAAAGGATTAAATTTGTGTAAAATCAAGTGCGCAAAAAAAGAAGAATATAGGTAAAATTGTCACATTCTTCCATGTTTGAGGCAAAAACGATAATAAGCCTGAGGAAAGGACGCTTTTCAACATGCAGGAAAAAAAGGATAGGCGAACGGTCAAAACCAAAAAAGCCATTCACGTGGCGCTTGCCTCCTTGATGGCGGAAAGAAGCATTGACGATATAACCATCAGCGAGATAGCCAAGCGCGCGGATATCAACCGCAAAACCTTTTACAACTATTACGGGGGCATTCATATGCTTCTTGGCGAGATAGAGGAGAGCATTCTTGCGGATTTTCGCGACGCACTTTCGGGCGTTGCCTTTGCAAGTCCGCGCCAGATGGCGCGCGATTCCTTCAATCGCCTACACTCCGTTTTGAGCAAGAATCTCAATTTTTACAGATTTCTTCTGCTGTCGGATAAAAACTCCTATTTCAGCGCGCGCATTTCCGCCTCACTTTGCACGATGATAAAGGAAATGATGCAGGCGCATACGGGGGTGGACGACGCTAAGGTGGAGGTTATCATTCAGTACACCCTTGCGGGCATCTTTGCGGGCTACCGCTTTTGGTTCTCCTCGGACAAGCGCACGAGCGCAGAGTCGCTCTTTACGATGATAGAGCAGCTGTGCTTCAACGGCGCCAATTCCTTTTTCCCCGAGGCGTAGCGCGTTTTTTGTAAAAAAACCGCCTGCTTTATTGACTTTTGAATACCCGTTATGTATAATGAAATTAACGCGGCGATGCTTGCCGTGCTGTCGTTCTGTATGAAAAAACGGGAGGCTTCCCGTTATCTTGGAGGTATAAACTGTGTTTACCGCTTGCTTAATATTGGCGCTTTCTCTTTTTGCTGCGTTTAGCGTCGGTGCCCTTGTGTTATCTAAAATACCCTACAAAAGCGGAAGAGTTTTAAAGCCCTTTTACGTCTTTTTTGCGGGCGTGCTTCTTTCGGCCTTGGTGATGTTTTTCCCGATTTACAGGGAAATCTTTTCGGAGGGCGCTGTGCGTCCGCTTGAAATTGTCGCTATGTCCTTACATAACACCTTCCGTCTGTTTATTATGGACGGCGAATTCAATATTGTGACGGAGCATATGACGGCGCTTTCCGAGGTTGCCGCGCAGATATACGCGGGCTTCTTCGCGGTGCTTTACGTTTTAGCCCCCATTCTTACCTTCGGCGTTGTGCTTTCCTTCTTTAAGAGCGCCGCCTCGTACAGAAGATATTTCTTTTCCTTTTTCCGAGACGTGTACGTCTTTTCGGAGCTGAATGCCAAATCCTTTGCCTTGGCCAAGAGCCTGAAGGCGCACAACAAGCGCCGCGTTATCGTTTTTTGCGACGTCTTTGAGCAGAACGAGGAGGAGTCCTTCGAGCTGCTTGAAAAGGCCAAGGAGATTGACGCTATCACCTTCAAAAAGGATATATCGACCGTTGATTTCCGCATCCATTCCAAAAAGCATCTCTTGGCCTTCCTGACCATCGGAGACGGGGATTCGGAGAACATCAAGCAAGCCATGGAGCTTGTTGAGCGGTACGGAGAAAGAGAAAGAGCGGAGCTATACGTCTTTTCAAGAACGGTGGGAAGCGAGCTGATGCTTTCCAAGGCCTCCAGCAAGAAAATCAAGGTGCGCCGCATCAACGATGCGCGCTCGCTCGTTCTGAATCTTCTTTACGAGGGTGGAGACAAGATTTTCAGCTCTGCCTTGACGAAGTACGAGGACGTTAAATATTTCCGCAATTACAAGACGGGCAAGGAAGAGCCCAAGAAATGCGTTTCCGCCGTGGTTGTCGGTATGGGCCTTTACGGCAGAGAAATGATGAAGGCGCTGACATGGTTCTGTCAGATGGAGGGCTTCACCTTCCGCCTGCACGGCTTTGAGCGCGATAAGAACGCCGGGGCGCGCTTCGCCTCGGAATGCCCCGAGCTGATGATGGAGAAATACAACAGGCAAATGGATGACGTCAACGATGCCCAGTACGACATCACCGTTCACGACGGCATCGAAATCCTGTCGGATGCCTTCTTCAACGAGCTGAAAACCATTAAGGATATTTCCTACGTCTTTATTTCCCTTGGTGACGATGATACCAATATCCGCATTGCCGTTGCCGTGCGCGCCGCGCTTCGCCGTATGGCGATGGAGGACGGCCGCGAGGACACGGCTATCGTGGAAACGGTTGTGTATGATGAGAACAAGAACAAGTCGCTCAACGGGGTGTTCGATTTCTCGGGAACGACCTACGATATCAACTTCGTCGGCAGCCTGCCCGACTATTACTCCGAGGGCGTGCTTCTCAACTCCGACTTGGAGAAGAAGGCGCTGGAGCGCCATATGATGTGGGGCGGCGGCGAAGAGGCTATCCGCAAATTCTGGGCGTACGAGTACAATTACCGCTCCTCTATGGCCTCGGTTATGCACCGCAAGCATAAGCTGCTTATTCCCTTGATGAAGGAAATCATCGAGATTCCCAAGGACAAGAGAACAGAGGAGGAGGCCTACGTGCTTCGCACCGTAGAGCATCGCCGCTGGAATGCCTATATGAGAACGGAGGGCTGGAGCTACGGCCCCGTCCGCAACAACCTTGCCAAGCTGCACCATTGTTTGCGTCCCTTTAAGGAGCTTCCGCCTGAGGAGCAGATAAAGGACGACGATTAATACCGGAGGGGGATTTACGTTTATGGAAAGCAACATCATTCTTGAAAATGATAGCTTTATTCTGACGGTAGGAGAGGATTGTATTGCCAAGAGCCTCATCTGCAAGGCAACGGGCGAGGAGTGCCTGATGCAAGGCAAGCATATCTCTCTTTTCTCCGTCACCCAGCCGCGCCCCTTTAACAACGAGGTAAAGCTGGCACACCCCAACAAGAGAACCACCTTCCAGGGCAACCGACTGCGCAAGGAGGGCGACAAGCTGATAGTCGGCTTTGAGATAACGCCCTTCGAGGTCGAGGTGACGGTGAAAATCACCAAGACCTACATGGTTTTCACCCTGTCTGATTTTATCGTTGGCGAGAAGGACTACGAGGGCTTGGCGATGACGCCGCCTCCCGTTGCCGAGTTCCGTCTTTTGCAGCTGCCCGTTCGCAACAGAGAGCGCTTCGGCGAATGGCTCAACGTGTTTTTTGACGATAAGACGGCCGTCAACGTCATTGCCAACAACCCCTATCCCCGTATTGATTCCGAGCGCCGCGACGGCTACCGTTTGATGACGGCAGACGCCGTAAAGGGCGTTCGCCTGAAGGGCTGTGAGGCCGCACTCATCGTGTCGCCGACGGAAAAGCTTTTGGACGTTATCGACACCTTGGAGGAGGATTATGACCTGCCTCGCGGCGTTAAGAGCCGCCGCGGCGAGCATATCAACGCCTCGGCCATGTGGGCAACCAATCTGACCCCCAAAACGATAGACGAGTATCTGGCCTATGCCAAGATGGGCGGCTTCCGCCATATTCTGCTGTATTTCCCCTGCATCTTCAAGGCATACGGATATACCTATTGCGGTGACTACGATTTCCGTGACGAATATCCGAACGGCATTGAGGACGTTAAGAAAATGCTGGATAGATTAAAGGCAGAGGGCATCACCCCCGGTCTGCACTTCCTGCAAACCCATATCGGTATCAACAGCCGCTACGTGACGCCGCGCGTTGACCCCCGTATCAACAAAACGAGACTTTTCACGCTCGCCAAGGATATTGGAACGGAGGACGATGAGATTTTCGTTCTGCAAAGCCCTGAGGACACGGTGATGCACGAGAAGTGCCGCATCCTTTGCTTTGACGGCGAGGCCATTTATTACGAGGGCTACACCACCGAGCCGCCCTACCGCTTCTACGGCTGTAAGAGAGGCCATTACAAGACGGAAATCACCGCCCACAAGGCAGGCTGTGTTGGTGGCATTCTCGACGTCAGCGAGTTCGGTGGCGCCAGCCTGTATCTTGACCAGCAAACCGATTTGCAGGACGAGGTGGCCAAGAAGCTCGCCCTTGCCTACAACGCAGGCTTTGAGTTTATCTATTTTGACGGCTCCGAGGGCACGAATGAGCCCTTCGATTTCTACGTGCCCTTCGCGCAGTACCGCGTTTTGCGCCAGCTTGACCGTGAGCCCCTCTTTACCGAGGGCGCGGCAAAGGCGCATTTCAGCTGGCACTTCTTGAGCGGTGGCAACGCCTTTGACGTTTTCCCTGCCAACGTGTTCAAGGAAAAAATTGCCGAATTTCCTGCCGAGGAAGCGCCCCGTATGCGCAATGACTTTACCCGTCTGAACTTTGGCTGGTGGGGCTACTTCCAGGATACCCAGCCCGATATGTACGAGTACGGAACCAGCCGCGCGGCCGCTTGGGATTCTCCCGTTACGGTTATCAGCAATATGGACGTATACAAGAGCAATCCTCGCACGGCCGATAACTTTGAGGTTCTTCGTCGCTGGGAGGAGGCAAGAAAAACGGGCTTCTTGACCGAGGCAATGAAGGAAGAGCTGAAAAAGCTCGACAAGGAGCATATTCTTCTGATTGACGAGGAGGGTGCGCTTGAGCTTGCCGAATACGAGGCGCTTGCCGTGGGCGATGAAAAAATCTCCGCCTTCGTCTTTGAAAGAAAGGGCAAGACCTACGCGGTGCTTTGGCACAAAACGGGAGAGGGCAAGCTTTGCCTGCCTCTTTCTGCCGAGGGCCTTTGCTACGAAAGCGCGCTTGGCAAGGCCGACCTTGCCGCCGAGAAAACGGAAAACGGCGTTTTGCTTGCCGCTGCCGGTCGCCGCTATCTCTCGGGCGACTTCTCGAAGGAGCAGCTTGCCGCGGCCTTTGCCAAGGCAACCGTATCCGAATAATTTGCCCAAAAGGGTCGCGACACTGTCGCGGAATCATACCAAAAATGTAAAAGGACAGAGAATTTTCTCTGTCCTTTTTTGCATATTCAGTTCTTTTTGTACTTGTCCATTTCAAGCAGAATGCGGTAAATATGCTCTTGCTCCTCTGCCGTTTTGCCCAAAAGAAATTCATAGCACGCAAGGGGAATGCTCTCTGCCTCGTTTTGCTGCGCACCCAGATTTTCAAACAGGGTTGACAGAGAAATACGCAGGGCTACGGCAATTTTTTCTATACTTTCGATGGTGGCGTTTTTCTCGCCGCGTTCCAGCTGACCGATGTACGTGTGATGACAGCCCGAAAGCTCTGCCAGCTTTTCTTGGCTCAAGCCCTTGGATGTTCTGTAATGTCGGATGCGTTGCCCTAAGACCTTTGCAATATCGCTCATATCAATCCCTCCTTTTTTGCTAAATATAGTCTATAAATATTCAAATGAAAATTCCACAGACCATTGATATTTTTTCTTTAAAATGATATACTATAAATATTAAAAAACGGTTTTTTGTGCTTATAGTAATTAAAATGAGGGCGATGTGTATGCATATTTTTACAGTTTCTCTTTTTGGGCATCGGGAAATTGACGATTTACGGCAGCTGGAAAGCAGGCTTTATCCCGCAGTGAAAGCGCTCATACAAGCAAAGCAGTACGTAACCTTTCTGATTGGGCGCAACGGCGAATTTGACGAATTTGCCGCATCGGTTATCAAGCAGGCACAAAAGGAAAGCGGAAAAGAGAACAGTGAAATTGCTTTGGTGCTTCCGTACACGGTTGCAGGGCTTGCATATTACGAAAGATATTATGATGACATTATCATTCCCGACAGCGTAAACAGGGTACACCCCAAGGCCGCTATTACGGTAAAAAATCGATGGATGATTGAGCAATCCGACCTGATATTTTTTTATTTGGAGCGTAACAAGGGCGGTGCTTATGCGGCAAAGCGCTATGCCGAAAGGCTGAAAAAAACGGTTGTCAATCTGTACGAGGGTGAGCCCCTTTTGGCGTTTTGATTGGTAAAAGGGGCAAGGTGCGCGTGCGCCCTCGGGCGACAAAGGAGGGAGAACGTATGGGAACGAGCAAAAAGCTTGCAAAATTTCGGCGAAAGGGATTGCAATTTTCGCCATTTTGTGATACAATAGCGAGGTTAAAGAAATCACAAGAAAAATCGTATTAAAAGAGGAAAAAGCATTGAAAAGAACGGACTTAAGAAACGTTGCTATTATCGCCCACGTTGACCACGGTAAGACCACCTTGGTTGACGAGATGCTTCGTCAGGGCGGTATTTACCGCGAAAACCAAGCGACCGAGGAAAGAGTTATGGACTCCAACGACTTGGAAAAGGAGCGCGGCATAACCATTCTCGCCAAGAACACGGCCATACATTACAAGGACGTGAAGATTAACGTCATCGACGCCCCCGGACACGCAGACTTCGGCGGCGAGGTGGAGCGTATTCTGAAGATGGTGAACGGCGTTATTCTGCTGGTGGACGCCGCAGAGGGCCCCATGCCCCAGACCCGCTTCGTTTTGGAGCGCGCCTTGGCAATGAATCACCGCGTTATCGTTGTCGTCAACAAGATTGATAAGCCCGATGCCCGTATTTACGAGGTTATCGACGAGGTTTTGGAGCTTTTAATCGACCTCAATGCAACGGACGAGCAGCTCGATTCTCCGATGCTCTTCTGCTCGGGTCGCGCCGGCACGGCGTCTCATTCCCCTGAGGTTGCGGGAGAAAATCTCGTTCCCCTGCTTGACACCATTTTAGACTATATTCCCGCGCCCGAGGGCGACGAGGAGGGCCCCCTGCAGATGCTCGTTTCCTCCATCGACTATAACGAGTACGTGGGCAGAATCGGCATTGGCCGTATTGAGCGCGGTGTTCTGAAGCAGAATCAGGAAATCAGCATTTGCAACTATCACGATAAGGATGCCGCCCCCAAGCGCGCCAAAATCGTTTCTATTTACCAGTTCGACGGCTTGACCCGCGTTCCTGTGACCGAGGCCAAGATGGGCGACATCGTTTGCTTCTCGGGCGCAGAAAACATCACCATCGGTGACACGGTTTGCGCGCCGCTTTGCGTTGAGCCCTTGGAGTTTGTCAAGGTTTCCGAGCCTACCCTTGAGATGACCTTCTCGGTCAACGATTCTCCCTTTGCGGGTACGGAGGGCAAGTACGTCACCTCGCGTCATTTGCGCGAAAGACTGTATAAGGAGCTGCTTCGCGACGTATCGCTTCGCGTGTACGACGGCGACACCACCGATTCCTTCAAGGTGGCAGGGCGCGGTGAGATGCACCTTTCCATTCTCATTGAAAATATGCGCCGCGAGGGATACGAGCTTTCCTGCTCGACGCCCCGCGTGCTTTACAAGACCATTGACGGCGTGAAGTGCGAGCCTATTGAGCGCGTGGAAATTGACGTGCCTGAGGAATATATGGGTAGCGTGATGGAAAAGCTCGGCTCCCGAAAGGGCGAGCTTCTTGATATGCAGCTGCGCGGCAACCGTCAGCGCCTGATTTACACCATTCCCTCCAGATGCCTTTTCGGCTATCGCTCGGAGTTTATGACCGCCACCAGAGGCGAGGGTATTATGAATACCACCTTTGAGTGCTATGCGCCCTTCAAGGGTGAGGTGACCGTGCGCTTCACGGGCTCGCTCGTTGCCAGCGATACGGGAAAAACCACCTCCTACGGTCTTTATTACTCGCAGGATAGAGGCCCCCTCTTCGTTGGCCCCTCCACCCCCGTTTATGAGGGTATGATTGTCGGCGAAAACCCCAAGCCCGGCGACATTGCGGTGAACGTTTGCAAGGAAAAGCATCTGACGGCCGTTCGCTCCAAGGGCGCGGACGAGGCCTTGACGCTGATCACCCCCATTCAGAAGTCCTTGGAGGAGGCCATTGAGTTTATCGCGGAGGACGAGCTGATTGAGGTTACCCCCAAGAGCATCCGCTTGCGTAAGCAGATTCTCGACACCCCCACCAGACTCAAGGCGCAGGCCGCCAAGCAGCGCGCGGCTAAGGCGCAGTAAAGGCCGCGCTTAGCCTTACGGCTAGCCAGAACGAAAGAAAGGAGCGCCCTTATGGCAGCCTTATACGGAACGCTTCTCTCGGTTGGAGGCTTGAAGGAGGATTATCTCGTCAAGGCCCTCGCGGAATACAAAAAGCGCATTTGCGCGTATATGCGCATAGAGGAAATCGTCTTGAAGGAGGAAAAGCTTCAGGATGAGACACCCACCGCCGTTTCGGCGGCCTTAGAGGCAGAGGGCGAAAAAATCCTTGCGCAGATACCCAAGGACGCCTACGTGATTGCACTTTGTGTGGAGGGCAAGGAGTTGGATTCGCCTGCGCTTGCCGAGAAAATTGCCGAGGCGGGCAGGCTTTCGGGCAAAATCTTCTTCGTTATCGGCTCTTCCTACGGGCTTTCGCCCAAGGTCAAGGCGCGCGCGGATTTCAAGCTTTCCGTTTCAAAGCTCACCTTCCCCCATCAGCTGATGCGGGTGATTTTCAGCGAGGCGCTGTACCGTTCCCTGACGATTATAGCAGGGAAGAAATACCATAAGTGAATACCGAAAAAAGCGGGCAGTCAAGGGTGCGAAGCTCCAAGTGGGGCGGCAAGCACCTGCTGTCCGCTTCCTTTTTCAAAAGCGGCTCTGCCAAAGAAAGATTTCCACGTAAAAAATATTGACTTTGCTTTGAAACAGTGCTATACTAAAATATGTATAACCATTTTTAAATTCCGCTTCGGAGGATGCGCGTATGAAAATCATTGATGTTATAAAGGGTGATAGGCCCAGCCTCTCCTTTGAGGTTTTTCCGCCCAAAACGGACGACGCCTTTGAGGGCGTTCTTGCGGCCGCAACCGAGATTGCCGCCCTGAAGCCCAGCTATATGAGCGTAACCTACGGCGCGGGAGGCGGCACCTCGCAGTACACGAAGGACGTTTGCACCGCCCTTTCTGCCCACGGCGTTCCCGCCTTGGCGCATCTGACCTGCTATTCCTCGGACAAGGCGCGTATTCGCACCGAGCTTGACAGCCTGCGCGAAAAGGGGATAGAAAACGTGCTTGCCTTGCGCGGAGATAAGCCGCAGGGCTTTGACGAAAGCCGCGCTTCTTACCGTCACGCAAGCGATTTGGCGGAGGAAATTCGCGCATACGGCGGCTTTTGCATCGGCGGCGCCTGCTATCCTGAGGGACATCCCGAAAGCGAAAGCTTCAGGGCCGATATGGAGGGGCTTCGTCGCAAGGTAGATGCAGGCTGTGAGTTTTTAACCACCCAGATGTTTTTTGATAACGATATTCTCTATAATTTTCTCTATCACCTTGGCCGTGTGGGCATTGACGTTCCCGTTGTGGCAGGTATTATGCCCGTGACCAACGCCGCGCAAATCAAGCGCATTTGCGCGCTTTCCTCCTCGGCAATGCCAAGGCGCTTTATCCGCATCGTTGACCGTTACGGCGACAACCCCTTGGCCATGAAGCAGGCGGGCATCGCCTTTGCCACCGAGCAGATAATTGACCTTTACGCCAACGGCATCAACGCGGTGCACGTGTATTCGATGAACAAGCCCGACGTTGCCGCGGAAATACAAAGAAACGTTTCGGAGATAATCAAATGACGCCCTCGGCGCTCTTTTACGGGAAATTGCCCTCTGCCGAGCTTGTGCTTGACGGCGCGGAGCTTGCCGCGCGGCTGAAAATGAAGCGGGAGGCGGCTCTGTCCCTCTCTGCCGACTATGAAGGCGCGCTTCGCGCGGCGCTCGACGCCGGGTACGTTGGAATGCGAACCCCCTTTTTGCTTACGGAGGGGAAGACGGTGGATTTTGGCTTTGCCGCCTTTGAAAGCCGAGACCTTTGCCGTCATCTGTCGGGCTGTAAGGAGGCGCTTTTGCTTTGCGTCACGCTGGGCTTCGGGGTTGACAGGCTTTTACAGCGCGCCGCCGTGCGCGCGGCGTCGGAGCAGTTCGTGCTTGACGCGTACGCTTCGGCCTTTGCCGAGGCGGCGCTGAGTCTTGCTCTGCGAAAGACCGCCGAGGGCGCGAGCCTGACGCTCGGCTTCGGCGTTGGCTACGGGGATTTTCCCCTGACGGCGCAAGCGCCCCTGCTTGCCGCCTTAAAGGCGAGAGAGCGGCTTTCCGTTTCACTCACCAAGACGCTCTTAATGAGCCCAAGCAAAACCATTACCGCCGTTTTCGGCGTCAGATAATCAAAATTGCGCTTTGCAAGGAAAGGAAATGCGATGAAGGACGTTTTATCTCATATAAGAAGCCGACGCACCTATTTTGACGGTGGCTTCGGCACGCTTTTGCAGGCAGCAGGGCTTCCTGCGGGAACGCCGCCTGAGCTTTGGAACCTCACGAAGCGCGAGGAGGTAACGGCGATACACCGCGCGTATTTAGAAGCGGGAAGCCATATTATCACCACCAACACCTTCGGGGTCAACCGCGACAAATACGAAAATTACGAGGACATCATCGAGGCCGCCGTTTTAGCGGCCAAGGAGGCCGTTGGCGAAAGAGAGGATGCCTTTATCGCCTTCGATATGGGCCCGACGGGCAGAATGACAGAGCCGCTTGGCGACCTTTCCTTTGAGGAGGCGGTCTCCATTTACGCCGATTCCGTCAGGGTGGCTTCCCGTCTTGGCGTTGATCTCATTCTCATTGAAACGATGAACGATGCCTACGAGACCAAGGCCGCCGTTATTGCCGCCAAGGAAAACAGCAGTCTTCCCGTTTTTGTTACCAACGCCTACGATGAAGGCGGCAAGCTGATGACGGGTGCGGACATTCCCGCGATGGTGGCAATGCTTGAGGGCTTGGGCGTGGATGCTATCGGTATGAATTGCTCCTTCGGCCCCGATGTGATGTGCGCGCATATGGATGCTTTCGCGCGCTACGCCTCCTTGCCCATTATCGCGAACCCGAACGCAGGGCTTCCCCGCGTTAAAAACGGCAAAACCGTCTACGATATTTCGCCCGATGCCTTTGCCGACTATATGCGCGCCTTGGCAGAGAAGGGCGCAACGGTGCTTGGCGGCTGCTGCGGCACAACGCCGCTTTACATTGAAAAAACGGTGGCGGCAACCAAGGCGCTTCCTTACGCGCTTCCCACCTACAAGGAGGACACGCTCGTTTCCTCCTATACCCACGCCGTTGTGGCAGACGGCCGCCCTCTTTTGATAGGCGAGCGCATCAATCCCACGGGAAAGCCGCGCTTGAAGGAGGCCTTACGCAGTAAGGACGTGGATTACGTGCTTGGCGAGGCCATTCGCCAGGTGGAGCTTGGCGCACATATTCTTGACGTCAACGTTGGCCTGCCCGATATAGACGAAGCGGAGCTTATGCTCGCCTTAGTCAAGGCGATACAGACGGTGGTTGACACTCCCTTGCAGCTCGATTCCTCCTCGCCTGCCGTTTTGGAGGGGGCAATGCGCGCCTATAACGGAAAGCCGCTTATCAATTCGGTCAACGGCGAAGAGGCGCATATGCACGCGCTATTTCCCTTGGTGAAAAAATACGGCGGCACCGTTATTGCCTTAACGATGGACGAAGGCGGTATTCCCCAAACGGCAGAGGAGCGCGTTGCTATTGCCGAAAAAATCGCCGCCGTTGCCGCGGAATACGGCATCGGAAAAAAGGATTTGGTGGTTGACCCGCTTTGTATGACCGTTTCCTCGGATAGTCAAAGCGCGATGACCACCTTAAAGGCGGTGGAGCTTTTAAAGGCGAAGGGCTTTTGCGTCAGCCTTGGCGTTTCCAACGTCTCCTTCGGGCTTCCCGCCCGCGAGAAAATCAATGCCTGCTTCTTCACATCGGCCTTGGAAAAGGGCTTGGATTTTGCCATTATGAATCCCGCATCCTCGGGAATGATGGATGTCTATCACGCCTTTATGGCGCTTCACGGGCTTGACCCTGCCTGCCTTTCCTACATTGCGTACGCCTCGGCAACAGCCGAGGAAAAAAAGGCAGAGCGTGAGCTGCCCCTTTCCTGCCGCGAGGCTGTTATCAAGGGCTTGAAGGACAAGGCGGAGGCCTTGGCGCTTTCGCTTTTAAAGGAAAAAGAGCCCCTTGCCGTGATAGACGGAGAAATCATTCCTGCCTTGAACGAGGTTGGCAGGCGCTTTGAGGAAAAGACCCTGTATTTGCCCCAGCTTTTGATGAGTGCCGAGGCGGCAAGCGCCGTTTTTGAGGTCTTGAAGCCGTATATGGCGAAAAAGACGGAGGAAACGGGACGGGGCGTTATCCTCGCCACCGTCAAGGGCGATATGCACGATATCGGCAAAAACATCGTCAAGGTCTTGCTTGAAAGCTACGGCTTTACGGTGTACGATTTAGGAAAGGACGTCTCGCCCGAGGCGGTGCTTTCCGCCGTTTTGGAAACGGGCTGTCGCCTTGTCGGTCTTTCGGCGCTGATGACGACAACCGTGCCCGAAATGGAGAAAACGGTTGCGCTTTTGAAGGCAGAGAAAACGGGGGCAACGGTGATGGTTGGCGGCGCGGTGATGAACGAGGAATACGCGCGGCTTATCGGAGCCGATGGCTATGCGCCCGACGCAATGGGCGCGGTGCGCTTTGCCCGTGAATATTACGAGGGAAAGAGATAAGGCTCTTTCCAAACGAGAAAAAACAGAGGTAATTATGTATCGTATTGTCAGAAAAAAGGCTTTGAATCCTACTGTTGTGCAAATGGAAATCGAAGCACCCCTCGTTGCCAACAAGGCAAAGGCAGGGCAGTTTATCATTTTGCGCGTCAATGAAGAGGGGGAAAGAATCCCCTTGACCGTTGCGGGCGTTTGTCGCGAGGAGGGAACGGTAAAAATTATCTTCCAGCTTGTCGGCGCAACAACGGCTCAGCTTGGCGCGATGGAGGAGGGCGAATCCATCGCCGACTTCGTGGGTCCCTTGGGCGTTCCCACCGAAACGGAGGGTATCTCCCGCGTTTGCGTGGTTGGCGGCGGCGTTGGCTGCGCCATTGCGCTTCCCGTTGCCGAGGAATTTCATCGCCTTGGCGCCTCCGTCACCTCCATTATCGGCTTCCGCAACCGCGACCTTTTAATTTTGGAGGATGAGTTTTCGGCCGTTTCGGATAGCCTTACGGTGATGACGGATGACGGAAGCTACGGAGAAAAGGGCAACGTGACGATGCCCTTGAAGACGCTCTTGGAAAAGGGCGAAAAATTTGACCGCATCATCACCATCGGGCCCCTTGTCATGATGAAGTTCGTGGTGGAGGCGGCGCGCCCCTTCGGCGTTCCCGTCACCGTGTCGATGAACCCCATTATGATTGACGGCACGGGAATGTGCGGCGGCTGTCGGCTGACGCTTTTGCGCGACGGCAAGAAAATCACCAAATTTGCCTGTGTTGACGGCCCTGATTTTGACGGCTACGAGGTGGATTTTGACGATGCGATGTCCCGCGGTGCGATGTATCGCTCCTTTGAGCGTCACGCCTACGAGGACACCTGCAATCTGCTTAAGAAGGGAGAAGCGTAAAATGGCGATTGTTCCGAAAAAGCATGAAATGCCCACCCAAGATCCATGTCTTCGCGCGCACAACTTTGACGAGGTTGCCTTGGGCTACACCGAGGAGATGGCCGTTGCCGAGGCTTCGCGCTGTCTGAACTGCAAGAACGCGCCCTGTGTGACGGGATGCCCTGTGAACGTCAATATTCCGAAATTCCTTTCCCACGTAAAAGAGGGCGAATTTGAAGAGGCGTATAGGGTTATCAGCCTTTCCTCCTCTCTGCCTGCCGTTTGCGGCCGCGTTTGTCCGCAGGAAACCCAATGCGAATGCAAATGCACCCTTGGCATTAAGTTTGAGCCTGTCGGCATCGGCCGCGTGGAAAGATACGTGGCAGACAGGCACAACGAAACGTGCAAGGAAAAGCCCGAAAGACCCATCCCGAACGGCCATCGCGTTGCCGTTGTCGGCTCGGGCCCTGCGGGGCTTACCTGTGCCGGCGACCTTGCGCGGCTTGGCTATGCGGTGACGGTTTACGAGGCCTTACATACCGCCGGCGGCGTTTTGGTGTACGGCATTCCCGAATTTCGTCTGCCCAAGGCCATCGTGGCCAAGGAGGTAGAGGGCTTGAAGGCGCTTGGCGTTTCGCTTGAAACCAACGTGGTTATCGGCAAGACCCTTTTGATTGACGAGCTTTTCGAGATGGGCTTTAAGGCCGTCTTTATCGGATCGGGCGCGGGGCTTCCCAATTTTATGAATATCCCCGGTGAATCCTATAAGGGCGTTTACTCCGCCAACGAGTTTTTGACCAGAAGCAATCTGATGAAGGCTTATCGGGAGGATGCCGCAACCCCCATTATGAAGGGCGGCAAGGTAGCCGTTGTCGGCGGCGGAAACGTGGCGATGGATGCCGCAAGAACGGCGCTTCGTCTTGGCGCTGAAAAGGTGTATATCGTTTACCGTCGCTCTATGGAGGAGCTTCCCGCAAGGCGCGAGGAGGTTGAGCACGCCGAAGAGGAGGGCATCGAATTCCGTCTGCTTTGCAATCCCGTTGAGATTCTCGGCTATCACAACCCCGAAAATCCGCGCGACGAGAGAAACGGCTTTGTAACGGGAATGAGGTGCGTCAGAATGGCGCTTGGCGAGCCGGACGAAAAGGGCCGCCGCCGTCCCGTCGTGATTGAAAACAGCGAATTTCTTTTGGAGGTTGACACGGTCATTATGGCCATCGGCACCTCCCCCAATCCCCTCATCAAGAATACCACAAAGGGCCTTGAAACGAAGACGTGGGGCGGTATCGTGGTGGAGGAGGAAACGGGACTTACCTCTCGACCCGCCGTTTTTGCGGGGGGAGACGCTGTCACGGGTGCTGCCACCGTTATCTCTGCCATGGGTGCAGGCAAAACGGCCGCCAAGGCCATCGATGCGCTTTTGCAGAACAAGAGCGAGGCGTGAGTCCTTCAAGCAAAGCAAAGCGAAAAACAGGCAAGAAAAAACGGGCGTCAAAAATTGGCGCCCGTTTTTGTGCAATATGCCAAAAGTAAGCGAAAAATCTTTGCTTTTTTCTGTTTTTTGGGTTGACTTTTCTCTTTTCCTATGCTACATTAAAGGCGGCAAGGGAAAAGCCCTTCACCAAAAAGATTTATAAGCATTTGCGTTCTTTCGTTTGCAAAGGAGAAAAGCTATGAGCAAGCAAGCAGAGGCAAAGACCAAGACGGCCACTGAGGCAAAGGCAGAGGAAAAAGCAAAGAGCAAACGCCCGAAAAAAGAAAAAGTCCACTTTTGGCGGCTTCTTTGGCGCTATGTAAAGCCCGAGAAGAAGCGGCTTTTGGTGGCGGTTATTTTTTCCTTTTTAACGGGCGTTTTCGTTGCCATTCAGCCCCTTGTTGTCAAATATATCATTGATACGGGCGTAAGCGGCGAGCCCATTTCCTTCTTCGGCAGGGTATTTTACGCAGGGCCGCAGGGAGAAAGAGAAAAGATACTGTTCGTGGTGGCCGCCTGCTGTGCTTACGTTTTCATTTGCTTAATGCGCCTTTTGTTCTGGACGATTGGCTATACCAGCGCCCAAAAGGCCTTGGCAAGCACGCTTTTTAATCTGCGGTCGCAGTTCTTCGGTCACGTGCAGCATCTTTGTATGCATTTCCACGATAAGAACTCCTCGGGCGAGCTTTACAACTACATTATGGGCTCTCCGATGAACAATATCAAGACCTTTTTGGCCTCGATGACCCAGACCTTTCCCTTTCAGGCGGTCTCGCTTGTCATTTCCTTGATTGCTTTAACCTCGTACAGCTTTAAGCTGACGGGGCTTATCCTGATTATCAGCGTGATAATGGCGCTTTTTTACCGCTTCTCGCGGCAGAAGATGCGCCGCGCCTCCAAGGAATATCTCTCCTCGGAGAACCGCGCCTCTCAGTATATTGCGGATGTTTTGCACGGCTCGGAGGCCGTTAAGATGTACGCCATTGAGGAGGACACCATTCAGCAGTTCAACGAGAGAGTGGATGACCTGAAGGAAACGAGCCTGCGCTATACCATGCGCAACTATATTGAGGCGATCAAGCCTGAATACACCCATTATTTCGGCATTGCCGTTGTCTATTTCGTTGGCGCCTTGCTTTGCATCCGCGGCGAAATCACCGTCGGTATCTTTTACGCCTTCTTATCCAGCATGGGCACCATTCTCGGAACGCTCAGTAGCTGGCTCAACGTGGCGATGACGCAGCCGATGGCGGCAGAGGCGCTTGACAGAGTCAACCGCATTATTGACGAAAACAGCACCACCCCCGAGGTGCGCGAGGAGGCGCGCCGCTCGCTTTCTATCGAACGCGCACACGCGCAGAATGCGGGAGAGTCCTGTATTGCCTTTAACGACGTCACCTTCGGATACGATGAGAAGCCCGTTTTTGAGAATTTCTCCTGCAAAATCGGCTATTGCGAGAGTATTGGCCTTGTGGGAAGCTCGGGCTCGGGCAAATCTACCTTTACCAAGCTGGTAATGCGCCTTTACGACGTGCAAAAAGGAAGCGTAACGCTGCACGGCAGAAGCGTCAAGGATTACGCAACGCACGAGCTGCGCGCCTCCTTTGGCGTTGTACCGCAGAATCCCTTTATCTTTGCGGGCACCATCTGGGATAACATCCGCATTGCCGCGCCCGATGCCAGCAACTACGAGATTATCAGAGCCATGGAGCTTGCCCGTGTGCACGAGTTTGTCAATGAGCTGCCGATGGGCTGGGCAACCGTCATCGGTGACGGTGCGCTTTCTCTTTCGGGCGGACAGAAGCAGAGAATTGCCATTGCCCGCGCCGTTTTGAAAAAGCCCGACATTTTTATCTTCGACGAGGCAACCTCTGCGCTGGATAATATCTCCGAGCGCTTGATTCAGCAGGCAATGGAGGAGCTGATGCAGACGCACACGGTTATTTTCGTGGCGCACAGACTCTCCACCATCCGCAACGTCAATCGCATTATGGTGTTTGACAGAGGCGAAGTCATTCAAGAGGGCACGTACGATGAGCTTGCCGCACAGCCCGGCGAATTCCGCCGCCTGCTTGACGCGGCCGAGGCCAAGGACGATTATCTGCGCGCTGACAGAAGAACGATAGACGAGCGCCTTGGCAAAAAGCCCAAGAAGCAAGTATAACCCTAAAAGGACGAAGAAAAAACGATGAAAAAAACAAAGATCTGTATATTTGATTTGGACGGAACGCTGCTGAACACCCTTCCTGCGCTGACCCATTTTGGCAATACCACCCTTTCCCATTTTGGCCTTTCCACCTTTCCGGAGGACAGGTATCGCTATTTTGCGGGCAACGGCGCTAAGGATCTCGTGAGCAAAATACTTCGCGCCCAAAACGCCTATACGGACGAGCTTTTTGCAACCGTCTTTGAATATTATTACGGACTTTATAACGCAAATCCCACCCAAAACACCGCCCCCTATCCCGAAATCCCTGCCTTGCTTGCCGCATTGCAGGAGAAGGGCATTGCCTTGGCGGTGCTGTCCAATAAGCATCACTTTGCTGTTTGCGAAACGGTAAGCTTCTTTTTTCCCGACGTTCCCTTCTCGGTTGTGCAGGGACAAACGGAGGATTTGCCCTTAAAGCCCGCACCCGACGGTATTTATCGTATTCTTGATGCGCTCTCTCTTTCCAAGGAGGAATGCCTTTTTATCGGCGACAGCGACGTGGATATGAAAACCGCCTTGGCGGCCGGGGTTGCCTCGGTCGGTGCCGCTTGGGGCTTCCGCGGTGAAAAGGAGCTGGTTGAGGCAGGGGCTATGGCAGTTGAGGCCTCTCCGCTCGGCATTCTTTCACATATCAGGGGATAAAAGGAAAAAACATAAAAAATTCACAGAATGTGCTTTACAAAGCCAAAAAGATGCTGTACAATAAAAACAGTGAGCAAGGGGCGCCGTGTTTGCGGCGCTTCTTTTTTCAATATTGAAATCGGAAAGAGGAAAACGCGACACAATGCAACAAATTTACGCCTATATTGCCGCCTTGGCGGACTACGGAATTGAAACGGCACTTTGCGAAAAAGAGGACAGAGCCTTCGTTATCAATTCGCTTCTTTCCGTTTTGAAGCTTGATGCCTACGAGGAGCCCGAAAAAAAGGCGGTGCTTCCCTTGGAGGCGATTCTTTCCGCCCTTTGTGACGATGCCTTTCATCGCGGTGTGTTGGAGGCCGACTCGGTTGCCTATCGCGATTTGTTTGACACGGCCCTGATGGGGTGTCTTGTGCCCCGACCCTCCGAGGTTTCCCGTCGCTTCTTCGCGCTTTTAAAGGAAAGCCCCGAGAAAGCGACCGACTATTTTTACGCGCTTTGCCGCAACGGCGACTACATACGCACCTATCGCGTTGCCAAGGATATGAAATGGACGTATGCCTCGCCCTACGGTGCGCTTGACATCACCATCAATCTTTCCAAGCCCGAAAAGGACGTGAAGGCCATTGCCGCGGCCAAGAAAATGGCGCAAAGCGGCTACCCCAAATGCCTGCTTTGCCACGAAAACGTGGGCTTCGCGGGCAGCCTTCGCTCCCCTGCCCGTCAAAATCTGCGCCAGATAGCGCTTCCCTTGGGGGAGGGGCGCTGGTATATGCAATATTCGCCCTACGTATACTATAACGAGCATTGCATCGTGCTTTCCGACAGTCACACGCCGATGCGCATCACCGAGGATACCTTCCGTCGCGCCTTGGATTTCGTTTCGATATTGCCCCATTACTTCGTGGGCTCAAACGCCGACCTCCCCATCGTTGGCGGCTCGATTTTAACGCATGATCATATGCAGGGCGGCCGCTATACCTTCGCCATGGAAAAGGCGCCCATTGAAAAGGAGATTGCCTTTTTGGGCTTTGAGGACGTGACGGCAGGCATTGTCAAGTGGCCGATGTCCGTCATTCGCCTTGCCTCGTCTGACAAGGAGCGCCTCGTTGCCTTGGCAAGCAAGATTCTTTCGGCTTGGCGCGGCTATACGGACGAGGCGGCGTTTATCTTTGCCGAAACGGATGGGGAAGCGCACAACACCGTTACCCCCATTGCCCGCCGCCGTGGCGAGCAGTACGAGCTTGACCTTGTGCTTCGCAATAATATTACCACCAAGGAGCATCCCATCGGACTTTACCATCCGCACGAGGAGCTTCACCATATCAAGAAGGAAAACATCGGTCTTATCGAGGTGATGGGCCTTGCCGTTTTGCCCGCAAGACTGAAAACCGAAATGAAGGCGGTGGCAGAGGCGCTGCTTTCGGGTGCAGATTTGTATGCCGACGAAGCAACCGCATCGCACGCACCTTGGGCGCTTGAAATTCGGTCGCGCTATACGCTGACGAAGGAAAACGTGGACGGGATTCTTCAAAAAGAAATCGGCGCGGTCTTTACCCGCGTTTTAGAGGATGCGGGCGTTTATAAATGCACAGAAGAGGGAAGAGCGGCCTTTTTGCGCTTCGTTGCCTCGGTGCAATAAGAAAGGAAAAAGGATATGTTTTCAAGGCTGGAAGCCCCGCTTTTTATCAGGGAGGCCATCGAAGCCAAAAAGCCGAGAGCGCTTTGGCTTGAGCTGATTATTTTCGGCCTCGTTTTCTGGGTAGCAGGCATGGTGGAATCCGTGATTATCGTGCCCTTCACCGTTATCGCGATGCTCGGACATACGGAGGAGCTTCGCGCGCTGATGGAATCGGGAGGAGACCCGGAAGCGATGCTCGCCTTTATTGAGGAGCTTTCTGCCTCGCCGCTTTTGGTTATCGGCTCGCTGTTTGCAACGGCGGGAATGATTGCCACGGTCATTGTTTACTGTCGCTTTCTCGAAAAGCGCCGTATGTCTACCTTGGGGCTTTCCCGCCCCTTTGCGAAGGAATACGGCATCGGTGCGTTTCTCGGCATCTTGCTTTTTGGGGTGTATATCGCGTTCTCGATGATTTTCGGAAAGCTTACCTTCCTCGGTATCAGTGAGCACTTCAATCTTCCCACCGTTCTGTTTTTGCTTCTCGGATATCTTGTGCAGGGCTTTTCGGAGGAAATCCTTTGTCGCGGCTACTTTATGACCTCGCTTTGCCGCTCCCTGCCCCTGCCCTTTGCTTTGGTTGTCAGCTCTCTCTTCTTTGCGCTTTTGCACGTGGGCAATTCGGGCGTTGATTTTCTTGCCCTTCTGAATATTTTTCTCTTCGGCATTCTGATGGGACTTTACGTCATTCGGCGCGGAAGCCTGTGGGGCGCTTGTGCCTTGCACGCGCTTTGGAACTTCGCCGAGGGGGTCTTGACTGACTTTGCCGTCAGCGGCCTTACTATGCCAAGCTCCGTTTTTTCCTTTCGAACAGAGGGCGCCTCCCCCTTCATCATCGGCGGTGCCTTTGGACCCGAGGGCGGCTTCGCGGTCACCTTCGTTTTGACGATTTCCGTTGCCGTGCTCTTAATGATGCCAAATAAAAATGTAAACAATTCTTCACAAAGCAACACGCTGTAAGACTTCTTGAAGGCGCCTTTTTCGGCGTTCAAAAGAGAAGCCGCGCAGCTTTCTGCGCAGACGAGAAAAAACCGCCGAGGGCGGTTTTTTTCTTTTCCTTAATTGTAAACAATCCGTTTTTCTGTTTTGCACAAAAAACGCAATATATAGTAGGCATAAATGACGAAAAAAACAAAATGTTGTGTTTTCGTATTGACAGACACCATATCTTGTGCTATAATAGCCGCAGTCGGCAAAGCAAGGGGGATTTGCGCCCTGCGGATGCTTTTGGGAGTGAAAAATGGAACTGCGAGGATTGCAAAAAACAACGCTTTTGGATTTTCCAGGTCGCGTTGCCTGCACCGTCTTTACGGGCGGCTGTAATTTTCGCTGCCCCTTTTGTCACAATGCGTCCTTGCTTCGCCAAGGCCCTGCGGATATAACGGAGGAAGCCTTCTTTTCCTTCCTCGAAAAGCGCCGCGGCATACTTGACGGGGTTTGCATTACGGGCGGTGAGCCGCTTCTGCACCGCGACATTGCGCCCTTCCTTGCGCACATCAAGGAAATGGGCTTTCTTGTTAAGCTTGACACCAACGGCAGCTTTCCCGATAGGCTTTCCGCTTTAATCGAGGGCGGGCTTGTTGATTACGTTGCGATGGATATCAAGAATTCTCCTGAAAAATACCCTGTAACGACGGGAACGGAAAGCGGCTTTCTTTCCGAGGTAGAGAAGAGCGTTTCTATTTTATTAAATGGAAGCTTGCCCTTTGAATTCCGCACCACGCTCGTCAAGGGAATGCATACCGAAGAGGATATGCGGAAGATAGGGGAATGGATAAAGGGAGCAAAGCGCTATTTCTTGCAGCAGTTCACCGATTCGGGGGACGTTCTTTGTGAGGGCCTTTCCGCCTTTACGAAGGAGGAATCCGAGGCGCTGCTTGCGGCGGTTCTTCCAAGTGTTCCGACGGCCTCGCTTCGCGGCGTTTGATTGATTTGTTATCATTTACGGCAAAGACCGATAAAATAAGGAGTATTTTATGTATCAGGTTTTAAAGAGAGACGGTAAGATTGTAGACTTTACCTTAGACAAAATCTCTGCCGCCATTCGTATGGCGTTTGAGGCGCAGGAAAAGCAGTATCACCCCAGCGTGATTGATTTCCTTGCCCTGAAGGTAACGGCAGAATTTGAGCCCAAGGTCAAGGAGGGCTTAATTGCCGTTGAGGACATTCAGGACTCCGTTGAGTCCGTTTTGGTGCAGGCAGGCTATGCAGACGTTGCAAAGGCCTACATTCTGTACCGCCGTCAGCGTGAAAAGCTTCGTAACGTGGAAAGCACCACGCTTGACTATAAGAAATTGGTTGACAGCTATTTGAAGGTTATGGACTGGCGCGTGAAGGAAAACTCCACCGTTACCTATTCCGTCGGTGGCTTGATTCTGTCCAACTCGGGCGCTATCACCGCAAACTACTGGCTTTCCGAGGTGTATGACGATGAAATCGCCAACGCCCACAGAAATGCCGATATTCACCTGCATGACCTGTCTATGCTGACGGGCTACTGCGCAGGCTGGTCCTTGAAGCAGCTTATCAAGGAGGGCCTTGGCGGCGTTCCCGGTAAGATTACCTCGGCTCCCGCATCCCACCTCGCCACGCTTTGCAACCAGATGGTTAACTTCCTCGGTATCATGCAGAACGAGTGGGCAGGCGCACAGGCCTTCTCCTCCTTCGACACCTATCTTGCCCCCTTCGTTAAGGTGGACAACCTCAGCTATGATCAGGTTAAGAAGTGCATTGAGTCCTTCATTTACGGCGTGAACACCCCGTCCCGTTGGGGCACGCAGGCACCCTTCTCCAACATCACGCTGGACTGGACGGTGCCGGACGACTTGGCCGAGCTTCCCGCAATCGTGGGCGGCAAGGAAATGGACTTCAAGTACAAGGATTGTGCCGCTGAAATGGATATGGTCAACCGTGCCTTTATCGAAACGATGATCGAGGGTGACGCCAACGGCCGCGGCTTCCAGTACCCCATTCCCACCTACTCCATCACCCGTGACTTCGACTGGTCCGAAACCGAGAACAACAAGCTTCTCTTTGAGATGACCGCCAAGTACGGTACTCCCTACTTCTCCAACTACATCAACAGCGATATGGCTCCCTCCGATGTGCGCTCCATGTGCTGCCGTCTGCGCCTTGATTTGCGCGAGCTTCGCAAGAAGTCGGGCGGTTACTTCGGTAGCGGTGAGTCCACCGGCTCTATCGGTGTTGTAACCATCAATATGCCGAGAATTGCTTACCTCTCCAAGACGCCCGAGGAGTTCTATCGCCGCCTTGATCACATGATGGACATCGCCGCGCGCTCCCTGAAAATCAAGAGAGGCGTTATCTCCAAGCTGTTGGAGGAGGGCCTTTATCCCTACACCCGCCGTTACCTCGGCGGCTTCGACAACCACTTCTCCACGATTGGTCTTGTCGGTATGAACGAGGTTGGCTTGAATGCGCCCTGGCTCAAGGCAGATATGACCAACGAGGCTGTGCAGGAATTCTCCAAGGAGGTTCTTGACCATATGAGAGAGCGCCTTTCCGACTATCAGGAAAAGTACGGCGACCTCTACAACCTGGAGGCAACTCCCGCAGAGTCCACCTCTTACCGCTTTGCCAAGCACGACAAGAAGCGCTTCCCCGACATTGCAACCGCATCTGAGGGCAAGACCCCCTATTACACCAACTCCTCTCACCTGCCCGTTGGCTTTACCGAGGACGTGTTCGAGGCGCTTGACATTCAAGATGAGCTGCAAACCCGTTACACCTCGGGTACGGTATTCCACGCTTTCTTGGGTGAGAAGCTTCCCGACTGGAAGTCTGCCGCAACGCTCGTAAAGAAGATTGCCGAGAACTACAAGCTGCCCTATTATACGCTTTCTCCCACCTACTCCGTATGTAAGAACCACGGATACCTGCCCGGCGAGCAGTTCACCTGCCCCGAGTGCGGCGAGAAGACGGAGGTTTACAGCCGTATCACCGGTTACTACCGCCCCGTTCAGAACTGGAACGACGGTAAGTCTCAGGAGTACAGAGATCGTCGCGTATACGATATCGCAGGTTCCTTCGGCAAGCACGCGGGCGAGAAGAACTTTGAAACTCCCCTTTCCGAAAGAACCGAGGATATCGGTGCTGCGGCACCCGTCGAGGAGGTAAAGGGCGAGGACAGAATTATTCTCTTCGGAACGAGAACCTGCCCCAACTGCAAGATGGCCATCACCTTCTTGAACAATGCAGGCATCGCATTTGAGCACGTCATTGCCGACGAGAACAGAGAGTTGACCGAGCAGTTTGATATCCATCAGGCGCCCACGCTTGTGGTTGTCAGAAACGGAAAAATGGAGCAGTACGTCAACCTCTCCAACATTCGCAAATATATCGATACTGCCGCCAAGGCATAAAGCGGCTCGGGGGTGTCCAAAGACACCCCCGTTTTAACCTCTTGACTGAAAGCCTCCCCTTCGGGAAAAATAACCTTGCCAATCGGCAAGAAAGGAAACAGTATGATATACGACATTGTTGTTGTAGGTGCAGGCCCTGCGGGCTTAACGGCCGCCATTTATGCCTGCCGCGCAGATAAAAAGGTTTTGGTTTTGGAAAAGGCCACCTTCGGCGGTCAAATAACCTCCTCTCCCTGCGTTGAAAATTATCCCGGATACGTCAAAATGAGCGGTAACGAGTTTGCCGACAAGCTGCTTGAGCAGGCAATGGCGCTCGGCACGGACATTGAAATGGCAGAGGCCACCGCCATCGAGGACAAGGATGGGCTTCGTCTGGTGCGTACCGACAGAGGTGATTTCACCGCCCGCGCCGTGATTCTCGCAACGGGCGCCAAGCACCGCCCTCTTGGCATTGCCAACGAGGAAAAATTTGTTGGGCGCGGTATTTCCTATTGCGCCGTTTGTGACGGTGCCTTCTATCGTGGAAAGGACGTTTTGATGATTGGCGGCGGAAACTCCGCCTTGCAGGAGACCGTTCTTTTGGCCGATATGTGCAAGAGTGTTACCGTGGTGCAAAATCTTTCCTTCTTGACGGGTGAGCCCAGGCTTATTCGCAAGCTGGAGGAAAAGGAAAACGTCAAAATTATTCTTTCGCACGTAGTGGACTCCTTGGAGGGAGATACCGATTTGCGCCGTGTTGTCATTCGGCACGCCGAGACGGGCGAAAAGAAGATTCTCCAAACAGACGGAATGTTCGTTTGCATCGGGCAGATGCCCGAAAACGAGGCTTTCGCCAATCGCGTTGAGGTGAACGAGGCGGGCTATATCGCCGCAGGCGAGGATTGTCTGACGAGAGATAAGGCCATCTTCGTGGCAGGTGACTGCCGCACCAAGCGTGTGCGCCAGATAACCACAGCCGCGGCAGACGGAAGCGTTGCGGCAGTTGCGGCCTGTCGCTATCTTGACAACTGATGTGAAAAAAGAAAAAAGCAAGCACACGGGAAATCTCGTATGCTTGCTCTTTTTTTGTTTTAGGCTTCGCCTTCTTTTTTCTCGGAGGGCGTTGGCGCCTTGTCTTCACCGAGGGCGGTGCTTTCGGAAAGCGAGGGCAGAAAATCCTTAAAATATTCTTCAAGCAGGTCGCTTTGCTCCTCTAAATAGAGGGCCGTGTCCTTGGCAATGTTGCAATAGCCTGCCCGATAGCCCTTAATGCCGTTAAAAACCAGGGTGAAAACCTTGGAAATGTATCCGACCAAAAGGGCAGGGTTCGGGTTGATGATAATCTCGCAAAGCACCGAAACCGAGAAAAATGCGGTAAAAAGAGAGGCCAGAAGGTAGGGTATAAAGCGGTGTCGCTTGGCGGCGGCAGGGCTTTTCGCAAGAGGAGGGCGGTAGCCGCCCTCCTCCCGACTTAGTAGAAGCATCGAGGGAAGAATGCGTACCTCGCGCATCCTTTTCACGCGCGAGAGGCCTCTTTTCTGCATAGCGGAAAGCGAGGCGGAGGCCGCATCCGCCAAGTCCTTCTTTGATAGACCGTAGTAGGAAAGCAAAGCGCTTCGCTTGCTTTCGGTCTCGCGCAAGCTGACCTTGTTGCAAAAGAGAAGAAGCGAGTTTATATCGCCCTTTTCCCGAAAGCGCAAATGCAAGGCGTCAGCGCGCGCCTTGGCGGCGCCAAATTCCTTTTCCTGACGGGCTCTGTCTGCGCCCGTCTCCGAGAGAGAAAAATACATCACGTAGGAGGCAAAAAGCAGAATGAGAAACTGTATAGAAAAGGAAAGAGAGCCTTGAAGAGAAACGGTAATATCCGTGAAAAAGAGGGCGGATACCGATAAAAAGGTGAAAACGGCGCACACGATGCCGAGATTGGAAAGCACGCCGCGCAAGGCGCCGCGCTCCTCGCGAAGCGGCGCCTCGGAAAAGGGATTGGACATAGAACCTCCTATCTTTTTGTCTTTCCTTCATAGCGGCGCGCGAGCGCGAAGCATAGAGCGCCCAGCATACTGAAGGGAAAGGCAACGAGAGAAACGGCTATCAAGCCGTCAATGATGTTGCGGAACAGGGATAAAAAAAGCCAAAGCAAGAACCAAAGCATCCAAGCGGACGGGCTTTTCAGGGCTCTCTTAATCGTTTTGATAAAGGGCAAGGCCACCAAAGTCAAAACGGAAATGCCCAAAAAGGAAAGGGCGGACTTTCCATCGGAAAGCCAGATGGGGAAATACTCCAAGGAGGAAAAGAGGGCGGGAAGAATGCAAAAGCCGAAGCCCGCGATTTTTAAACAGGGTATCATAAAATCTCCATTCTGCCAGAGGGGCGGTGGGCACGCGCCTTTAATTTTCCTCCAGCGTCTTTTGGAGCGCCAGATAACGCTCGCTCATCAAATCCTTTTGTGCCTGGGGAAGATTGACGCATTGCAGCATACGGAAGAGAAGCTCCGTTTCGGTTTGCAGGGCGGCGGTGGTTTTCTTTTTCTCCCTGACACTCTCTTCAAGCGCCGCCTCCAAGGCGGCAAGGCGCTTTTCTGTTTCACTTAAAACGCTAAGCGCGCTTTGCGAGGCCAAAACGGCGGCCTCGGCGCCCTCCTTTAAGACGGAAAGCTTTTCCTCGGCCAAGGAGGAAAACTCCTCTGCCTGTTTTCCGGCTTTTCCGCTTGCATCGCAAAGTGCGGAAAGCCCTGCGCGCAGCAGAGGCACGAGCCCCGTTTTGTAAAGTAAGGTTGGCACGAGAGAGGCAATAAAGGCAAGCGCGCAGAGAACCTTCTCGGCGTGCGCATTCCAAAAGTCTGAAACGGCCTCGGTAAAGGCGGTGCGGCTCATCTCTTCTTCTCCGTTTGTGCTTAAGGGCGCATTGCTTTGGCCTTCAATGTCCTCGGCAACGGCCGCTTCTGCGCAAACAGAGAGCGAAAAAAGCGCGGCCAAGAGTAAAACGAAAACCAAAAGGTATACGGTTTTTTTCATAAATTTCCTCCAAAATATCAAATATCAAAGAGCGAAGGGCCGAGAAAGCGCGCAGAAAGGCGCGCTTCGCTTCTTTCAAGCCCTTGCAGGCGAAGCTGCATTTCATCGATTCGCTCCAAAAGCGCGAGAATAACCCGCTCGGTCGGGAAGGATATCGGCTTGACGAGAGCACCGTGGCGATATAGGCGCTGGCAGGGAAGCTTAACGCCCTCTATTTTGATAGCAACGGTGTTTTCCCCCTCGGCCAAATCGGTGGGAGAAATGCGAAAAATGCTCTTTTTTGCGCCCGCCTCAAGAGGCGCGCCGTTGATGCAAAGAACGCAATCCCTTTCCGTGTTGACGTAAAAGGGCCCCTCCTCTTCCTTGGAGTCGGCAAAGATGCAAAAGCCATCGAGAATTTTTACGTTCATGCCTCTCTCCTTTCACGCAAGATAGCGTCCTTCTCCGCTTCGGTAATAAAGCCCTTCTTAGCGGCGTCCTCCACTCTTTTTGAGGACCAAAGGCCCGATAAGTAAAAGGCGCGGATTTTTTCAAGCCTCGTCATTCTTTTTTTCCTCCTCAAGTGAAATGCTTGCCATCATGGCAAGATAGTAAAGGTCTGCCTCAAGCGCGGCGTTTTTGGCGGCAAGGGCAGCGCATTCCTCCTGCGCCTCGTGCAAGGCGCGGTGGAGATTCTTGTAAATCAGCATAGCTTCTCCTTTCTTACGGTTAGGCGATAACGCACAGGGGGGCAATGCCCGCTGCAACGTTAGCGGCAATTTCGGTAATAGCGCCTGTATTCGTAACCGCCTTGCAGAAGCAAAGGGAGTCCTCGTTTACCGAGCGCAAAAGCCAAGAGGTCGGAACGCCGTTTTGATACTTGATGCGTGCCTTGTCCTTTTCGGCCGTGGGGGCGACGTTTTCGGAAAAGAAGCGGTAGTAGCGGTAAGGAGCGCCCTCGCTTTCACCTCCGTCGAGGGTGGGGGCGGCAAAGATTTCGCTTTCGGCGGGCAAGAAGAAAAGGTCCTCGGTTTCGGTATACGCACCGCCGAAAAACACCTTGTTTTCGCGGCTTTTCTTTTTTGCAGGGTAAAGCACTGCGAGAAAATCCTCGTCAAGTCCGTACATAAAGCCGTTAACGTCGTAATTCCAGGTGGCGTAATGCTCGCACGCGGTGGGCGTGCCCTTAAAAATACTGCCCTTGGGGGCATTGCTGTTGAGATAGGTGCGAATCATGGAATAGCGCCAAAGGTTGTAGCCGTAGCGAATGCGCTCTGCGGAGGCAAGGGCGGAAACGGGGAGAGCCGTGCCGCTTTGCCCCTCGTATACCGAGACCGTCTCTATGGGGGTGGTGGCAAAGGCGGAGGTGAAGGTGGAAAGGGGGGTGCTTACGGCCGTTTTGCCCACCGTCCACGGAAAGAAGAGGTGGCCGCCCGCCGGCACGTCCTTTTGCAGCGTGAAGTGGTAATAGCAGTCCCCACCCTCAAGCAAATCCGTGGTAGAAAGAGGCTTCTTTCCATACAGATAAAAGGAATAGGTGCCTGCCGGGAGCTTTGAGGAGCAAAAGAAAAGGGAGTGCGAGAGCGCAAAGGGAAGCAACGCGATAGGGTTATGCAGCTGAAGGGTAAGAGAGTGGCGCGGCGTGCCGTCGGCGTGGGATACGCTCTCGTCGTCAAGCCCAACAACGTCCCAAATGAGATTTTTTCCTTCCTTTTGGCAAATCAGCTGATCCCCCACCGAAAGCAGCTCCTTGGCAACGCCTGTGCGCACCAACGCCTGAAGCTCCTGCCATGAATTCGGGTACAGCGTTTCCTTGCGCGCCAAAACGCGCAAAAGGGCGTTCTGCGTGTCCATTTTTTCGGCAAAGGTAGTGTCGGATAAAATGTTAATAAATGTTGACATTTTGATTTCCTTTCGAGATTTTTAAGCCTTTTCGGTCAAAAGAATGCCGGGCATTCCATCCTTCAAGGCAAGCGAACAGAGATAAACCTGTCCTGTTTTTTCGTCGGTCAGCGTGTGCAATGCCTCAAGCTCCGCTTTTTTGGCAAAATCGGCAGAGCAAAGTCCCTTGTTGAGCGTCAGGCTGTTGCCGACGGCGGTTATTTCCGTCACAATGTCGCCCTCACCCTCGGCGCGAAGTACCGTGGTTTTGACAAGGTCGCCAACGCGAATGTAAATATGATCGGCGTTTTCCGAGGAAAGCGTCAGGTCGATGTAGGCCTCGCCAACCTCGTAGGAGGCAACGGGCACCCCCGCCACTTCGCACGTGCGAAGCACGCCGCTTTTAACAACCAAATCTCGCGGAATGTTGATATCGACCGAGGAAAGCGCGGGGGAATAAAGTGGGTCTCCCATGGCGTCCTCTCCTGTGCGGTATTCAAGGCGGTAGACCTTTGCATACTCGTTTGAGGGGGCTTCGGCAATGCGAAAGCCGTAAGGGAGGCTTCTTTTCAGGGAAGCAAGGGCGTCGCGCCCCTCCTTTTCAATGGCATCGGTGCGCGCCTTTATCGCGGCATCTTCGGTGGCGCGGGTGCTTTCCTCGGCCAAAAGGCGCGCAAGTATGGCCTCCTTGCCCTCGGAAAGAGCGTCAAGCGTCTTGGAAAAGGCTGTAAGCTCTGCTTTGCACGCAGTGAAGGCCTCAGAAAGACTGGCGTCGCCATCAAGGGAAAGGTAAGTGGAAAAGCGGCCGGAGGTAATGTCGGCAAAGAGCTCCTCCAAGGAATGCCCCTTGGCAATACCCGTTGCAACGAGCGCGGCCAAGGAAGCACTGCGCGCTTCATCCGTATAAAGTCCCAAGGCGTCGATTAGGGCGTTGAAGCGCTCGACAAGCAAAAGCGGAAGCTTATCGAAGGCGGCGCGCAGCTCCTTGGCAGAAAGCGTCCGTCCTCCGTAAAGAGAAGGCGAAGAGGGGCGCGTTGCGAGCGAGGAAACGGTGCTTTCCTCAAGCTCGGCATTTAAAATTTTGGATATACTCATAGCTTATTGCCCTCGCCCACAAGGAGCGAGGGCCTCCTTTTTTGTTGGATTTTTGTGCGTCTGTCAGAGCTTACCTGCGGGGGTGTAGGAGTAGGCGAGGCTGTAAATGCCAAAGGGAGAGCGAAAGACCTCCGAAAAGAAGGCCAGCTGCTTCTCGCTAAAGCCACGCTCCTTTTCCCGAATGGGAAGGGTAACGGCGGTGTCCTCGGAGAAGGAAAAGGCAGAAAAGTCGGCGCCCTCAAAATCTGCCGTATCCGTTTGGCAGATATCAACGGTGTGCCAGGCGCGTTTGTCCGTTCGCGCCTCAACGCGAAGATGGACCGGGCCAAGCAGCTTTAAGCGCAAGGCAAGCGTGCCTGAAAGGGTATTCTTGCGTAGCTGTGGAAGCCCACCGTCATCCTTGGCCGTGGCACAGCCAACGGGATAGCGGTGACCGTTGAAGGAATAGTAAAAAGCAGGGATGCGCCCGGGCTTTCCCTCCTCCAAAAGTGCGGCGAGAGAAATCTCCTCGCCGTTTTGGTAGACAGGGAAGCTTCCCACCTCCCGAAAGCTCTCCTCTTCCTTGGCGTATAGGGGGATATGCGAAATGGCGTCCTCACTTTGTATGTCGCCGCCCTTAAGAGAGAGGGGCGTGTATCTGCCGTTTTGTAAGCAATACAGCGAAGAGGGCAGGGTACGGTAAAGAGAAAGTCCGCGCTTGTCGGTGTTGAAGCAACCGAGCTTGCCGTTTTCCGTTGCGAAGTAAAGGGCCTTTTTGCCTGCGACAAGCAGGCTGGCAGGCGAAAGAACGCCCCCCTTTCGTTCTCCGTCCGTATCAACGGCGTAGCGGAGGTCTCCGTTCTTTACGTAGTAAAGCATCTCGCCCTCTTCGCTCAAGGTCGAATAAACGGTTCCCTCTGCTTCCTCGCCGCCTCTCTCGGAAAGCTGAATATGGGCGCCGTCAGCCCCCTTTGGCAAGGCCTCTGCATAGCGGTAAAGAGGGGTATCGTTTTCAAAATCACCTATCCCTGTGATAAAATACCATTCGTATTGAAGCTCGCCCGTTGGATAGCGGTAGGTTTCCCGACTGTCTGCCAGGTACAGATTTCCGTCTGTCAGCAGGCATAAATACCCTTCAAAAACGGCCATTTTAGCACAGGAGAGCTTTTGGCGGCAAAGGCGAAGATTGACAGAACGGGAGCGATTGACAAGGGAGCGCTCCAAATTGACCGCTTGACGCGAAACGGATAAAAGCCCGCCCTCTGTCAGAAAAACGGGGTCATCGCGAAAGTTGATGGCGCCCCCGACAGCGCCAATGCCCGCAGCGCCCGACTTTGCAGGATAAATGCGCGGCACAAAGGCGTGCGTCGTGCTTTCGCCGGAATGGTAATAGATACCGCTTTCCGAGGTGCCGTCCTCCTTGATAACCATCAAAACGTCTCCCGTACCCAAAAGGGCGCGGTTGGGAACGGAGGAAAGACCGTCGTTGAAGTAATTGAGGTTGCCGATATAGAGGGGGTTGTTGTAGCCCGTCTCGTCGGGGGCGGAGAAGAAAACGGTGTTGGGAAGAAGCGGATTTCCCGTAAAGAAAATGCGCCCATCGTATTCTCCCGTGGCGCGACAGCCAAGCACGGCCTCTCTGCCTGTCAAGGAAAGGCCGCCCTCGCCAAAGGCCTTGAAGCCCTTAGGGGTGGCGAAAAGGGAGGGAGAGGCCAAAAGCTGCAAAGTCAGGCTTCGCCCCAAAAGCACGGCAGGGTCTGAAGTCAAAAGACAAACGGAAGAAACAAGGCCGTCCTTTACAAGCGGCACGTAGCGCACGAAGGCGCCGTCAAGCAAGGAGCCGCCCTCGCTGATCCTCTCGCTTCCCAAAAAGGCTTTTTCAACGGAAAGGGCAGGGGAATATACGGGGCAAACAAAAAGCTTCAAGGCGCGCTGCGTGGCTGTTGCCTCAAAATACACCGTCACCGTCTCGGGAAAGGGCGGGTCATCCTCGAAGGAGATGCCGCGAAAGGCGGCCTCGGTGTAAGGAAAATAAACGCTCGTTAAGCGCTCGTCTCCCATAAAGGCGTCCGCGCCCACGGAGGAAAGGCTCTCGCTCAGCGTGACGGTGGTTAGAAAGGGGCAAAAAGCAAAGGCGTGATTCCAGATATAACGTACCGAGCTTGGCAGGGTGATTTCGGAAAGAGAAAGACAGCCTGCAAAGGCATAAGCGCCAATTTCGGTGACGGTGTCGGGAATGGAGACGGAAACGAGGTTAGTAAGCCCCGAAAAGCCGTTTGCCGCAATGCCCGTTACGATATAGGTAACGCCCTCGATGTCCGCAAAGCGCGGAATGATAACGCTGCTTGGCGAGGCTATCGGGCCGCCCGCTTTGACCGCACAGCAGCCCGATGCGTTGGGCAAGGGAAGAAAAACGAGGTTGTCATACGGCGTGCTTTCTCCCTCCTCCAGCGCCTCGGCGGAAAGCACCTCGCGCACCTCATCGGTTAAAAGGTTGCGCTGCTCGTGGTGGCTCCCGTTATAAAAAACGGTTGGCACGTAGGGCAAATCCGTTTCGTCGGGTAAGGCACGGCAAGCGCCCACTTCATCAATGCGAAACAGCTTGCCGTCAACCAGAAGATAAAAATATTCGCCCGACTGAAAGCCGCAGCCCTCCTTATTTGGAAGCGCGGAGAAGATGGGGGCCTGCGCGCTGAGCGCCGCAGGCTGATGACAAAGCGCGGTGCTAAAGCGAAAAAGCTTTTCGTCTGCGTGTAGCAATAAGTATTCCTCACCCTTGATTCTTTGTATGAAAAGACCGTATATGCGCTTGCCGAAGGAGGCAAGAATGCGGTAGCCGGGAAAGGCCTCAACGGCCGGGCCATCGTCGCTTTGCCAATCCTTCCACATATTTTTCATATTGGCGAAGCGTTCAAAGGATAGGGCGGTATCGTCCACGGAAAAATCAACGCCGCGAAAGCGCGGAATGCTTCGGGTATAAACGCGAGAGGTGTTCTTCATGGAGCGTCCCATCCGTTTCTGCATTGATAGCCACCGGGCGCGTGCGCAAGATGCGCGCGTTTCATATCGGCAAGCTCCGAGCGGAAAAGCCCGAGGTAGTGCGAGGCAAGCTCGGCCCTGTCGTCTGCCCAAAGATATGAGGCAACGAGAAGGGGGAGCAGGGAGAGGGCCTCGGGCGCAATATCCAGCTCCTTTTCCATGTTGTCGGCGTGAAGCCGCTCGGGAAGGCGCAAATAGCGAATCTCCAAGCTGCCCTCGTGACCCTTGGCAAGACGAACGCGACTTTCCTCTAAAAGAAAGTCGCGCCCCTCCTGCAGAAGAAGAGAGCCAAGACGCAGGGGCTGTTCGGGAAAAGAACGGAAGTCATCGCAAAGGACGCCAAGGTCATACTCGGTGTAGTAGGAATCGCCGTCCTTGTGGTTTAGGGTAATGGTTTTGGTCAAGGGAAAATGACGGGAGATTTGTAAAAGAGAAAGGCTGGTAATCTGGTAAAAATACGGCTCGTTCTCGTCAAGGCTCTTGGAAAAGCCCATGCGGGCAACCAAGGCCATCAGTTCTTTTCCTGTCATAGCGTCTCCTTTTTGCCTTTACAGCTTGGTGCTGTTCTCCACCTCGGCGGCGGAATCAACAGCCAGAAGAATGTGCTTGTAGGAGCCAAAGCCCACGCCGAAGCGGCATCTGCCGTTCCAGATGTAGTTGCCCGTGTGGTTATCCACCCAGTTGGAGACGGTCAAGGGCACGCGGTTGAAGAACATATTGCCGCAAAGGTTCTTGTTGGCCTCGGAGGACATAATCATCACGCGGTCATCCTCCGTCTGCCAATCGGGCATAACGACGACGTTCCAGTTGCCAAACTGCAGATTGATATCATTGTAGCCGTTGCCAAGCGCGCCCTCGGAGCCGCAAACCTTCTTGGCAATTGCTTCCGCGGCGGGACGGTTGCCGGGGAGAATGATGGTGTCGGCGGTGTAGCCGAGAATTTCGCCGTTCTCGTCCTTCATATTGCGCAGCTTGGAGGAAAGCTCGCCGAGCGCCGCCTCAAAGGCGGCGGTGGAATAAACGCGCTCGCCCTCGGCACCGCTCTTAAAGAGGTCGCCGAAGAAGAAGTTGCTCTGGGTGCCCTCCTTGTCGCCTGCGCCCCATTTGTGCGCGGTGTGGAAAAGGGGAAGACCGTCGGGCGCGGTTAAGTCAAGGTTGGCTCTGGCAAAAACGCCTGACTCCTTGGTGCCGTTTGCCAAGGCGTACTCGCAAATTTTGTGCATCGTCTTGTAATAGGCACGGGTGAAGTTCTCCGCGCGGCGCTTGGCGTCGGCGGCAACGCCGTAGTTGGCGTCCTCCATCATCTGCGCGGTGATGGTAAACTCCTTCATAAACTGGATGTGCTCGATGAACTTGCGGTAGGTTTCGCGAATTTCATCGTTCTCGGCGCCTGCACCCTCCTCGGTTGCGGCAAAAACGCCAAATTCGTTCTGGCCAACCACCGTCTCGCCAAAGCGCGTGGAGCGTTCGACGTTAAAGAGCCAGTCGCAAATGCCGCCTCTTTTGGTCTGCAAATCGCTCTCGTGCTCAATAATCATCTTCAGGGGTGTTTCCAGCTTGCCGATTGCGGCGTTGTTCAAGCCGCTGTTTTCAGAATAAATAATGGACATAACAGATTTCCTTTCAGTTGGTTTTTATATACGGGAGAAGCGGACGAGAACGGCGTCACCGGGAAGGGCCGCGCCGCGCTTGTCCATCAGAATGGCGCCGCGAAGAGCGCCCTCTCTTTTTTGAGAGGAGAGCCTTTGACCGTCGGCAGAGAAGAGGTATTCCTCGCCGTCGATAAGGGCGGCCGCCTCGCTTGCAAGCGGTACGGAAAAAATCATATCCTCCGTAATGCGATAAACGAGAGGGGCGGTTGTCTCTTGTTCGTCTCTTTGTGCAACGTAGGTGGGCAGAAGAGACAGGGTATCGGAGGCGGGAATAAGCCTTCCGTCCTTAAGGGCGTAAGCAACACCCTTCTTTACCGCCGCTTTTTCCGTGAGTGCAAGATGCTCAGGCTCAGGCACGTTGGGGCCGCGGCCAATGATTTTTATCAGCGTCAGCATAAAAAATCCTTTCGTTTTAATAAGAATAGGTGGATTTGACGCGGCGGTAGAGCTTTTGTATCTCAGCGTCCGTTAAATCCGAAAAAAGCGCTTTGGCGTGGCGCATTTCCTCGCCGGACAGCGTGCCGAGAGGCGAGCTTGCCCCCTTGCTTGCGCTGGGAAGCAGGTGCGCCTTGCCGTTTTCTTTGGGAAAACGGGGGTTAGAGGCGGCCAAGGCCTCTCTGACAGAAAGACCCATATCGCGTAAGGCGGCAAAGCGGCGCGCAAAGGGAAGCTGGCTTAAGTGGGAAAGGGCGAGATAGGTGGGGTCAAGCCGCTTGATTTCTGCCAAGTCCTCCTCGGCCAAGCGCGCGTAATCCTCCTCTGTCGGTTGCGCGGAAATCGCCTCCTCTTCTTCGGTCGAGGGGGCTTCTTCTTCGCGCAAGAGGCTTTCCTCTTCGCTCAAGAGGCTTTCCTCTTCGCTCGTTTCGAGAGCAGCTTCGTCCGTTTGGACTTCTTCAAGGGAAGAGGCCTTCGCCTCTTTTGAAACGTTCAAGTCTTCCATATCGTTTTCCTTTCTTTGCTTTTATCTCTGCTTTTTCTTGGCGCGCAAATCGTCGCCCTTCGTCACGGTGGACTTGGGCTCGTTTTCATTTTTGTGCGGTGCGGCGATGGGCTGCAGGCTGCCTGTTGCGTAAGGGTTAACCCTCGTGGTTTGCTTTTTCATATTGAAATTCCTTTCGTTTTAAAAATAGTCCTCGGGATTGTAGTTTGCGTTCAAAGCGCTGTGGGCGGTTTTGGCAATCTCCTCGGCAACTGCGGGAGAAAGACCGTAGGAAATGGCATAGTCATACGTAGCCTTGTAGGGCATATAGTGATTCAAAGCATAGCTCAGAACCGCTTTTTTGACGGAGGAGGCGTTCTTTACCATTGAAACGCTCTTTTTGGCCATACGTGCCGCCGTTTCCGCGTCAAGCCCGTTTTCCGTCAGGAAGGCAGCGGCACTTTCCTCATCCTCCACGTTTTGCGAGAGGAGGGAAAGGAAAAGGCTTTTGCGCCTTTCGGCCTCCTTTTCGGCCGTCTTGACAGCCTCATCCCTTTCTTTGTCAAGATAAGCGGCGTAAGCCGTTTGATTGGCAGCGTTTGCTTTGGTATACGCGCTCTTTGCGTCACGAACGGCTCTTTGCTTTTCGGTATAGGCAAGACCGCTTAAATAGTCGCTGTATCCGCTTCCCGTCAAGCCGCGCGCCAAAAGAGCGGCGCCTCGCGTGCCGTATGTTGCCTTGGCCTCGGCCGCGGCCGTGTCGGCCGCTCTGACTGCGTTTTTATACGCGCCCTCGGCGCTTTGGCCGTATTTGACAAGCCAGCTTTCGTAGTCCTCAATTTTTTTGTTTTGCAGGTGTTGTTTGATGAAATCCTCAAGCGTTGCCATGTGCGTTTCCTTGTTCACTCCTTTCAGTAGAGGGAAGAGGCGGGCTCTCTTCCTCCTTTTCCGTTAAGGCGCGGAAATACTCCACGTTTTCTCTGGCATAGGGGTAATGCGCGCGCTCCTGACATTGCCAGTAGTGTAAGAGCGTTGCGTTGCTTTTCGGGTCGCCC
The DNA here is from genome assembly GCA_045124835.1 of Eubacteriales bacterium. Lineage (GTDB taxonomy): Bacteria > Bacillota > Clostridia > Oscillospirales > CAG-272 > UBA1740. Next base: position 40,660 of record JBGVMO010000124.1, read on the forward strand.
AGCGTGCCGGCTTGCAGGTTCTCCAGGTTTTTCTGCCAGAGTGCGTCTCTTTGCTGCTCTAAGGCGCCGTTTTGATCCACCGAGAAGAGAAAGCCGTCGTCATAGCTGTATTGGCCGCTTTTCTCGTCATACAAAAGAAAGTCGTAACGGTTGAAGGCGGTGTGGTGCCGCTTTCCGAAGGCGTCGCGGTAGGAAAGGGGGCGCGGCTCGTCGGCATAAGCCAAGAAAAACTCAAAGAGAAGTCTGTCAATATCGGCATAGGCCGCCTGCTTCATCTTGCGCTTGGAATCAAGGCGGCCTGCCGCCTGCTCAACCTGAATGCGCTTGGCATAGCCTGACTGCGCGCTTGCATCGCTCATGCCGAGATAAGAGTCGGTAATGCCGAGAATGCGCTTGGCGTGCTGATAAAGCCGCTCGGATTGCTCAACATCCTGGGCAATGATGGGAGTCGTGTCCAAAACACCGTAGCGCTCGCGCTCGTCTCCCGAGCGAAGCTTGATAACCTGGCCGAAAATGGAGTTGTCAAGCGTCAGCTCTGCGTCATCGGGTAGAATGGGGGTGATGCCCGAGCGCATCAGCTTTTGCAGAATGCGGCTTTCAATCTTGTTGATTTGCTGCTGCTGGGGGCGGATAAAGGCACAGTCCGACTGTCCCAAAAGCGACCTTTCCTCCGAGGTGTTTTTGCGGATAACGATGGGAAAGCGCCGCGGTCTGTAATAGGGCAGTCGGGTTGGGCGCAGGCACTCTTGGCACTCTCCGTCTTCGATAACGGGAGAGAAGGCGGGAATGACCCTGCCGCTTTCAAGCAAAATATCCTCGGATAAAATTTCCTCCTCGTCGGAGGCAAGATAGAAGGCGGGGCTTTGACAGGTGCAAAGGGCTTCTTTTTTATGGCAATGTCGGCACTTTTTCGTTTTTCTTGCGTAGTAGTCCTCAAGATCGGAAAGCACGGTGTCACCGCAGTAAATGAACTGTGAAACAAAGCCCTCGTCATTTCGCCAGAAGCAGACTATCATTTCCAAAACGTCATCCTCGTCCTCACCCTCGCCGAGCGCGGCGGCCGCCTCTTCGTTCAGATTGAAGCGGCGAACAATGGCGTTTTTGGTGGTGTCGAAGCGCAAAAAGCAGTATTCCATATCCGCAACGTCATAAACCTCGGCCTCGGGAATAAAGTCCATCGGGGAAAGGCAGGAAACGCGCACACCGCCCGACACACCGCGGTAAAGAAGGGAGTCGTCCCATTCCACAAGCCAGACACTACCGCCGTAAATGTAGGTAAAGCGCTCGTCAAGGTCATTCAGTCTTTCAAAGGGAAGCTCGTTGCGCAGCTGGGAGCAAAGCCGCTCGATAGCCTTGGCGTTTCTGTCGTTTTGCTCGGTATAGTGCTTGGCCTCGGCCGCAGGGGCGGGAATTTGCGTGGAGATTTCGGACTCAATCAGCTCGTAGGTGATGTTTCTCACGACGGAGGCCGCCTCGGATGAGCCGTCTATTTCCTTTGCACCCTTGTATTGCGACAAATGTCGCTCCAAGCGCAAAAGAAGGGCTCCCTGCTTGTCGCGGTTTTTTTGATACAGACTCTTAAAAAAGGAAAGCCTGTTATCAATGTGGGAAAGATTCATAGTGGTTCTCCGTATTTTTGTTTTAGGTATCGCTTTTGCTCGTCGGAGGCATGGCGGTAGTCCTCCCACAAGTCGTCGTTCCACGCGCGCCGCTTCGTTGCCCCCTCCTCCTTGGCGGCGCGCGTGAAGGTGATGGCAAAGCCGCGCAAGGCGTCGGGCGCGTGGGTAATGGCGTGGGGTTCGGTCAAAACGTCACTTGGTGCATCGGGGTTTATCTGGAGCATCGGCAAGCAACGGCAAAGCTCGCGGCACTGTCTGAAAATGCGCAGGCGAGGCGTTCCGTCTTCACGAATTTTAAGCAATTCCTTCAGGGCAAGCCAACCGGTCTCGCGGTTGTTGCCGGATCGTGTGAAGCTGACGCCGTGCTCTGCAAAAAGAAGTGCCTTGCTCTTTCCTGTTTCTTGCGAACGGCTCCATAAATCAGGCGGTGCCAAGGTGGCGTAAATTTTGTCCTCCCCGTTCCGTTTTCGTATGGCGGCGGCCGCCTCCGAGATAATGAGATTTGACTCGCAAAGCTCCTTGTAAACATAAACGTCCTCGTTTGGTGCAATAGCCACCCATAAGCAAGCCAGTCGGTCAAGTCCGTAATCAATCGTGCGATACCGTCGCCAGTCGGACGGAATGGGAAAGGGGTCAACCACGTGAAGCGCCTCGGAAAATTCGGGGAAGTACTGCCCCTCAAAAATGTTCCAGTCGCCGTACAGTAGGGCTTTCCGTTGGGCCTCGGGAAGCTCAAGCAGGCGCTTTTTGTAGTCTGGGTCGCCCTCCGTCAAGAAAAGATTGTCATCAATAAAGGAGGGAAGAAAAATGCGGGAGTTCTTTCCCTCGGAAAAGAGGGTATTGGGAGGAGAAGGATCGATAAACCGTTCCTTAACCCAGGCGTGCCCAATGCCACCGGGGTTGGTGGAGGATTTCACCTGCTTCGGATAGCCGTTGGCCCCACGCAAACGGGAGATCAGATACAGGTATTGAAATTCGGTGAAGTGCGTCAGCTCGTCAAAGCGGATAACGTCGTATTCGGCGGACTGATACTGGAAAACGTCGTTCTCCACGGCGCAGTACCCGAAGTCAATGACGCTGCCGTTTTTGAATTTCCCTGTGTGATTTGAGGAATTGTAACGGTAGATTTCATTGGGGTAAAGACCGAGGGAAACGCGGATAAGGGATTTTTCCAGCTCTGCATAGGTGCGCCGCAGAATCAGCTGCTTGGATGCAGGATAGCGCAAGGCGTACACGAACGCGTCCACCAACTGTCCGTAGGATTTCCCGCCGCCCGCCGCCCCGCCAAACAGAACCTCTGTGGCGGTGGACGAAAGGAAATCGTATTGCCGTTTTGTAACGGATAAGGAAAGCTCGGTGCTTTTCATTCTGTCGGCTCCTTCACCGAAACGGTAAGGGAGAAGGCCTCTGTCCCACCGTCCTCCTCCTTGTCGGAGTAGCCGTAGCGCGCGGACAAAAGAAATTTGGCAAAGGAGGAATCCAAACGGCGACAGAGCGCCCCATCCGTGATTCTGTCCTTCAAAATTTCCTCGCATTCCTCGTAGGCCTCCTTGAAGGCCTCGCTCTTTTCCCGCAAAAGAGAGAGCGCCTTAACAGAAAGGCCTTCTCTTCTTCCAAAGCGGACAAAGGAGGGAAGAAGCTCCTTGTATTCGCTGCCCTCGCAGCCTGCCGTTTCAAAATAATGAAGCATTTTTTTCGCTAAGCGCGCCTCGGTGCTTGCTTTTTCGGCCTCGTTTTCCATAGAGTTCCTTTCCCTTTCGTTTTGCTTTGGGAAAGAAAAAGAGGCTTCGCGGCCCGAAGCCCCCGGCGACTTTCTCCTCCCGTATGTATTGTAGGGCAAATGACGCTTGAAGGGGGGCTAAGGCTTCGGGGCTTTTTTTGACCCTTTTTGGTTTTTTTGCCTTTTCTCTTGAAAAGCGAGGGAAGCTGTGCTACAATAGGAGAAAATTAAAAAGAAAAGAGCGAAAGAATGTTTTTACTTGGCAGTATCGTGAATTTTGCCGCCGTTCTTGTCGGTGGCGTCTTGGGCGCGCTTTTGCATAAGGGAATCCCCGAGCGCATCAGCAAGGCGGTCTTGCAGGGGGTTGGTCTTTGCGTTTTGTATTTAGGCCTTTCGGATTTAATCGGCTATGCCACGGTTTATTCCAAAACGGAGGGACTTTCCTCTTACCATATTCTGATTCCTATTTTGTCTATGGCACTTGGCGTTGCGCTTGGAGAATGGATAGATATTGAGCGCCGTATGCGAACGCTTGGCGACTTTGTGCAGAAAAAGCTGACCCCCAAGGCATCGGCCGACGGAAAAGAAAAAGCCCCGCCGCGCTTGGCGGAGGGGTTCGTGACGGCGTCCGTTATCTTTTGTGTTGGTGCAATGGCCATCATCGGCTCCTTGCGCGACGGGCTTTTCGGCGATTCGCAGATTTTGATTGCCAAGTCGCTGCTTGACGGAATTACGGGCTTCGTGCTTGCTACCTCGCTTGGCATCGGCGTTTCTCTTTCCGCCTTTCCCGTTTTTATCTATCAAGGCCTTTTAAGCACGGCGGCCTTCTTGGTCGGCAAGCTGATTGCGGGGAATATGGGCGCCGCGGCGGACGTTTCGGCGATGCTTTCCGCACTTCCTTCTATCAATGAAATGACCTGCGTTGGCGGTCTGATTATCATTTCTATCGGCTTGAATCTGATGGGCGTTTCCAAGCTGCGCGTGGCCAATATGCTTCCCGCCTTGGTCATTCCCTTTTTGCTGTGCCTGTTGCTTTGAAAATCTACAATAAAAAAGAAAAAGCCGATATGGAAAACCATATCGGCTTTTTGAATAAAACGGGCTGTCTTATTGGAGGCAGCCCGCATCATTTTGTGCCAACAAAGGCACAAAGAGCAAAAAAGGAGCCGCAACGGCTCCTTTTTGGTGACTCGCGAACAGCGAGGCAGCTCTTTTATTCGTTCGTATCAATAAGAGGGAAGAGGGCAACGGCGTAATCAATGCCCGAAAAGATGGTTGTGAAGGTCATAGCACCCATGGCGATATAGGAAACCAGTCGGTTTTGCAAGAAGGGAAAAAGGTCGCCTAAAATGGGGTCGATGAAAATCAGAAGAAAGCCGACGATTTGCGAAACCGTTTTGAGCTTTCCAAAGAAGGAGGCGGCAACCACCGTTCCGCTTTTGCCTGCAACAACGAGGCGAAGCGAGGTAACGGCAAGCTCGCGGAACATAATGATGGCGGCAACCCAAACCAAGACGGGCGCAATTTTCGTGTCGGTTACCAGAAGGGAAATCAAGGCACCGAACACCATAAACTTGTCGGCCAAGGGGTCAATCAGCTTGCCGAAATCGGTAACGAGGTTGCGCTTTCTGGCAATGTAGCCGTCTAAAAAGTCGGTGAAGGAGGCAAGCGCGAAAATCAAAAGGGGAACGATTCTGCCCCAAATGGCAATTTCCTGCATAAAAAGAAGGGTTGCCATAAACGCAGGCACCATTGCCACGCGGAGCAGGGAAAGCACGTTGGGAAGATTGAGACTTTTCTTTTGCATGGTTAAGACTCCTTTGCTTTTTCTACGGCAAAGCCGATTAAATCGTAATCCAAGGCTTCCGTGATATGCACAAGGACGAACTCGCCCTCGGAAAGCTTCTTTTTGGAGGAAAAATAAATTTTTCCGTCAACGTCGGGCGCATCTGCCTCGGAGCGACCGAAATACACCTTGGCAACGGCGTCATACCCCTCGCAAAGCACGGGCACAACCGCACCGATTTTCTCCTCCTGCAAGGCGGCGGAAATATCAAGCTGCAGCTGCATTAAGACATCGTATCTGTCTTGCTTTACCTGCTCGTCAATCTGATTGTCGAGCGAGGCGGCCGCCGTGCCCTCCTCGGCTGAGTAAGTAAAGGCGCCAAAGCGATCAAAGCGCGTTTCCTTCACAAAGGTGGCAAGTGCCTCAAAATCCTCGTCGGTCTCGCCCGGGAAGCCGACCATGGCGGTGGTGCGCAGGGTGATGCCGGGAACGCCATCGCGCAGGCGCTTGACCGTGTCGGCAATGAGCGCAGAATCTCCGTGGCGGTTCATGGCCTTCAAAACGGGGTCGGCGTAATGCTGAATGGGAATATCCATATATTTGACAAGACGCGGATTGTCGCGCAGCTCATCAATCAGCTCGTCCGTGATTTTGTCGGGATAGCAGTAAAGCAGGCGAATCCAAGGAATACTCGTTTCGGCGCAGATGGCGCGAACGAGCCGCGCAAGTGCATATTCTCCGTAAATATCGAGGCCGTAGCGTGTGGTGTCCTGCGCGATGAGGTTAAGCTCCTTGACGCCGAGGGCTTCAAGCTCCTTGGCCTCCTTGACAATATCCTCTACCGTGCGGGAGCGGAAGCGGCCGCGAATGAGAGGAATGGCGCAGTAGGTGCAGAGATTGTCACAGCCCTCGGCAACCTTTAAATAGGCCGTGTAGGCGGGCGTTGTCAAAACGCGCTCGCCGCCAAGAGAGGCCGTTTCCTTGTCAAGAAAGACGGAAACCCCGCGCTCGCCGTTTTCCAAGCGCTGAACGGCATTGACAATTTCCGAAAGAGAACCAACGCCAAGCACGCCGTCAACCTCGGGCAGCTGGGCAAGAATTTCCTCGCGGTAACGCTCGGCAAGGCAGCCAACGCACAAAATGGCCTTTAGGCTCCCCTCCTTCTTCAGCTCTGCCATCTCCAGAATGGTGTCGATGGACTCCTGCTTGGCAGTGGCGATGAAGCCGCAGGTGTTGATAATGAGAATGTCTGCCTCGCATTCGTCGGGCGTAATTTCATACCCCGCCTCTACGAGCTTATGTAGCATAACCTCGGTATCCACGAGGTTTTTAGAGCATCCAAGAGAAATAAAACCGATTTTCATAAGCATCTCCATGCCGCCCTTGGCGGCTCAAAAAGAATCATTATTTCAGAAATTTGGCAATGCGCGGCCGAATTTTAAAGGCGTAAAAGGTCACAAGACGGGAAAGGACGATGTCATAAAGAACGAAAACAAGCATCACGCCACCGTTGAAAATCCAGAAAAGAACGCTTGTCGGCATCAGGGCATCGGGCAGCATAAAGACGAAGGTGCCCAGAAGAAAGTATGCCCAAAAGGCAAGCTGACAAAGGCAGAGCTTCAAAACCCATTCCAAAATGCGCGGCAAATTTTCAAGCGCCGTTTTTAAAATGGGATAAAAGCCGAAGAAAACGGCGTAAAGCAGGGGCGCGACCTTTGGCGTCACCAAAAGCAAGGATAAAAGCGAGGTAACGGCCCAAAGCAGCCAAGGGTAAGATTTGCGGAATTCTAAATGCGCGAATAAAACGGGAAGCGAGGCGATGACGGCCATGGATAAATCCAAAACGTTAAAGAGGGCGCCAATCGCAAGCAAAACCACCGAAAAGGCGGCGAGCATCGCGCAAACGGTTATTTTTTTCGTTTCTTTCACGGTTGTTTCCTCGTAAAAGGATTTTACGGATTGCGTCAGCAGCAGGGGATGAGGTCGCCGCCAAGGCACTCACAGCAGCAGTCTGCCCAGAGCAGACCGAAGCAAAGGTCACATCCGTCGCTTTGGCGGCGGGAGGTATAGCCCGTTTGCTGATAGTAGTTCTGCCCGAAGCCTGCACCTTGCTGGTTGAACATTTGCTTGGCTTGCTGGTATTCCTGATTGGTCGGATCCATATTGCAGGCGATTTCAAGCTCGCGCGCGGCATCGTTTACAAAGCCCTTTTGCATGAGCACGATGCTTTGCAAATAGTGCCAGTCGGCTGTGCGCTCCTCTGCGGGAATGGCAGAGAGGGCCGCGGCGGCCTCGCGGAAGCGGCGCGCCTGCACCATGGCGCGAATGTCGGCATAGGTGTAGCTTTTGCCGTTTTCCGTGTGATGGGCGGTGCCCCTTGCGCGCTCTCTTTGAATTTGCTCGTAGGCCTCGTTGATTTCCTTCATCTTTTCGGTTGCAAGGTCGGCCAAGGGGTTGTCTGCGGTATAGTTGTCGGGGTGGTATTTTCTCGCCAAGGCGCGATACGCGTTTTTGACCTCGGTATCGGTGGCATCGGGTGAAATGCCCAAAACCTTATAGGGATTGCTCATAGGAAGCTCCTTTCTGCTTAGCGTCTTCGGGCAGAAGGAAGCGGATGCGCTCGCGGAGCCCGAGATACACGGTGTTTTTGATAATGTGCTCTGCCGCGGCCTTTTGACCGAAGGGGAGCGTTTCTACGTAATTGGCCAGCTGCTGTAATTCATAGAGCAGGGCTGTATAAATGTTTTGATTGGTGTCCTTTTGATTGTATGCGTCGCCGTACAGCAAAAGAAAAGGATTGTAATTCTTTTTCTTTTTGTCCTTTTCTCTGTCCTCAGCGGCGTCTGCAATATAAATGTAGCGCCCAAGGTGAAGGCCGATTTGGTAGTAGGCCTCGGCCTTGTCCTCTTCAACGCCCTCCTTGAAAATTTCGCCGAGCATCGCGCCGAAGGCCTCCGCAGGTAAATCCACCGAGGCGGCCTTGTCCTTTTCCAGCGCATAAAGCTCGTCTAAATGCAGGCGGATTTTTTCGGCAAGCGCAGGAAGTGCTGCGCGCCGCTTGGCTCTTTTGAAATAGGGAAGCCAGAAAAGCGCAAAGCATTTTTTGAAAAAGCCGCCGTCGTGCAGGGTGTCTCTCAGCTTTTCATAGGAAAGGATGGCGTAAACCCTTGCGGCATAGGAAAGGTCAGGGTCATTGCATAGGCAAGCGCGCTTGCGGAAGGGATGGGCGATACAGGCCTTTTTTTTGCAATTTAAGGCGTTATCCTTCAAAAGCATACGGCAGAGCGCCAGAAAGACGGTATCGTAGGATAAAAGCATAGAGGAGAAAATGCCCGTTTCCTTGCGTAAGGAGCGGCAGACACCGCAATAAATGGCACGGTAAAGCTCGTATTCCCGAACGAGAAGCTCGCTTTCTAAGGGCTTTACATATCCGAACAAGTGGCCTTCCTCCTTTCTTTAAAATGCAAAGGCAGCATAACAAATCGGTGCGAGAAAAAGACAGGCGAAAAAAATTATCGCTTTTTCAAAAGCTTGCTCTTCATTTTTTGCAGCAAATCGAAAGCCAAGGCGTCGCGCAGCAAAAGAATCGAAAGCCCGTAAACGAGAACACCCGCACCAACCAAAAGCGCGGTGTGGAGAATGGACGGAGAAAGCGACTTGGCGATGGGCGTGCAGACGATGAGCATGAGCCCTGCCGAAAAAAGCGGCTTCCAGAGGGGCGCGAAGATTTCGCGGAAGGAAAGCTCTCTTTTCACGAAGAAGAGCATCACAAGCGTGACAACCGCCTCTGAAATGACCGAGGCGAGAACGGCGCCCGTTGCCTTGTAAAAGTAAATCAAGGGGATGTTGAGCGCGAGGTTTGTCACTGCGCCTGAAAGAATGGCTGCGGTGAAGCGCTTGTCCTTCTTGCAGGGCACGAGGTACTGCAAGCCAAAGACGTTGCTTAAGCCAATGATGAAGACTAGCGGTGCCAAGAGCTGTAAAAGCAGAATGCTCTCCATATAGGCAGAGCCCAAAAACCAAGGAATCAGATTTTCGGCAACCAGAACGAAGCCTGCCGTTAAGGGAATGCCGAGAAGAAACACGAAATGCGTGGATTTGTAAACATTTCTTTTCACGGCGTCAAAATTCCCAAGCGCAAACTCGCGCGAGTTGCGGGGGATCATGACCGTTCCAAGCGCCGTTACCACGGTCATGGCACATTTGACTATCTTGTCAGCCTCCTCGTAATAGCCGTTTTGCGCGCTGTCCTGTGTGATGACGCCGATAAGCGTCTTGTCAAGAACGGTATAAAGGCTGATGGCAATGTTGGGGATGAAAAGGCGCAAGGAGGGAAAAAAGTGCGTTAAGGGGGAAAGATGCAAGGAAACGGGCTTGCCGTTTTCATCCCTTTGCCGTCTTAAACGGGGGGCAGCAAAGGGCCAGAGCGCCAAATTGCTGACTATCAGCACCAAGGAATTCAAAAGGGCGTAAAGGCCAACATCCTCGGGCGTTTTAACAAAAAGGAAGATGCCTGTAACGCCAAGCAGCTTGACGAAGATGTTTATCAGCGTGGTTTTTCCGAACTCCTCGTTTCCCTGAAAGAAGAAAACGATGTCAACGGCGGTGGCAACGATGTTGATGTTCAGAACGCACATCAAGGGGGCAATATCGCCGTAAAGGCCGAGGTGAATAAAAAGATTGTTCAGGAAAAGGCTTGCCGCAATGGGAATGAGGCGGCAGAGGAAAACCTCCCAGAAAACACGGGCTTGCTCCCTAGGGTTGTCCTGCCATTTCGCGATTTCTCTTTGGGCGTAGTAGCCGAAGCCCAAGGAGCCCAAAAGCGTGAAATAGGTGATAAAGGAAAAGGCAAGGCTGTAATCGCCAACACCTGCGGGCAAGAGCGCGCGCGAAACGTAGGGTGCTGTAACGATAGGCAGGAGAATCAGAAGAATCTGATAGGCTAAATTGTAAATATAATTGAGCTTTGCGCTTTTAGTTTTCATTTGTCAAAGCCGCCACGGTCTTTAATGCCTCGGCAATTACCACGTGCATATCGTAATACTTGTAAGCGCCGAGTCTGCCGCCGAAGGTCACCTTGGGCTCGTTCTCGGCAAGTGCCTTGTACTTGTCATAAAGCAGGGTGTTCTTGGCGTCATTTACAGGGTAATAGGGCTCTTCACCCAGCACCCATTCGGACGAATATTCGCGGCTGATAACCGTTTTCTTCTGCGTGCCGAACTCAAAGTGCTTGTGCTCGATAATGCGCGTATAGGGAACGGAGGCCTCGGTATAGTTGACAACGGCATTGCCCTGATAGGACTCCATATCGAGAATTTCGGTTTCAAAGCGTACGCTTCTGTATTCCAAAGCGCCAAAGGCAAAATTGAAATAGCGGTCAATGGGGCCCGTGTAGATTATGTGCGCGGCCAAGGCATCAAGCTCCTCCTTGCGCTCAAAATAGTCGCAATCGGTGATAACCTCGCTGCCCTCTAGCATCTTTTCAATAATGGGGGTGTAGCCGCCGATGGGAATGCCCTGATATCTGTCGTTAAAATAGTTGTTATCAAAGGTAAAGCGAACGGGCAAGCGCTTGATGATAAAGGCAGGAAGCTCCTCGCATTTTTTGCCCCATTGCTTTTCGGTATAGCCCTCAATGAGCTTCTTATAAATGGTTTCACCAATCAGGGAGATGGCCTGCTCCTTCAGATTGGTGGGCTTTTCACAGAAGCCCTTTTTCTTCTCCTCGTCAATACGGCGCTTGGCGTCCTCGGGCGTGAACACGTCAGGCCAGAGCTTTGTAAAGGTATTCATATTGAAGGGAAGATTGTAAAGCTCGTTGCGATAACGGGCAACGGGAGAGTTGACGTAGTTGTTGAACTCCGCAAAGCCGTTGATATACTCCCAAATTTTCTTGTCGGAGGTGTGGAAAATGTGCGCACCGTACTTGTGTACGTTGATGCCCTCAATTTCCTCCGTGTAAATATTGCCGCCGATATGGCTTCTCTTTTCCACCACGAGACAGCGAGCGCCTCTTTTGGTCAGCTCGTGTGCGCAAACGGCGCCGAAAAGTCCCGAGCCCACAATCAGATAATCGTATTTCATATGGAGAACCGCGTCCTTGCCGAAGCAAAGACTCCTTTCTTTGTTGAGGTTTGAGGCGAAGCCCCGTTTTTTAAGAAATGGTCTTTAAATACAGCTTGCGTGCCAAGGGGTAAAGCAGGAAGGCGGAATAACGCAAAAGCTTGCATTTTTTGCCCTCCATGAAGCGCGCGTAAACCTCTTCATCGCTTTCCTTGACGAAGGCGAAAAATTCCTTTACTCTCGCTTTTGCCTCGCGGCCTTTGTCAAAGCTCAGAAGAACGCCAAGCTCAACGTCTGCCATCACGGCAATGCGCTTTGCCATAAAGCGCCGTTGGCCGTCGGCAAGGGCGCTCTTTTTCTCCTTGAAAAGAGAGAAAAGACGCAAAAGCACCCGATGGTGCTGGGGCAGATTTTTTCGCATACTGGCAGGGTTGACGCTTTGGGTCGCCTGTGCGACACGGTACATATACACCGTCTTGTCAAAGTAGGCAAGGGTCTTGACTGCGGGAATGGGGAAAAGGGTATATTCCGTGTCGGTATAGAAGCAGTTGTCCAAGGTTTCTGCTGCCTTGAAGAGCGCCGTCTTGTAGGTCAAGGCGTGCATCTGGTAGGGCACGTAGGGGAACATCTCCTCGAAAAAGAGAAGCTCTCTTACGGGAAGGGCGGTGGTTTCAACCCCGATAACCTTTTTTTCGCTATTATCGTATACCTCATAGTCGGATACCACAAGGTCGGCGTCCGTGTTCTCCAGAAAGGCGATAAAATCGGCTAAATTCTCGGTTTTGACCCAGTCATCCCCGTCTACCATTCTGAAATACTTTCCCGTGGCGTTGGCAATACCGCAGTTGACGGTAGAGCCGGGCCCCTCGTTTTCCTTGCGAATCAGCTTGACGGTGTCGGGATAGAGGGCGGCGTATTTTTCCACAATGTCAGGGGTGTCGTCGTGACTTCCGTCGTCGGTGACGATAACCTCAATCTTGTCCCTTGCATCACTATTACAGAAGGAGGTCAGGTTTTCCAAAATCATCTCGCCGAGGTTATAGGAGGCAACGCTGACGGATAAAATTTTCTCACTCATAATCAATCTGTCCTGTCTGGTAAATTTTTTCTAAAAGAGCGGCCGATTCCTTGGCGTCAAAGTGCGCCCGCAGCAGCTCCTTTGCGTATTCCTCGCGCGGCAACGGTGCCCTTTTTGCCTGCAAAACGGCGTCGGCCCACAGGGCAGGGCTTGCAATATCCACGAAGGAAACAAGGTCCGTGAAGGCTACCTCGCGCGTAATGGTGCTTGAGCAAACGGTGGGAAGTCCCGTTCCCTGCGCTTCAACAGCGGCAATGCCCAAGCCCTCGAAAACGGAGGGGAAAAGGAAAACGTCACTTGCCATTAAGAGCGCGGGAATGTCGTCACGCAGGCCAAGGAAGGAAACGCGGTCCTGAAGCCCTGCTCTTTTTACCTTTTCAACAATTTCCTGCTTTAAGGGCCCGTCGCCGATAAGAAGCAGGTGAAAGTCCTTGCCCTTTTCGGCAAGCAGCTGTACCGTTTCAATCAAAAAGGCGTGGTTCTTTTCGGGGGCGAAGCGCCCAATGTGGCAAAGCAAAAGCTCGTCCTTCATACCAAGCGCGCATCGGGTGCTTTCGCGGATTTCACTTGAAAAGACGTATCGTTTACTGTCGATGCCGTTGTTGATAACGGCGTAGCGCTTCTTTTCTATAACGGAGGCAGGAAATTTTCTTTCTGCGGCCTTTTCCGAGCAGGCCAAAAATCCGTCCGCATATTTTTCAATGCGCCTGTCCGAATAGGCCTTGATGAGCTTGTATTTGAAGGAGGCTGTGCTTCCTGCGGCGTGGGAATGCACGTAGACGCGCTTGACGCCGAATTTCTTGGCAATGCGTGCGGCGTTGTAGAGGGCGTAAAGACTGCCCGATTGAATGTGAATGACGTCAAAGCAATCCGCTTTCAGAATGCGCTTCAAGCCGCGCGTGGTGTAAAGCTTGCGCAAGGGCGTTTGAAAAGGGAAGTCCAGATGAATCAGGCCGTAGCCGCGCTCCTTGATGAGCGAAAGCAGGGCCTCGTTGTCGGCGTTATAGGGCGTGGCAAAGGTATAGGAGATGGCCTCGCTTTCAAAGTCGCGCGCCATATTCAGCATAAAGGCCTCCTGACCGCCGTAGGACAGAGGTTCACAGAAGAATTCCAGCACCTTGACCCTGGACTTGGGTCTGAAGACGTATTCCTTGGTGGGCTTGAAGCTCTTGGCCGCGCGCGCACCTTGGCGCAGAATGGCCAGCTTCTCCTTTTTCATCGGCGTGCCCGAAAAGCGAATCTTGACGCGATGGTACAGCTTTTTGAAGAAATAGTAAAGCTTACCGCGTAAGCCCTCCTTGGCGTAAAAGTAGCCTTCGTTACGATAGGCGTAGAAATAGCGGTCGAGTCTGTCGCCCGTGTCCGAAACGATGTCCGCGCCAATGTTGTTCTTGGATTTGTGAACGGCAACGCTGTCGGCCACAAGATAGCAGGGAAACCGCTTGGAGATGCGCGCGGTATATTCCCAGTCGTCACCCCAGATGAAGAATTCGCGATAGGGAAGTCCCACCTCTTCAATGACCTTAGCCGTCAGGAAAAGAGAAACGAAGGAGGCAAGCTTAACCCGCTGATTGCGCGTAAAATCGGTCAGCTCCTTGGAAAGCGTTGTGCGTTGTACGTTCATTTTGCAGATGCTGCCGTCCGTCCAGCGAACGACGCCCGACAAAAAGCCGAATGCATCGTTTGCTTTTTCAGCAAAGCGCAAAAAGCCGTCAAGGGCAGTAGGCGTGACGATGCAGTCGTCATCCATCAGCCAGACGTAGTAGGCGCCAAGCGTTACTGCGCGGCGAATGCCATAGGCAAAGCCGCCCGCACCGCCAAGGTTTTTGCCCGTGTTTTCGTAGATGACGGCGGGGTTTTCAAGCAGGTCGGCAATATATTCCTTGGTGCCGTCCGTTCCTGCGTTGTCCACCACCAGTATGCGCAAATTGTCGTTTTTGGAGGATAGCAGGGCCAAAACACCCTCGCGCAAAAGCACCTTGCGGTTGTAGGTAACGACAACGGCGTAAATCAATTTTTCATTCAAGGCTTGATTTCTCGCTTTCTTTTTGCTTTTTAAAGAAGGACAGCGGCTTTTGGTTGACGATAAAAGCCAACGAAAGCGCAAAGACGTTGTAGCGAACGTCACAAAGATAGGCTTCAAACAGACCGTTTGCGAAGCACATGAAAAGGGCAAAAAGCAACCAATGGTTGCCCGTTTTCAAGGCGTGCCTCATGGCAAGAACGTCAATGGTCATAACCGTTAAAAAGCCGAATACGCCCATGTTGAAGAGATAGAAATACCAAGAGGAGTCAACGCCGATATAAACGTCGCCCTCCATCCAGCTTACCGATTGGCCGAAGAGAGAAAGACCGGGAGAGGAAAAGGCGTTGGCAGTCAGCGCAAGACGGTTGGAAAAGAAGCTGTTCAGCTCTATGGCAAAGGCGTTTCCCTTCGCGTAAAGAAAAACGAGGAGGCCGAAGAGCAGAAACAGAAGCAAGGGGAAAAAGCAAAGCGTGTTGTAGGCCCAAGGTCTTTGCAGAAAGGCGAGAAGAGATGCAAGGCTTTTTCCTTTTTGTGCAAGAAGCTTGTGGGCAAGCGTGACGGCGACTATCACCAAGGTCAAGCCAAGGCCCGTTCTTGTGTCCGTTTGGGCGTAAACGAAAATGGGAAGTATAAGCTCAAGCGCCAAAAGCCAGTAGGGCGTTTTATCCTTGAGGGCGTAATTCAGCGAGAGGGCCGCAAAAAAGACGAGCGATTGGGACATTGTGGCGTAGGTGAAGCCTAAGGTGTATCGCTCCATCTCGCCTCGGTAGGAAAACACCTCATTGGGCAGGATACCGATAAGCGCAAGAAGGATAACCAAAACCGTTCCGATGCCGACAAGCGCGCCTGCGGCAAAGGCAACGCGCTTAAAATCGCAGTCCTTCAAGGCGAGAAGCAATAGGGGCAAAAGAATAAAAAGTGTGCGCCAGCCTGTCGCAATATAAATGCCGATGCCCAAGCCGAGAAAAAGCAGAACGAGCAAAAGGCCGAGGGAAAGGCGAAGCCTTAAGAGAACAACGTCTGCAAGCAGGGAAAGGCTTATCAGAACGAAGAGAATAAGCTTGGCGCTTGAGAGGATTGCCGCTAAAAGAGGGATATTCAGCATTTCAGAGGTTAAAAAGACCTCAAGCAAGCAGCGCGCACCCAAAAGCCAGGGCAATGACCGCTTTAAAAGCGCGAAGCCAAACCAATTAAAAGCTCTTTCCATATTTCTCCTTCTTGAACTTGGCCTTCAAAAAGCTTGTCCCCTTTTTCCACCAGTTGACGGGCTCGATGCTTTCAAGGCCAACCTCCGTATAAGAAATTCCGTTGGTTTGCAGGTATACGTCAAAGAGAAGCTCGCTGACGCGCCCGAAAAAGCGAGCGTGAAAGGCGGTGTAAACCGAGCAGTCAATGCGCTTTTCAAGCTCGAAAAGAATGGGGAAGAGCCAGGCACAGTAAGCGTCAACGGCCGTTTTTTTGCCAACGAACATATTGAACATATGCGCGCTCTTGCGTTTTTTGAGCGCCTCAAAGGCAGGAGAATAGAGAGGGCATTGCTCGGCAATGATTTTCCCTGCCTCATCCAAGGGCTCAACGTACATCGTGTGCGCGTAATGGGAATACAGCGTTTCAATGTAATAATTGCGCTTTTTGGGGAGAATAAAATCGTATTTTTGCAAAAGCTTCTCGGCGGTCTCTCTCGAAAGCACGTGCCGCTTGCGCCCGTTTGCCACGAAAGGCACCCTGCCGTGCAAATGACGTCTGTAATGCACAAGTCCAAGATAATCGGCGGATACGTTTTTCCAAGCATAATAAAGGGCGGTCAATTCACAAAAGAAGGGGTTCTTCTCGGCGATGTTATCGTTTTCGTTGTCGCGGATATAGCCCTCGGGCAAATCAGCCTTGCCTCCAACCAAAATCGGTTGATATTCGCTTGCCTTGGGCATAGGATATTCCTTATGGGTAACCACGAGAATTTTCGTTTGTGCCACCATGGCGTCCTCCTTTTATGCTATTAATATATTAAGGTAATAAAGATAAAGTTATACATTGTATATGATAACACATATATTTGAAAAAATCAAGGAAATTCTTGCCTTTCTCAAGAATTTCTCAGGAATTTCACAGGAAAGGCACAAGCCTAAAAAGAAAAAAGAGCGATAACGTTCCTTGCAAGAACGGGGCCACCCGTTGCCCTCCTTGCAAAAGCACTTGCACAAACGAAAGAATACAGGCATAAAAACAAAGCAACGGTCGCCGCAAGCGTTCTCTCGCTTTCGTCAGAGAGCGCCGTTGAAGACCGTTGCTTTTTGCTTTGCTTTTAACGCAAATATTTGTTTACAAAATAAGGAAATGTGCTATATTTCGGAGATGCCATCTAAAATGTGCATATGGCGAAGTATGGGGTTCTTGATGCCTCTTTGCACCGCATAAGCGTGCGCGGAAAGCTCCTCGCTCTCCTCCTCTGAAAAGCCATTTTCGGTGAAAGCCTTGCAAAAGAGCAGGCAAATATTCTCGATAACCTCGGCCTTGTCTTTGGCAACGCGCATTTCGTTGCCAAGCTCGCAAAGACCCGTCAAGGTGTCGGCAAGAGAAGCAAAGCGCGAAAGTAAGCGCATACCCCGAAACGCCCATTTATAAAAGGGCTCGTAGACGTTGTTTAAAAGATAAACGGTGGAAATGGCGTGTCGCACGAAGGCGAAAACGGCAAGCTGGGCCGCGCCCGACTCCTCGCGCTTGACAAGGCGCGGGTAGTTGTAAAGCCCGCTTTGCGTCATGGCAAGCGCGTGGGCCGCAAGCAGCTTTTTACGCACGTCAAGCGGGTAGCCCTCCTTTAAAATTTCGCGGATGCGCGAAAATTCTCCGTCACCGTCAAGAAAAACCTCACCGCTCGTGGCGGCGCGTAAGGCGTATGAGGGAATATGAAGCCAAAAGACAGGGTCACTTGGCGGCTCCTCGCTTCCTAAAAAGCGGCTGTAAAAATCCTCGCGCACCAAAACGCCGTGCCGCTTGCCGCTGGGGGCAAGAGATTGGCGACGAAAGCCCATATGCTCCTTGGGAAGCTTGGCGTAGGCGCGCTCCAGGGGGAAGCCGAAGGCGTCGTAATCCTTCCTTGAAAGCCAGATGCAAAAGCCGGGCTCAAAATCGTGATCCTGCGAGAGCGCATCGTCGAAGCCCTCGCATTCCGAGCCCTCGCCCACAAGGCCAACGGCTAAAAAGGGAAGCTTGTCTGCAAAGTGAGAGAAAAGCATTTCCTTGCCGTAGGTCTCGTAATAGGAGCGGGCAAGTGCAAGACCCTTCATAAAACCTCTCCCTTCAAAAGCGCCGAAAGCACAGCCTCCTCGTCGGTGAGCCCGAAATGGCGGAAGGAGGGGATGCATTTGCCGAGCGTGAAGACAAAGTAGCCGTTGCGCTCAATTTTGGGAGAGAGCAAGAGCTTGTAGGCCGCAATCAATGCGGGATAGATTTTTTCATCCTGCCAAAGCTCGTAAAGATGGGCAAGGTTAAGGTAGGTCACAGCAGCCTCGAGAAGCCCCTTTTCTTCCTTTTCCATAATGGAAAGCGCGGCAAAAAAGGTTTTCTCTGCCTCCTCCTTGCGACCAAGGTCGGCAAGGGCAAGACCGTAATTGTTATAATAGCCTGCAAGTCTTGTATCATTTTCGTCAAGCGCGCTTGCATAAACCGCATACGCTCTTTCGTATAAGGGCAGGGCCTCTTCTGCAAGACCAAAGGCCTTCATCGTGGTTGCCGCATTGAGAAGAACGGTGGCGGCGGAAAGCGTTTTTTCGTTTTCCAAGGCGTCAATCAACGCAAGGGCGCGAGAAACGGCGGCAAGCGCCTTTTCCCGATTGCTTTTCTTGCGGTAGAGGCCAAGCTCTTCGCTGACAACGGCAAGCTCACCGCGCGCGTCGGCAAGAGAGGTGGCCTCCCTATGCCAGAAATCAAGCACGCGCTCGGCCTCATCCAAATCGTTTCTTTCAAAGGCCTCGTCAAGCCGTGCAATCATCCGTTCAACGTTGATGCGACCGATGGGCGAGTCCTCTCCCTTGTAGTTGCCACAGGCGGCACAGCCGTCATAGAGGAAAAGCTCCTCAAAAAAATCATCGTTTCTCATGCGATAGGCTCAAAATCGGCAGCGCCGTGCTTGCAAAGGGGGCAAACGATATCCTCGGGAAGCTCGTCTCCCTCGTATACGTAGCCGCAAATCTTACAAACGAAGCCGCGCTTACCCTCGGTTTCGGGCTTGGGCTTAACGTTTTCCTGATAATAGGTGTAGGTCATCGTGTCAAGGTCGGAAATCACGCGCGACTCGGAAACGGTGCAGATAAACATACCGTGCGTGCCCAAATCCACGTAGCTTTCCACCTCCAAGGACATAAAGGCGTTAATATAACGGGAGAGGAAAACAAGGCCGTTGTCCGAGCGCAAGGGCGTTTCTCCCTTGAATTTGTCAACGCTTCTGCCGCTCTGGAAGCCGAAGGTTTCAAAAACGGAGAAGGGCGCGTCAACGGACAGGCAGTTCACGTTCATTTTCTTGGTTTGCAGAATGACGTGATGGGAATAGTTATCCTTATTGATGGTAACGGCAATGCGGTTGGGCGTGTTGGTTACCTGCGTCACGGTATTGACGATAAGGCCGTTGTCGCGCTTGCCATCGTTGGAGGTCACAACGTAAAGTCCGTAACCAATCTTGAAAAGGGCGGTCAAATCGTTCTTGTTGGCGGTTGCATCCTGCTGTGCCAGATAATTGCGGCAAAGCTCGTCTGCCAGCTCGTCGAGCTGCTTCGTGGAGCCTTCGCTCAGCGCCGATTTGATGGTAACGGTGGGGGACAGCTCTATCAGGTTCTTGGAGTCTTCAAGCATTCCCTTCATGATTTTGGCGGCCAAGGGCGACCAAGAGCCGTTTTCGATAAAGGCCACCGTTCTGTTCTGGTAGCCGCGCTCGGTCAAATGCTCGATAAAGTGGCGCATATGCGGAAAAATGTCTGCGTTGTAGGTGGTGGTGGCAAGCACCAGCTTGCTGTAACGGAAGGCCTTGGCAACGGCAGAGGAAATGGGCTCTCTTGCCAAATCGCAAAGCACAACGTCGGCACAGCCGCGGCCTCTGCATTTATCTGCAAGGGCCTCTGCCGCGCGGCGCGTATTGCCGTAAATGGAGGTATAAGCAATCATAATGCCGTCGGTTTCGGGCTGATACGAGGACCAAACGTTGTAGTAGTGCAGGTAATACGCAAGATTTTCCTTCAGAACGGGGCCGTGCAGGGGGCAAATCATAGAAATATCCAAGGCACTTGCCTTTTTAAGCAGGGCTTGCACCTGTGCGCCGTACTTGCCAACGATGCCGATATAATAGCGGCGCGCCTCGCCAAGCCAGTCTTCCTCGCGGTCAAGTGCGCCGAATTTGCCGAAGCCGTCTGCGGAAAAGAGAACCTTGTCGGTGGTGTCATAGGTCACCATAACCTCAGGCCAATGCACCATGGGCGCATACACGAAGAAAAGGGTGTGGCTACCGAGAGAAAGCGTGCTACCGTTTTCAGCCACGATGCGCGCAGGCGAGAAGGCCGTTCCGAAAAATTGCTCCATCATCGTGAAGGCCTTGGCCGT
>JBGVMO010000125.1:0-42003 GCA_045124835.1 Eubacteriales bacterium
AAAGCGCACTGTCTTGAAGGAAATTGCACTTCCTTTTGCCTTGGCGCTTCTTTTGCATTTCCTTTTGGCGCTTGCCAATACCTTTTATATCTATACAGCAGGCGCCGCTGCCAACAGCGCCGCGCTTCTTTGGGAAAGCGCGGTGCGCGGTGAAGCCGCCGTGATGGCAGACGTCGCTATGTGGCGCCGCATTCTCACCTTTTTGCCCACCAAGGCACTTGTGCTTTTGGCGGCAAGCCTTGGTTATCGTGCGGGCCGAAAGGGTCAAAATCTAGTTCAGGAGAAAAAAACGGATGCCACTTGAAATAGTCAGAAACGATATCACCAAAATGCAGGTGGACGCCATCGTCAACGCGGCCAACGAATCCTTGCTTGGCGGCGGCGGTGTGGACGGTGCCATTCACCGTGCCGCAGGCCCCGCACTTCTTGCCGAGTGCAGAACGCTTGGCGGCTGTAAAACGGGTAAGGCGAAAATAACGGGCGGCTACAATCTGCCTGCCAAATACGTCATACATACCGTTGGCCCTGTCTATCGTGACGGCGCGCACGGAGAGCGCGCGCTTCTTGCCTCCTGCTACCGTGAGTCCTTGGCGCTTGCCAAGGCAAAGGGGTGCGAAAGCGTGGCCTTTCCCTTGATTTCCTCGGGTATCTACGGCTACCCCAAGGATAAGGCCCTGAAGGTTGCCATTGACGAAATCGGTGAGTTTCTTCTTGAAAACGATATGCTGGTTTACGTGGTTGTTTTTGATAAGGCCTCCTTTCAAATCGGCGAAAAGCTTTTTGCCTCCATTGCCGCCTATATTGACGACTGTTACGTTGACGAGCATATGGACCGGCGCCGCGAGCGCGAACGCCGCCGCATAGAGAGAAGCGCCGCCTTTTCTGTCTGCAACGCGGAGGATAGCGATTCCTTCTTTGGCTCTCTTAGTGCTTTTGACGGGGACGATTTGGATACAAGGCTGAAGGAAATTGACGAAAGCTTTTCCGAAATGCTTTTGCGTAAAATAGACGAAAAGGGGCTGTCCGATGCCGAATGCTACAAAAGGGCCAACGTGGACCGCAAGCATTTTTCCAAAATCCGAAGCAACCCTGCCTATCGGCCAAGCAAGCCAACCGCCCTTGCCTTTGCCGTTGCCTTGGAGCTTTCGCTTGCCGAAACCGAGGAACTATTGCGCAAGGCGGGCTATGCGCTTTCACATAGCAATAAATTCGATATCATTATCGAATATTTTATCAGCCGCGGAATTTATAATATTTTTGAAATAAACGAGGCTCTCTTCGCCTTTGACCAGAGCCTGCTTGGAGCGTGAAAAATGATAAAATTTATATGCTACCCAAAATGCACCACCTGCCAAAAGGCAATGCGGTGGCTTAACGAGAACCAAATTGCATACGAGAAACGCGATATCAAGCTTGAAAGACCAACGCTTGAGGAGCTGACACGCTGGTATAAGGCAAGCGGCCTTCCGCTTAAAAAATTCTTCAACACAAGTGGGTTGCTTTATAAATCGCTTGATTTGAAAAACAAGCTTCCCACGATGAGCGAGGATGAAATGCTCTCGCTTTTGGCAAGCGACGGGATGCTTGTCAAGCGCCCCTTGCTTATCTTAGATGCCCTTGTGCTTGTCGGTTTTTCCGAGGCCGTTTGGCGCGAAAAGCTGTGTTGAACGACCTATTTTTTCGAAATGCCCAAAAAATATTTGTTAAAAACTTGACAAAAAAGAAAAGCTGTGATAGAATACACGTATGAGAAGAATAAATATGTGCGTTGAAGCTATCATAATAGAATACTTATAAGGAACCAGCTGACTGTAGAGGACGGCGGTTCCTTATGCTTTTTTATAGACAAAATACATCAAACTACGAACAAAAAAGGGGAAAACAAGATGGAAGTACAGCTTGCAGAACTCATTGAGCAAATTAAAAAAGAGGGCGTTGACGCGGCTAAGGCAGAGGCAGAGAGCATCCTTGCCGAAGCCAAGAAGGAGGCAGAAAAAATCGTTGCCGATGCGAAAGCGCGCGCCGACAAAATGCTTGCCGATGCGAAGGCGGAAAACGAGCGAATGGAAAAAACGAGCGAGGACGCCATTCGTCAGGCGGGAAGAAACCTGTTGATTTCCTTCCGTGAGAGCGTTGCGCGCGAGCTTCGCGCCATTATCGCAAGGGGCGTTGACGCCGCCTATTCCTCGGAGGATTTTTCCAAAATCATCGTCAGTGCCGTTGCGCGTTGGGCCGAGCATTCGGATGCAGAGGATATTGCCCTGATTTTAAACGGTGAGGATTTGGAGAAGCTGCAAGAGGGGCTCCTTGCCGCTCTTAACGCAAAAATGCTTGAGGGCGTCACCCTGAAGGCAAGCGATAGCTTTTACGGTGGCTTCCGCATCGCCGTTGAAAACGGAAGAGCTTATTACGATTATTCCGCAGAAACGGTTGTCGATATGCTCTCAAATTATCTGAGCCCCAAGGTCGTTGCGCTCTTGAAAGAGGCAGAGTAAGCTAAAAAATGCATTTTTTAAATCGCCCTTTGCGATGGGCGCTATCAAGCGCGAAAGGGCTCTCCTTGCAAGCCGTAAAGGAAGCTCGTGCAGAAAGGAATACGCATCAATATGGCTGAATATTATCTGATTTCGCAGCTGCCGTCGCTTGACGGGCTGGGAGAGGATGCTCCGCTACCCATCACGGAGGAGCGCTTTTGGGAGCTTTGCGGGCGGCTTTTAAAGCCAAAGGCAAGAGCGGCCCTCGATGCGCTGACGCTTTTGCCGCCGCAAAAGGCAGAGGAGGCGGAAACGGGCTTTGTTGGCCTTTGGAATGAAAACGAGCGCGCCTTGCGGCTTGCGCTTGCCAAGGTACGCGCGGAAAAAATGAAAAAGCCCTTTGATATCGGTGGGCGGGTTTTGCCCGTTGCGCATATCAGAGCGGCCGAGGAGGCCGCCGCCATGGATAACCCGCTCGAAGCAGAAAGGCGTCTTAATCGCTATCGCTTGGAGATGCTGGAGGCGCAAAGGCCGATGGATAGCTTTTCCGAGGACTACGTGCTTTATTACGGATTGAAATTGAAGCTTTTGCAGCGCAATAGACAATTTGACGCTGCGGTGGGTGAAAAGGCGTATAAGAATATTTATCACTCTGTTTTGAGTGAGAATGGGGAGGTAGTATCATGACTGAAAGCAAAGGAAGGGTTGTCAGCATTAACGGTAACCTTGTGTCTGTTGCGTTTGACGGCAACGTTTCTATGAATGAAATATGTCTTGTTAAGGTGGGCGAGGCCGCGCTGAAAAGCGAGGTTATCCGTATCAGAGGCAACGTCGCGCAAATTCAGGTGTATGAAATGACCGACGGCATCAAGTGTGGCGATGCTGTGGAATTTACGGGGGATATGCTCTCTGCTGAGCTTGGCCCCGGTCTGCTTGGACAGGTGTATGACGGATTGCAGAATCCGCTTCCCGCTTTGGCGGAAAAGGCGGGCTGGTTTTTAGAGCGCGGCATTTATGCGGACAGTCTTGACGGCGAGAAGAAATGGGAGTTTACCCCCAAAGCCGCCGTTGGCGACGTGCTTCGTGCGGGCGAATATCTTGGAACGGTGCCGGAGGGTGCCTTTACCCACAAGATTTTCGTTCCCTTTTATCTGCTTGGCAGCTATACCGTTAAATCCATCGTGGCAAAGGGCGAGTACACCGTTAAGGAAACGGTTGCCGTTCTTTCTGATGAGCGTGGCCGCGAAATTCCCGTTTCCATGTCGTTCAAGTGGCCCGTAAAGCGCGCCATCAGATGCTATAGCGAAAGGCTTGCCCCCTCTGAAACCATGGTAACCAAGGTGCGCGTGATGGATTCCTTTTTCCCCGTAGCCAAGGGCGGAACCTATTGCACCCCCGGCCCCTTCGGCGCAGGCAAGACGGTCTTACAGCACACCACCTCCAAGTATGCGGACGTGGATATCGTTATCATCGCGGCCTGTGGTGAGCGCGCGGGCGAGGTTGTGGAAACCTTGACCGAATTTCCCGAGCTGGTTGACCCCAGAACAGGCCGTTCCCTGATGGAGCGCACCATCATTATCTGTAACACCTCGTCTATGCCCGTTGCCTCGCGCGAGGCCTCGGTTTATACCTCCGTAACCCTTGCGGAATACTATCGGCAGATGGGCTTGAACGTGCTTCTTCTGGCAGACTCCACGTCCCGTTGGGCGCAGGCCTTGCGCGAGATGTCGGGAAGACTGGAGGAAATTCCCGGCGAGGAGGCCTTCCCCGCCTATCTTGAATCCTATATTGCGGCCTTCTACGAAAGAGCGGGCTGTGTCCGCCTCTTTGACGGAAGCACGGGCTCGGTTACGATTGGCGGAACCGTTTCGCCCGCAGGCGGAAACTTTGAAGAGCCTGTTACACAAGCAACGCTTAAGGTTGTCGGCGCCTTCCACGGACTTTCCCGTGAGCGCTCGGACGCCAGAAAATATCCCGCTATTGATCCGCTTATCTCTTGGTCGAAGTATAAGGGCGTCGTTGATAGCGGTAAATCGGGCTTTTGTATGAGCATTCTCAAGGAGGGCTATGAAATCGGCTCGATGATGAAGGTTATCGGTGAGGAGGGAACAACCCTTGCCGATTACGTGACCTATCTGAAATCCGAAATGCTGGACGCTGTGTATTTACAGCAGAACTCCTTTGACCTGACGGACGCCAACTGTACCGTCGAGCGCCAGCGCTACGTGACGGATAAGCTCGTTCTTGTTCTTGGCAGTGATTACAGCTTGGCAAGCAAGGACGATGCGCGCGTCTTTATCAACCGTATGCGCCAGAAATTTATCGACTGGAACTATACGGAGCTTGATAGCGAGGCGTTCAAGGCGGCCGAGGGCGAGATTGACGCTCTCTATCGCGAGGGCAACGGAAGACTTTCCGTTGCGGCAGAAAAGATTTTGAAGGCGGTGAGCGAAAATGAATAAGGTATACAACCGAATAGAGTCCATCGTCGGTAACGTTATCACCGTAAAGGCAAGCGGTGTGCAGTACAAGGAATTGGCTGAAATCAATACCCGCTTTGGCAAATCGCTTGCGCAGGTAAATAAGATAGAGGGAGATATCGTTTCCTTGCAGGTGTTTGCAGGCGGACAGGGCGTTTCCACGGGAGACGAGGTTCGTTTTCTTGGCAAGGGAATGCGCGTTTCCTTCAGCGAGGATTTGCTTGGCCGTATCTTCAACGGCTCCGGCGAGCCCAGAGACAAGGGCCCCTCGCTTTCCGAAAATATGACGCAAATTGGCGGCCCCTCCGTTAACCCCACCAAGCGTATTCTCGCCAACCGAATGATGAGAACCAATATCCCGATGATTGATATGTTCAATACGCTCGTGGTATCCCAAAAGCTTCCCATCTTCTCTATTTCCGGAGAGCCGTACAACCAGCTGCTTGCCCGTATTGCCATGCAGGCAGAGGCAGACGTTATCGTTCTTGGCGGTATGGGCTTGAAGTATGACGATTTTCTCTATTTCAAGGAAGAGCTTTCCAAGGGCGGCGCGCTGAGCAAAACGGTTATGTTCATTCATACCGCGTCCGACCCTGTTGTAGAGTGTATGATGATTCCCGATATGGTGCTTGCCGTCGCGGAGCAGTTTGCGCTTCAGAACAAGGACGTGCTTGTGCTTCTGACCGATATGACGAACTTTGCCGATGCCATGAAGGAAATTGCCATCACGCAAGAGCAGGTTCCCTCTAACCGCGGCTATCCCGGCGATTTGTATTCCCAGCTTGCCGCGCGCTATGAAAAGGCCGTTGACTTTGCCGATTCGGGTTCTGTCACCGTTTTGGCGGTCACCACGATGCCGGGAGATGACGTAACCCACCCCGTTCCCGACAATACGGGCTATATTACGGAGGGGCAATACTATCTTAAGGGCGGCCGCATTGAGCCCTTCGGCTCGCTTTCCCGTCTGAAGCAGAACGTAAACGGAAAAACGCGCAAGGATCACCGTGCGCTGATGGACGGCATGATTCGTCTGTATTCTGCCTATAAGGAAACGCTTGAAAAGAAGAATATGGGCTTCTTTATGAGTCGTTGGGATGAAAAGCTTCTGAAATACGGCGCGCTTTTTGAAAGCAGACTGATGGCGCTTTCCGTCAATCTGCCTCTTGAGGCCGCGCTGGATTTGGGCTGGGAAATCTTGGCCGACTGCTTCCAAAAGGATGAAACAGGCATAAAATCGGATCTCGTTGAAGAGTTCTGGCCCCAAAAATAAGGAGGACGGTGAACTTGGCAAAAATCAGATTAACGAAAAACGAGTTAAAGGTACAAAAGGACGCCTTGAAAATGTACCGCCGATATTTGCCGACTCTGACACTCAAAAAACAGCAGCTCCAAATAGAAATTCGCACCATTGAGGCGAACGCCAAGGCCGTAAGGCAGGAAAGAGAGGCGCTTGAGCGGGGCTTTTCGGATTGGATTGCTGTATTCAGCGAAAGGAGTGCCTTCCCTGAGGGAGTGATAAGAGTCAGCAATATCCGTAAGGGCAAGGGCAATATCGCGGGTGTGGATATTCCCACGTTTGAGGGGGCAGACTTTGAAAGAAAAGAGTACGATTTGTATGAAACGCCGCTTTGGGTGGACATTGCCATAGGGCATATGGAAAGAGCAATGCGCCTTGATCTTGAGGCCTCGGTGCTTGACGAGCAGGCAAGGCTCTTGAAGGCCGAGCTGCTTGCCACGTCACAGCGCGTGAATCTTTTTGAAAAGGTTAAAATCCCCGAAGCCGAGGACAATATTCGGCGTATTTCCATTTATATGGCGGATCAGCAGGTCAGCGCCGTTGTGCGCTCCAAAATATCAAAACGCAAATTGGCTCTTCGTAACGCACAAAGCTCCGATGAGGAGGTATACGCATTATGATAGTGCCAATGAAAAAGGTCTCTCTCATCATTGAGGGCGTTAAAAAGAAAGAAGCCCTGAAGGCGCTTCGAAGGCTTGGCATTCTGCATATTGAAATCACCGAGGGAGGCGGAGAAGCGCTCTCTGTGTTACAGCAGAGATTGCACCTGCTGGAAGGTGCCTTGTATACCGTCGGAAAAAAGGATAAGGTCGCGCAGGTCGAAATAACGACAGAGGAGGCCTTGCGGATTGCCGAGGAGATAGCCTCTGTCGATGAAGAGAAAAATCAGACGCTAAAAGAGGCGCGCGCCCTGCAAGGTGAGCTTGATAGCCTGAGAAGCTGGGGCGATATTGATCCTGCTTGCATAGAAAAGCTGGCCTTGGCGGGTGTTTCCCTCTCCTTTTACGAAATGCCAAAAAAGGAATATTTGGCGATCTCTCAAGCGCTGGATACAGTGAAAATCGGTGCAAGCAGATCCTCCGTGCGCTTTATGGTGCGCGAGGCAGGGGCAGATGCCGACAAGGAGGCGCTTTCTTCCATTCTTTCCTATCGGTTGCGCTTGCCTGAGGTCTCCACCGAGCAGATGCGGCAGCGGCTTTCGGCGCTGACGGAAAAGATGGCGGCGCTCGACGAAAAAATGCGCGCGTACGCTGTGTATGCAGGTGGCATTTTACGGGCGAAGAGGGCCATTGAAAAGGAAATCGAATTCGAAACCTATGCCACAGGTATGGGAGAAGCGGCTCTTTCGGCAAACGGCGATACCGCACCCACCGTTTCCTATTTTGAAGGATACGTTGAGGCGAAAAATCTTGCCGGCTTAAAGAAGGCGGCCAAGGAAAACGCATGGGGGCTCGTCGTCAGCGAGCCGACAGAGGAGGATAACGTTCCCACGAAGCTTGAAAACAACAAGCTTGTGAGCCTGATTTATCCCCTGACCGATTTTCTCGGCACCGTGCCG
Organism: Eubacteriales bacterium; assembly: GCA_045124835.1. GTDB lineage: Bacteria > Bacillota > Clostridia > Oscillospirales > CAG-272 > UBA1740. The sequence goes on from JBGVMO010000125.1 coordinate 7,810, forward strand.
GGATACTTTGAGTATGATATCTCAGGCTGGTTTTTGACCTTCATACTCATATTCTTCGGCATCATCTTTGGCGACGGCGGCTACGGGCTTTTGATTTGTGCTGTCGCAGGGACGCTGATTCTTAAATCGGCTGTTTCCAAAAAGCCGATTCCGCCTGCCTTTCTTCTGGTGGGGCTTTTCGGACTTTCGACGGTTGTGTGGGGAACACTCACATGCACCTGGTTCGGCCTTGCTCCCGAGCAGCTGCCGCTTTGGCTGCAAAAGCTTTCCGTGCCCGTCATTTCAAACGTCTATGCCGATACTGTTTGGTATCCCTTCTGGACGAACGGAGAGGCGGGGCTCAGCACCGCGCAAAACCTGCAGATTTTCTGCTTCTCGCTTGCCCTTGTGCAGCTAACGGTTGCGCATATCAAGGGGGCAATCCGAAATCGCCGTTCCTTAAAAATCCTTGGCGACGTTGGCTCGATTCTGCAGCTTATGGGGCTGTACTATCTGGTGCTGAGCTTCGTTGTAAACGCCGAGGTCTTCAGCTTCGGCTTGGTCATCGGCGGCGTTCCTGTCGGCACACTTGCCATTGCTATGATAGGCGGCGGCTTCCTTTTGAGCTTTGTTTTTTCCAATTACGAGGGAAGCCTTCTTAAATCCGTTCTTGCCAGCTTGGCCAATATCGTATCGGTGCTGCTTGGCGTTGTCAACGTGTTTTCGGATATCGTTTCGTATATACGTCTTTGGGCGGTAGGCCTTGCGGGCGCGGCAATTTCCGCAACGGTCAATGCGCTTGCAGGCCCCTTCTTCGGCAATCTCTTGCTTGCTTTCGTGGCCATCGTTCTTCTGGTGTTCGGCCACGGGCTGAATATGATTCTGAACGTTTTGTCCGTCATCGTGCACGGAATACGCTTGAATACGCTAGAATTTTCCTCGCACCTCGATATGTCCTGGAGCGGACATAAATTCAAACCGTTTGAAGAATAAATTTCTTGTAAAGAAAAGGAGTAAAGTTATGAATTTAGGAACATTGGGAATCGCACTTGCAATGGGCATTGCCGCTATCGGTTCGGCTATCGGTATCGGCATCGCGGGTCAGTCCTCCATCGGCGCTTGGAAAAAGTGCTATATGAGCAATAAGGCCGCCCCCTTTATACTGACGGTATTCGCAGGCGCCCCCTTAACGCAGACCATCTACGGCTTTCTTCTGATGCAGCAGATGAAGGGCTCAAGCGCTGACCCTGCCTTCCTGTTTGGTCTTGGCATCGCATCGGCCTTGGCTATGGCTGTTTCCGCCATTTATCAGGGTAAGGCAGGCGCCGCAGGTGCAGACGCCCTGGCTGAAACGGGCAAGGGCTTCTCGCAATACATTACGGTAGTCGGTCTTTGCGAAACGGTTGCGCTCTTCGCGCTCGTTTTCAGCATGGTTGCTCTGGCATAAAAGAAAAATATTTGTCGCCCGATAGGCGACCAAGCCTCTCTTTGTCGGTGCTATAATGAAGGCACCAAAAAACAAAGGGAGGCTTTTATTGTGAAAAGCAACAGAACGGAACTCGTATTTATCTTGGATAGAAGCGGCTCGATGGCGGGCTTGGAGAAGGACACGGTCGGCGGCTTCAACGCGATGCTTGAAAGGCAGAAGAGGGAAGAGGGCGAATGCCTTGTTTCCACGGTGCTGTTCGATAACGAAAGCGCGGTGCTTCACGACCGCATTCCGCTTAACGACGTTTTGCCCATGACGGAAACGGACTATTCCGTTCGCGGCTGCACCGCTTTGCTTGACGCCATTGGCGGCGCCATACACCATATCGGCAACGTTCATAAGTACGCAAGAGCGGAGGACGTGCCTGCGCATACCCTCTTCGTTATCACAACGGACGGGCAGGAAAACGCAAGCCGCTATTATACAGCCGAGAGAGTCAAGATGATGATAGAGCGTCAAAAGGAAAAATACGGCTGGGAATTTCTTTTCATCGGCGCGAATATCGATGCCGTTTCCACCGCATCGCGCTATGGCATTGATAAAAGCAGAGCCGTCAATTACAATGCCGACAGCGAGGGCACGGGCGTTGTCTTTGATGCCGTGGACGGTGCTGTGCGCCGCGTCAGAGCCAATGCGGAAATAGACGCCGATTGGAGCAGCGAGATAAACGCCGATTATCTGCGCCGCGGCCCAAAGGCAAGAAAGGGCGTGCGCTGAAAAGGAAAAAATCCTGTTTTCAGCGAAATAACAGGTAAAAAATCCCGAAACACTTGTTTTCGTTTTTACCGTGTGCTATAATTTTTTCGGTAGCATCCCCGATAAAAAACAAAACCAGTAAGGAAGGATACACGATGAATACCGAAAAGATTGAAAAAATACTCGCCGAAATGTCCGATGAGGATTTGTGCGGCCAGCTTTTGAATTACAGCATTCCCGCCAGTCTGACCGTTGAAGAGTTAGATGGAATGTTCAAGGAAACCCGTCCCGGCGGTCTCTTCTTCGGCTGGAATTCCACGCCCGAGCGCATCCGCGAGGTGACGGCCTTGGCAGAGAAGTACACCAAGGCGCCCGTTATCGTGTCTGCCGATATTGAAAACGGCCCGGGCTGCTGTCTTGCCTCCGAGCTTTTTCTTCCGCAGATGATGTCGCTTGGTGCGGCAGACGATGAGGCGCTTGTCGAAAGACTGGGTCGCAGAACGGCAGAAATCTGCCGCGAGAGTGGCATTCATTGGTCGTTTGCTCCCGTTGTTGACATCAACTATAACAAGGACAACCCCGTCACCAATATCCGTGCGGTCTCTGACAGTCCGAAGCAGGTCGCCAAGATTGCGCGTGCCTTCGTGCGCGGAATGCAAACGAACGGCCTGATGGTTGCAGGCTGTAAGCATTTTCCCGGCGACGGTATGGATGACCGTAACCAGCACTTCTGCACCACCGTCAACTCGCTCTCCAAGGAGGAGTGGATGGAAACGTACGGCTACGTGTACCGTGAAATGTTTAAAGAAGGCACAAGCTCAATTATGATTGGTCATATCGCCTTCCCCGCAAACGAGGACCCCAAGGATATTGACCCCGTTCTCGGCGCTCTGCCCGGCACGCTCAGCTATGCCACGATGACGAAGCTTTTGAAGGGCGAGCTTGGCTATGAGGGCTGTCTCGTTTCGGACGCAATGAGTATGGTTGGAACGAGCGTTGTTTGCCCGCCTGACCGCCTCTCCATTGAGTTTATTAAGAACGGCGGCGATATGCTGCTGTTCCCGCTTCAGCGCGACTACGGCTATCTGATGGGCGCCATCAAGAGCGGAGAAATCACCCGTGAGCGCTTGCTTGATGCGGTGCGCCGAATCCTCGTGATGAAGGATAAAGCGCGTTTGTTCGAGGATCAAGAAGCCCTCCTTGCCACCGTCAAGCCCGACCGTGCCGATTTGGAGGCGGCGGCTGCGGAGCTTGCCGACAAGAGCATTACCCTCATTCGCAATACGCAAAATATTATCCCTCTGTCGCTTCCCAAGGGCGCGAAATTCCTCATCATCAATATGCAAAGACCCGGTGAGTTCGTGATGAAATATATGAACGAAGCGGACGTGATGCAAAAGGAGCTGCAGGCGCGTGGGTACGAGGCCGATATGATGAGCGGCGTGCACGTGAATCACAAGAAGCTTGAGGAGATTATGCCCTCCTACGATTGCATTATCTTCGCCTGCCGTATCAACCCGATGACCTATACGGGCGGCACCAACCGTATCGGCTGGGATAACATTATGTCCTTCTGGCGCGGTGTCGGCGTTGCGCATCCCCGCGTGGTGTTTGTTTCGCTGGGTGACCCCTATAAGCTTTATGAGCTTTCCTTCCTGCGCACCTACGTTAACGCCTATTCGGCAGACCCTGCCACCATGCGCGCCTTCGTCAAGGTGCTGCTTGGCGAAATTCCCGCAATGGGCAAGAGCCCCGTTGCCCTCAAGGGCTTCTTTGAAAGAGAAACCGATTGATAAAGATAAACCAAGTGCGCCCGCTCAACAAGCAGGCGCACTTTTTTGCTTATCAACGGTTAAGCAGGGCCTCGTTGGCTTTCGGCGGCCGATTATAAAGAGATACTTGCTTTTTCTCCCAAAAAAGTATATAATAATTAAAAAACCTGCTGAAAGGATGGATTTTGATTATGTTAGAAGGAAAAATTCTCGTTACAGTTGGCGACTCCATCACCTACGGTGCCGATATGGACCCTGCCGGCATTGCCCCCGATGGCACCTTGATGACGTATGGCTGGCAGATAGCCCAGCGCAACAATATGAAATTTTATAATTGCGGTATCTCGGGTAGCACGGTGCAGCACATCGAGGGAAAAGCCAACTGCTTCTCTACCGAGGGCGGCAGATATACGCAGCTTCCCGATGAAATCGATTATCTGACCATTTTCTTCGGCTGGAATGACCACGCCTTCGGCAAGCTCGGCACCATCGACGACAAGGAAAACACGAGCTACTACGGCGGCTTTAACGTTGTTTTGCCCTATCTCATTGAAAAATATCCCGATGCGCGCATTTGCCTCATCGTTCCCTTCGGCTGTGACGAAGGACACCGCAATGCGATAAGGCTGCTCGCTAACAAATGGGGCGTTGCCTGCTTTGATATGTGCGGCCCGGGCACACCCTTCTTCTATACCAAGGAGGAGTCTGTGGGCGTTGACCCGTGGGTAGTCTCCTTTCGTCGCAAAATGTATCAGGCAAACGGCTGTCACCCCGGCTACAAGGGCCATTCTCTGATGGGCAGGGCGCTGGAGCATTTCCTGCGCGGCATCTAATGATGTCGAAAATCATCTTAAAATAGAGTAAATATTTCTTTACATAGGAAGACTTTATGCTGACGAAAGCGTGTTTTGCTGAGGCCCTCTTTGATGGACGGGATATGACAGGGGCAATCAAAAAAGTCCTTCTCACACACAAGGCTTGCCTGTTTTCTCCGAGTGCCGACGCCCTGATTTCGTTTAGAGGTAAGAAAAAATGTTAAATATGAAAGATAAGTTTTCCAAAATAAAAAAATCATATTTGCTGATTGCGGGCATCGTGCTTTTGCTCTTGCTGGCCGTCTTTTTGCTGTGGTTTGGCAATAGCACCAGCCTACAAGCAGATCCTGCCTTGGTGGCACACGTGTATTTTGAAGGCCACTATCGGATTGGAGAAGGCGATTTTCAGCCGATAGTGCCCGGAAAGCATATTCCTTCCACAGAGGGCGCCGTAACGCTTCTTGGCAATTTCCATATGCTTGACCCGGAGGGCGGGTACGTTGGCATTTACAGAGGAGATTTGCCCATCGCGTTCTATACGAATCATATCAACCTGACGTTTTTTGAAACGGGAGAAGAGCCCTTCGTAATTGATGCGGAAAACCGATTGTACGGGGATTCTATGTGCGGAGAAGGCTGGACGGCACACTTCCTTACAAGTGAAGAGAAGGAGGCTGTTGAAATCCTCGTTCGCAATCCGCACAGCTTTGGCAACGAAACCGCCATTGACGAAATGCTCTCCTCCATAGCCATCTGGACGGGAATTGAATTTGAAAAGAGCGTTTTGAACAGCGGAGAGCCACAGCGAAACGCAGGAATGCTTTTGATGCTTGTCGCTCTCGTTTTTCTCGCCATTGCACTCTTTTCGACGCTGATACATATAAAAAACAACAGAATCATCTGGCTTCTCGGCCTTTTAGTTTTATTTGCCGGTGCTTACATCGTATACAGCGCAGACGGCGTTTCCTTCTGGAGCACCTCCGTGGTATCCAACACAACGATGCTTGGCACCTCCATGATCTTCTATATGCTGTTCTTTTCTATGGTTATCGTGTATGTGTTGAAATCAACGAAAAGAATCGGTAGTCTGACGGTGATTCTTTTGGCGGTGGCAGATGCGGTGTTTTTAATTTTGCCGATTTTTAGCGACATTCTTTTCTACGATACTTGGATATGGTGGATAAGCATGCAGTATATTGCGAGCATCGCCCTCTTTGTCTGCCTTTTCAGAGAGTTTTGGCTTGAGAAAACAAGAACAAGATGGCTTTATATCGGCCTGCTTTTACCCTTGATGGCCTTTTTTGCGGACACGCTTGGAACGAAGCTTGCTCTTTGGCAAGGCGGCGTCGTTTCTCAATACGTATTCATTGTGTTGGTTGCCGCGGCGGCCATTATGGTGCTTGAATTTATCCCGAAAAACTTCAATGCGGCGGCCAAGGCAAAGGAGCTGGAGATGGAAAAAATCGTTTTGAACGCCGCACTTGCCGAAAGCCGAATCTCCACGATGATGAGCCAAATTCGCCCCCACTTCATTTACAATACACTTGGCAGCATTGAGCAGCTGTGTAAGCTGGATCCCCCCAAGGCGGGCGAGCTTGTGCACAACTTTGCAAAATACCTGCGCGGAAACTTCGGAGAGCTTGATAACCCAAAGCCGATACTGATGTCGCAGGAAATGGAGCACGTGCGCCATTATATCAGCATTGAAAATGTGCGTTTCCCGGATATGACCTTTACGTTTGAAATGAATTCCGAGGATTTCCATATCCCCGCCTTGACCGTTCAGCCAATCGTTGAAAATGCGATTAAGCACGGCTTGATGAAGCTTTCAAAGGGCGGAACAATACGCGTGGTTTCCTATGAGACCGACACGGATTATTGCATTTCGGTGGAGGACGACGGCGCAGGATTTGATACAAGCGTGCTGATAGATGAGAGAAAGCACGTGGGACTTCGCAACATCCGTGAGCGACTGAAGGTGATGGTCAACGGAAGGCTTGAAATTGAAAGCACTGTTGGCGTTGGCACCAAGGTGCTGGTAACCATTCCAAAGGAGGCAAGAGTATGATTGCAATAGCAGTAGATGACGAAGCGCTGATGCTCGGTGCATTGGTGGCGGCCATCGAGGCCTCGCCCGATATTTCTAAGGTGGCAAGCTTCTCCGACTGCGAGCAGGCGCTTGGCTTTGCCAAGGAAAATCCTGCGGATATTGCCTTCTTGGATATCAATATGCGCGGAATGGGCGGCCTTGCGCTTGCCGAAAAAATCATCGCGGCTTGCCCGAACTGTAAGATAGTATTTTGCACGGGATACGAGGAATATGCCATTCCCGCATTCAAGCTTCACGCCTCGGGCTATCTGATGAAGCCGATTGCGGCCGAGGACGTGCAGGGAGAAATTGACAACATCAAGGGCCTTCGCCAAAAGGAAAAGCTTCTTCGGGTAAATTGCTTTGGCAATTTCGAGGTGTACGTGAAGGAAGAGAAGCTTATATTCAAGCGCCTGAAGACGAAGGAGCTGTTTGCATTTCTCATAGACCGAAAAGGCGCGGGCTTGACGGCAAAGCAAATCTGTGCCGTCTTGTTCCCCGGCGACACGGATGACAGCAAAAATGCGGCGTATCTGCGCCAGCTCTTTTTGGATCTGAAAAACACGCTCAAGTCGGTGGGAGCCGAAGCGGTTCTGTGTCACGAAACTCCGTGCTATCGCGTTGATACGGGCTTGATTAAGTGCGATTATATCAGCTATCTGGAAACCGGTAAGCCGGAATTTCACGGCGAATATATGACGCAGTATAGCTGGGCGGAGGAGACCTGCGCGATGCTTTTGTTCAAATAAGCATGCAACTCAATAGCTTTCTTACATAATCCTCAAGGAGCGGCAGAAATTTTCTGCCGCTCCTCTTTTTTTGTAACACTTTTGTAACGCAGAAGGCGGTAAAGTATATATAATGCTATAAATATATTATATATAAATATGGCATATAGAGCGCCGAAAAATCGGTTGCGCGCGTTGGGCCGACCAAAGCGCAATTGCTTTTTAAATAAAAGCGTGAAGGAGAAAAAATATGATAAAGAACAGGACAGCACAGCTTATTTTTCAGACCGTTTACTGCACCCTTGGCTTCGTTGGCTGTATTGCTTCCCTTGGAATTTTCGACGATATCAAGATGTTTCGTTGGGATTTCTACGTGTATTTTACGAACATCAGCAATTTTCTTTGCCTTGGGGTGATGATTGCCGCACTTGTTCAGACGGCAAAAAGAAAGGAGGATGGCTACGTTACGGCCGCCCCTCTTTTGAAGTTTGTCGGAATGCTCGGTATATTGCTGACGTTTCTTGTCTTCAATTTTATGCTGGCGGGCGCAGCAGGGCGAGATCCGCAGCTTAATTGGCGAATCGGAAGCCTTTCGTTTCACGTCGTTCTTCCCGTTATGTATATTGCCGATTGGTTTTTGTTCTATGAGCGCAAAAAATGCAAGTGGTATTACCCCCTCGTTTCCGCCGGCTTCCCCCTTGCCTATGCGATATTTCTTCTTATTCATGCTGCGATTTTGCGGTTTGATTCCTCCATCCTGACTCCCACCGGAACAGGCATTCTTATATACCCCTATTTCTTTGTCAACCTTGATACGCAGGGAGTTCCCGGTGTGCTTATGTGGGTGGCGATTCTTGCCGTTGCCTTCGTTGCGCTTGGATTTGCTTTTCTCGGAATTGACAGGTTGGGAAAGAAAAGCCGCGAGGAAGCATCTGTACATACCGTTTATACCGCGTTGAAATAAATGCTTGAGGAAATACAAAAATGGATGAGCTTGTAAGAAAAAACCGCGTACATTGTGTTTGTGCCTTGATAAGCTGCGCGATTGTCGTGGTTTGCGTATGCATCGGTGTAGTGATGAATCTGACGACGCTGTATGACGAGGATTTTGACAATATGGGTATTCGTACCTTCTGTATGTTTACCGTGAATTCCAACATCCTTGCGGCGATTTCCTCCTTCGCCATCATCCCGTATGCAATAGATGGCTTGCGCAAGAAGGAGTACGTTCTTCCCGATTGGGTCGTGGTGTTCATGATGACGGGAACGGTCGCCGTAGCGCTCACCTTTTTGGTGTCGCTGTTCGTGCTTTCTCCCGCCAAGGGCTTCGTTTTGATTTTTACGGGGTCGCGCTTTTTTCTTCACGGCGTCTGTCCGGTGTTGAATATTCTCGCCTTCTGCGTGTTCGTTGCCTCGCATAAGGTAAGCATCAAGCAGACCCTCTTTACGCTTATTCCCGTTGCCGTCTATGCGCTTCTGTATTTCGTGATGGTTGTCGTCATCACTGAGGAGAAGGGCGGATGGAGCGATTTTTACGGATTTGCAACCCGAATTCCGTTCTGGATTCCCGCGCTTTTGATTTTGCCGTTGACCTTTGGAATTGCAGCCCTGCTTCGTCTTTGGCACAACGATTCTTTTGCACGGCGCAGAAGGAACGAGGCACAGATATTTTTAGATTACTTCGAGGGGCGAAGCGCCGAGGAGATTTTAACGGAAATGGGCAAGGCGCGCGCCAAAATTCAACCTGAGGGTGACGTGGTTCTGCCAATGATGGTGATTAAAAAGATTGTCTATTTTACCGAAAACGATCTTTCCGTTAACGATGCCTGTCGGTGCTATTTGGACGGGTATTGGTTAGCCCAAGCGCAACCTGAATCGAATCCATAAGGTTTTGGAGAAAAAATAACGGCGTATGCTTTCGATAAATCGCTTGCAATATCGTATATTACTGCGCGCTTTCTCGGCGCCTCCACTCGCTATTTTTTGTCCAAAACTGCTTCGCACCCTACGACGATAGATTTTCGCGCCTTTCGTCGCGCTTTGCCTTGTAAAGTAGTAGCAAGCAAGAAGCGGTCTTAAAAATATGAAAAGGAGCATTATATGAAAAACGTTTTATCCTGTAAAAAAATTGCTGTTGTGCTGTTGATAATCACGGTTCTTTCGGTTGCCTTTTATGCCTATATGCTTGCAAGGCCGATTTCTTACGGAATGGCCTATCATAACGAGAGCGCGTATGAAGGTAGAGTCTTTGAGGGAACGATGCGCTTTTATGCCGATAAGACGATGGTTAACCGCAATACAAATTTCGAAAACGAGATGAACTCCCGTTATTATTACAAGAGCGGCTACGTTTTCTTCACACAGGCAAAATCGGATGAGGGATATGAAAACGAGGTAGCGGCAATCAATAAAAATTTTGACGAAGCCATCAAAATCCCCTTCTATGCAGATAAAATCAATGCGTTCCGATTGGTTATGCCGGAGGGGGATAGCTTTGAAACGGTTTATACCTGCACCTCTGCCATCGTTTTTGCCGCTTTTGGCGGCGTCATTCTGTTTGGCCTTGTCGGGCTGACTCTTTTTTCCTTCCGCTCGGCAAAAGCCTTCGAGCGCGCCGAGGAAGAAAGCCAAGCCTGATGGCGCAGGGAAGAGCCCCGATACTTCATTGATAGAAACACTTATATATAAAAACCAAGTAAAAACACGGAGGTAAATGAAAATGAAAAATGAAAAGAAAGAGATAATCAAAAAGTTCAAGGTTGTTGTTGAGGATTTGCTCGACAACTACGAAAAGTATACGGACGAGGAAAAGGAACAGATTAAAGAGCTTTTCCAGAAGGTTGTGGAGCTGAACACCATTTTGGATAAATACGATATTGAAAGAAAGTTTGACTGGGCAGAATATTTGTCCACCTGTGGCCGATATTTCGATTTGATGCACTAAAAAATTGCAGCTCGCTTTAAAAAACAACTTGGTTTTTATATTTGGGTTACGCTTGGTCATCCAAGCGTAACCCGAGCTAAACGCGCTTCAAGTGATGCGTTTCGTGATATGCTTCGCTGAAAGTCTTGGCGTGCGGTATGGATTATTATATAAAGAGGTGCGAGCCTATGGCCAAAAAACAAAGAAAATTTGCAGATGACGGATGGGCTGTCTGGATAGACGGCGATGATACCAGCACGTTTTATATCAACGATTGGGTGAGCCCCAAGGGAAAGAGCTACATAGATATTGCCGTGCGCATTCGCGGCATTAAGGAAAGCCGTGCCCTAAACGTATACGTTCCGTTCATCGTTTCCAAGGATGAAACAGAGGACGTGTCGTTGCGCTTTAACGACACGAAAATTTTGCAGGCAACCTTTAGCGCAACCTGCATTGTGGATTACAAGAAAAATGCGCACACCTCGGAAATAGCCTATAACGGAAAAACCGTGGATATCGTGCATATCAGCACGCTGGAGTATCAGAACAAGCAATTGTCCGATGGAACGCTGATAAGCATTGATTTGGTTGCCCTTCAGCCGTTTTTGGATAATGACGAGGGGTATTTTATCTGGCGTATGCCGCATAAATCCTTAGACGATATCTTTAAGCCGCATGTGAATGTGGGCAACGCCCTTGTCAGATTGCGCGATTTGATAACAACCCCTGTCGTTTCCGAAAAATACGGATACTCCGTCAGAGTCAATGAATCAAGGCTTCTGCCCGAGGAAATCACCCGAATGGGCGCCTTCCACCGCCAGAAATTAAAGAAGGCGGTTATTACCCTTTCGATAGATGAAAATTACGAGCTGAACGATTCGGGATGTTATCGGATTCATCGCTTGGAGGAAAATCTGTACGAGGGCTATCTTCCTGCGGACTATAAGCGTGAGGACGTGATTACGTATCAATGGAATCAGAGTCGGGAAGACAATTTACAAGGTCAGTTTAATTTTTATTATAACGTTACGAAGGATTCTATCAGTCGCGGCAGTATGTTCTTGTATATGGTGCTGCTGATGGCGATTGGCGTTCTCGGCAACATACTTGCCGATTACGTAATGCTTCTGATAGATTTGCTCATGTAAGAGGTAAAAGAATGAGATTAACCGTTCCGATATTCATCAATTGCCTGCTGGTAATTGGAATTTATTTAGCCGATAAATACACCTCTTTGAAAAAGCTGCCGTATATGACGAAGCAAATCATCATCGGCGTTCTCTTTGGCGGTGTTTCGGCATTTGCCTCCAGCTTCGGCGTAGAATGGCTCGGCACCGTTGTAAACGTGCGTGATGCGGCGCCGCTCTCGGCAGGACTTATCTTCGGCGCCCCTGCGGGCATCATCTCCGGCGCTATTGGCGGTCTTTACCGCTGGTTTTCGGTGTATTGGGGAGGCGGCACGTATACGCGCCTTGCGTGCAGCATTGCCACCGTTCTTGCAGGACTTATGGCGGCAGGCGTTCGTAAGCTGATGTTTGATAACAAGAAGCCTACGTGGTCTTACGGTATTTGTATTGCCGTTGTCTGCGAGGTTATCCATATGATATTGATCTTTGTTACAAACATGAATAACTCCTCGCAGGCGTTTGAGTTTGTCAAAGGGGCCACTTGGCCTATGATGCTCGGCAATGCCGTGGCAGTCGGGGTATCTACCATTTTGGTTTCTCTTGTTAGCAGAGAAGGCTTCTTCAGGAAGAAAACGTCCGAGGGAATTGCCAATACCTTTCAGCGAAGACTTCTTAGCTGCATCGTGATTGCTTACCTCATCACCAGCTCCTTCACGCTCATTCTCCAGAATGGAATGGCGAAAATAGAAACGAAGGAGCTGTTTACCGTTGCCATTAACGACGTAGAAAAGGATATAATGGCAAAAGCCGATGACCAAGAAAAGCTCAAGGATTTTGTTATTGACGTTACTAAGAACCGTCACGTCGGTACCGATGGATTTATTGCCGTTCTTGATGAAAATCTTTGCTTGGTTATTGATGATGCTTACCAGAATAAGCACGTCTCCACCATCGGCATTGAGCCTCCCGAGGAGATGCTGAACGGGCAAAATGCAAGCACGCTCTACTATGCGGATGTTGTTGACGGCAAAAGCGATGCGAGCATTGAGTATATGTATGTGTTCAAGTTCGTTGAGGGGTATTGCTTGATAGCGGCATTGCCTGTTTCAGAGGCGATGTTTATGCGCGATGCTTCGATGCTGACAAGTATTTTTATGCAGGTCATCATCTTTGCCACGCTTTTCGTATTTATATACATACTCATCAAGCGTGTTATCATCAACAACCTGCAAAAAATCAACGCAACGCTTGGACGTATCACGCGGGGCGACTTGAACGTTACGGTGGACGTGCGCTCCAACAAGGAATTCTCCTCCTTGTCGGACGATATTAACTCAACCGTTACCACGCTTAAGCGTTATATCGCCGAGGCCGCCGCCCGTATTGATAAGGAGTTAGAGTACGCCAAGCAGATTCAGCATTCGGCGTTGCCCACCAACTTCCCGGAAAACGAAGATTACGGAATCTATGCGCAAATGATTGCGGCAAAGGAAGTTGGCGGAGATTTTTACGATTTCTATAAGCTGAGTGATAAAACGGTGGCCTTCCTTGCCGCCGACGTATCGGGCAAGGGAATTCCTGCGGCGATGTTTATGATGACCGCCAAAACCATCATCAAGGACCTTGCAGAAAGCGGTATGGCGGTCAACGATATTTTTACAAAAGCGAATGAAAAGCTTTGCGAAAACAAGGAATCGGGTATGTTCGTTACCGCGTGGATGGGCATTCTGGATTTGACAACGGGGAAAATGCAGTTTGCAAACGCCGGGCACAATCCGCCCCTTTTGAAGCGCGCGGACGGCTCCTTTGCGTATCTGAAGACCCGTGCAGGCTTTGTGCTTGCGGGTATGGAGGGCGTGAAATACCGTATTGGTGAATTGACGCTCTCTCCCGGTGACAGACTCTTTTTGTATACCGACGGTGTGCCCGAGGCAACCAATGCGCAAAATGAGCTTTACGGCGAAGAAAGACTCTTGTCCTTTATGAATCAAAACGCTTTGGTAAGGGCAACCGAAATTCTACCGGCACTGAAAGCCAACATCGATGAATTCGTGGGCGAGGCGCCGCAGTTTGACGATATTACGATGCTAATGTTCGATTATAAGCTTAAGCAAGGAGGTGAGCAAATGACAAATCAAACGTTTCCCGCAAGGGTAGATGCGCTTTCAGACGTTTTGGGCTTTGTGGATAAGGCGTTAGAGGGCTATGAATGCCCGATGAAGCTTCAAACGGCAATATGCGTTGCCATTGAAGAGGTGTTTGTCAACGTTGCTCATTACGCCTATGGAGAGGGCGAGGGAGATATGACGCTCAGCATCGCCTTCAACCCCGAAAGCCGCGAGGTCACCTTCCGAATGGCAGATAAGGGAATCCCCTTTGACCCGCTCAAAAAGCCTGATCCCGATATCACGCTTTCGGCCGAGGAGCGCGAGATAGGTGGCCTTGGCATCTTCATTACCAAGAAAACGATGGATACGGTAAGCTACGCCTATGAAAACGGCGAGAACGTGCTTACTATGACTAAGAAAATTTAAATTATGGGAGAAAAACAGCTATGACTATCGAAATCAAAAGAAATGCAGAAGAAACCGTTATCGAGCTTGTCGGAAGGCTCGACACCACCACCGCCCCCGCCCTTGACAGAACCATCAATGGCGAAATTGGAGACACGAAAAAACTCGTTTTCAATTTTAAAAGCCTTGAATACATCTCCAGCGCGGGCCTTCGCGTTCTTCTTTCCGCGCAGAAGAAAATGCAGAAGAGCGGTTCTATGAAGTTAACGAACGTGTGCGAAGAGGTTATGGAAGTGTTTGAGATGACCGGCTTTGCCGATATTTTGACCATTGAATAACGAAAGAATCAAAGGAGAAGAAAGATGAAATCAAACGTATGCAAAATTGAAAAGGGTACGAGAGATCTTGCGGCCATTCTCAAGGAGAGCGAAAAGGTAGCGGTGTATAACGAGCTTACTCACAAGCAATCCCTGCAGCTGCGCCTGCTTTGCGAGGAAATCGACGGAATGCTTCCCAATATCGTTGATGATTTTGACGGTGAGCTTTACATAGATTTCGAGAACGGTGTATGTAAGATACACGTTTCCATTCAGATCCCCGAGCTTGACACCGTGAAGAAGGAAGAGCTGATAAGCATCGCCAAAAACAAGAAAAACTCTGCGGCTGTTGGAATCGTGGGCAAAATCCGCGATGCAGTTGAGGATTTCTTCTTGGATAAAGAAAAAATGGAGGCTATGGCTTTGTCTACGGGCTCTGTCGGCTTGGGAACGGGATACAGCGAGGGCGTGGACTTTGCGTACCTTTGGAGATTAGAGGAATACAGAAGCTCCGTAAACAAGGAGAAAGAGAGAGAGGCGTGGGATGAGCTTGAAAAATCGGTTATCGCCTCGGCGGCAGACGACGTTATCGTTGGCGTAAAGGGAAGATGCGCTGAAATAGTGATTGTAAAAAGCTTTGCTTAAGGAGAAATGAAATGAAAATTGATTTTACGAAAAATAACGGGGTCTTGCGCGTGGCCGTTGAAGGACGCTTGGACACCACCACCGCCTCTGAATTTGAAGGCTTTCTCAACAAAAATTATGAGGAGGCAGACGCTATTGTTATCGACTGCGAAAGTCTTTCCTACATTTCATCCGCAGGCCTGCGCGTTTTGCTTTCCGCGCAAAAGAAAACAAAGGGGAAAATGAAGCTTGTCAACGTGTGCGAGGTCGTCATGGAGGTCTTTGAAATGACGGGCTTTGCCGATATTCTGACGATTGAATAAGCATTGACTGCTTCGCTCGCTTGCCCCTGAAAGAAAGGGCGCGCATCCATTGAAAACGGTCTAGTCTGCAAAACCGTATACAGCAGATGGTGTACCAAATAAAGCATTGTTAAATCGTTTTTTATCAGCAAGGAGAAAAAATTATGGAAAACAGAAAAAAACTTCACGATTATGGCATGGTCTTAATTTTTCTTGGTATTCTTAACCTTTTTATGTTCGCCTCCACGATTGTTTCCGGTCTTGTAGACGGTACCGTAGCCGGCGCACTTGCGGCTGTCGAGGCAGAGCTTCTTGTTGCTGTCAAGATAGTGCTTGGCATCTTTGGCGGTCTTTTGGGGCTTCTTGTGTTCGCGGACGTGCTTATCGGACTGAAGGCCTTGAAGGTCAGCAAGGAGCCCAGCGCCGATAAGGGCTATATTATCGCGGCTAAGGTGTTCTTTGTTATGAGCGTTATTTCCGCTATATCGGCATTCTTTACCTTCTTCGATGCCAACGCACCTATCGTTGACTCCATTCTTAATTTCGCAAACGCGGCATTGAGTGCAGCCGTTTACGTTTTGTTCGTTAAGACGGCGCAGGCGGTTCGCCTTGAGGTGATAAGCGCAGAAAAGTGATGGCTGAGCGTTTTTGCACGGAAATGCAAAAGGCGCAGTCAAGAAATTTATTTTAAAGAACGGAGGAAAACCGTATAGCGGGAGCGAAATGGCGACACCGCTTGCGGTTATAATCTATGGAACTTGTTAGTGAAGCAATTGCATTTGCGGTAAAGGCGCACGACGGTATGCGGCGCAAAAAGGGCAATATACCGTACATTCTGCATCCAATGGAGGCGGCTGTCATTGTCGGAACGATGTCTGAGGATCAAAACCTGATTGCCGCGGCCGTCTTGCATGACGTTGTGGAGGATGCGGGCGTTACCATCGAAGAAATTGAAGCGAAATTCGGGAAACGCGTTCGTGAGCTCGTTGACTCGGAAACGGAGGATAAGCGCGCGGAGCTTCCTCCCGCTGATACGTGGCGTGTGCGCAAGGAGGAGTCCCTGCGCGTGTTAGCGGAAACGGAGGACGTTGCCGTGCTTATGGTATGGCTTGGCGATAAGCTGGCCAATATGCGTGCCATCTACCGCGACTTCAAGGAGGAGGGCGTTGCAATGTGGCAGAGGTTCAACCAAAAGGACGTTGCCGAGCAGGCTTGGTACTATGGCTCAATCGTTGGCTTGACTGTGCGTCTGTCGCATACGGCGGCGTGGCTTGAATATAAAGCCCTTACAGAGCTTGTGTTTGGAAAGGAAAATGAACAATGAACGTTGCCTATCGTATAGATAAGGATATTTTGTATATTTCCCTTGAGGGAAGAATTGACGCCTCCAATGCAGTAGAGGCAGAAGACAGAATTTTCGCCATCAAAAACGAAAATCCCGGCAAGCACACCGTGTTAGACGCGGATAACCTTGCATACATATCCTCGGCAGGCCTGCGCGTGATTTTGCGGCTCAGAAAGGAAGAGCCGACACTTGCCATCATCAACGTCGCACCCGACGTATACGAGGTTCTTGATATGACCGGCTTTACCGATATGGTTACGGTGGAAAAGGCGTATCCGAGAATGAGCGTGGAGGGCTGTGAATTTATCGCAAAGGGCGCAAACGGCGCCGTTTATCGCTATGATGCCGAAACCATCGTAAAGACCTATTTTGCCAAGGACGCGCTGCCCGAAATCAAGCAGGAGCGCGAAAACGCAAGAAAGGCCTTCGTTTTGGGCATCAATACCGCCATTCCCTACGGTATTGTGCGCGTGGGAGAGGGCTATGGCACGGTGACTGAGCTTTTGAACGCCCAAAGCGTGACGAAGCTGATTCGCAATAACCCCGATGATATGACCGAAGCGGTCGGGTATTACGTTGATATGCTGAAAAGCATTCACGCCATCGTTGTGGATGACGGCGAGGTTCCCGATATGAAGGAAACGGCGCTGTCTTGGGCAGAGTTTGTCTCTGCCGCGCTTTCTGAAGAAGAAGGAAAGAAGCTACGCTCGCTGATTGAGGCCGTGCCGAAGTGCAACACCCTCTTGCACGGCGATTATCACACCAACAATATTATGGTGCAAAACGGCGAGCCCCTCTTAATTGATATGGACACGCTTTGTATGGGCCACCCCATCTTTGAGCTTGGCTCTATGTTCAACGCCTTCGTTGGCTATGCCGAGCACGATCATCAGAATATGATGGACTTTTTCGGATACAGCTTTGAAACGGCAGGAAGGTTCTGGGATATGGCACTGAAAAAGTATCTCGGCACAGACGATGAGGCGTTTTGCAGGAGCGTTGCAGAAAAGGCCATGGTTGTTGGCTATACCCGTATGCTTCGCCGCGCCATTCGCCGTCCGAACGAGGCAGACAGTCCTGCAAAAATCGCAAGATGCAAGGAAATGCTGACAGCGCTTTTGCAGACGGTCGATACCTTAATCTTTTAATCCAAGGAGAGCTTCATTATGGCGAGGATAATTATACCCATAGTCATTGCATTGGCCATCATTCTCGGATGCGTGCTTTATCTTGCGCATGATACCACCATCAACAGTGACGAGAACCCGGAAAATATCGAATATAACGGGATTATCTACGAAAGAACGGAGCTTGACTACAATCTAACCATCTCCGAGAAAAATGCGAAGTACATAGGCGATTACAGTCAACTTTATGCCTATGGGCAGGAATATCTTTATGAGGTTCGTGTATTAAACGGCGAGGAGAATATACTTTATACGCCGCACGCCACCTTCCTTAAGCCCGGTTATACGCCGCCCTCACCTTACGGAGAGGAATTTACCTCTGTTGAATACGTTGTTTCGGAGGGGAATGATTTTAACGGGATGCCGGATAATTATGTGGAAGAGGCAACTCTCCTTGCTACCTTTGAGGGAAGTGTAAGGCTTGAGGACATCATTGAGTCAACCTCAAGCGATATCACCGTCAGCAAGGAAGCCATAGAGGCGTGTGACGAGGTTCGGTTTGCCTATAAGAATCATGCAGATATTTTCTTGCTTCTTACCATTTATAACCACGAGGGGCAATATTATCTCAGCGTTTGTCACGCCACGGAAGGCACGCCTGAATGGTTCAAGATAAAGCCCGAATACGTTGCCCTTCTTACTTCTGCAATCCCGAATGCGCAATGAACGTCATTTGATAAGCGTTCTTTCAGGGCTTTTGCAGTTCAATACCGAAATTTTATCGAGTGTATAAAATGAAAAAAATAGTATTTATTAATGCGTGCGTTAGACCCCACTCTCGCACGTTAGAGCTTGCAAGACTTGTGCTGCAAAACCTTTCAGGAAGCGTAGAGGAAATAAATTTATATGAAAAGCCGCCCCTTCCGCTTACCTTGAAGGAAATGGAATTAAGGGCTGTCTCTGCCGAGAACAAGGATTTTTCTGACGGTATTTTTGACCTTCCCAAGCAGTTTGCCGCGGCGGATGTGATTGTGATTGCCGCGCCGTATTGGGATTGGATGTTCCCCTCCGTCTTAAAGACCTATCTTGAAAGCATTACGGTTTCGGGCATCACCTTCTTTTATTCCGATAAGGGCAGGCCGACAAGCTTGTGCAAGGCCAAGGCGCTCTATTACGTGACAACGGCAGGCGGATTTATCGGGCAGAACGATTTTGGCTTCGCCTACGTAAGCGCTCTTGCCCGCTCCTTTTTCGGCATCACCGAGGTTCATCGCTATACCGCGGAGGGATTGGATATTGTCGGCGCCGATGTGGAGAAAATTATGGGTGAGGCCAAGGCCGCCGTTACCCGAGAGCTTTCGTCCTTGGTGAGTCAAAACCCGTCCGAAGAGGCATAAAAGCTCTCGTTTGCTGCGCCAATAGGCGCAAAGCGATATAGCAATCAACGTTGAGGAAAAGATATGAATTTCAAGCCAAACCCCTTGCTTTATGGAGCAAACGAGGATTTTTTCAGCACCTTCAGGCTTGCCATACGGATGAAGGAAAGCGTGGACTATCCGCTGCTTGTCCGTGCCGTAGAAAAGACAATGGTGCGCTACCCCTATTTTTGTGTTTTTTCCGAGAGGGAAGGGGAGAGCCTCGTTTTGCGCTACAATAATCGACCCCTGCCCGTCTTTCCCGATGACCGTACGGTGACGCTGGGAAGCGAAGAAAGCCTTGGGCATCTTATATCGTTTGGCTGTAAGGAAAACACCGTCTTTATCGACGCCAGCCATTATATTGCAGACGGAATGGGCATTGACCCGTTGATGAAAACCCTGCTTTCTCTTTACGTGATTGAGCGCTACGGAGAGGAAGGAGTGGAAAGCGAGCGGGTCAGAATGCCCGATAGCCCGATTTGCGAGGAAGAATATGCGTATCCCTTCCCCTCTGACCTCTTGCGCGTAGAGGGCGGCACCGTTCTTCCCAAGGCGCCCGAGGAGGCTTATTCGCTCTCGCCCGACGCCTTTGATAAGGAAGGGCTTTACGCCTATCATCTGCATATTCCGCAAAGGGCAATGATGTCCAAGGCAAGCTCCTCGGACGGAAGCCCCGTTTCCTTTCTTTCCGTTTTGCTGTACCGTGCGCTTCATCGACTGGATGCGCATATTGATAAGCCGATAGTGACCCACGTGCAGCACCAGTATCGCGCCGCTTTGCAGGCGCCGATGAGCCACCATAGCCTTGTCAGCTATGTTCCCGTGGTTCTGCCGCCCAGACTTAGCAAGTGGGATGTAGAAAAGCAGAACACCGTTGTGCGTGGGCAGGTGATTCTCAAGGGCGGTGCCCAGGCCGATATTGCGGCGGTCAACCGACTGCTTGCGGCCTTTCCGAGCGACGCCTCGTTTTCTGAAAAGAGGGAAGCGATGGCGCGCTATGCAGCAAGCAGTATAAGAGGCAAAACCTTTGGCATCAGCTACGTTGGAAAAATGGACTGGTGCGGCCTTGCGCCGTACGTGGCAGACTTGCATGCGTACATCGGTGAAAAGCAAACGCAAAATATGCTGCTTGTTGAGGTGATGACGGTGGGCGAGGACTTTTCCTTGACCTTTATGCAAAGCGGTCGCGGAGAGAAGTATCTTCGTGCCTTTATGGAGGAGCTTTGCGCGCTTGACATTCCCGTCAGCCTTGTTGGCGAGGAAAGATATGCGCTTTGCAGCTGTCGCATACAGGGATAACCGAAAAATAGCTTGGGGAGTCTCTTTTGCGCAATTGCAACATATTATTAACACATTTTTCATGCGGCACTTGGAATCTTGCTCTATCATCATTATATACCGTTATTATTCCGCAACAATATGAAAGGAGGTGGCTTGCTTCGTGACGACGGCAGATTTGATTTGTATGGGGATCTCTCTTTTGCTCCCCCTGCTTGCAACACTGTTTTCGTTTGTGTACGGTGCGCGCCACTTTTTTCAACGTGGCAAGCCGCTTTGTATGCAAACGCTGACCTTTGCCATGGGAAGCCATGCGCTTGGAAGCATTTATCAGCTTTGTCTGACCGTTTCGAGTGAAACGGTTTTGGAGGGCTTTACGCCGGCATACCTTGGGCGCATTGGTTTTTTTCTCTTTCTTCTTGCATCAAGCTATGGGCAGTTAGATAAAATCGTGGACGATGGAAGCGCAAAAATGCGGCCCGCAAGACGTCTTGCATTCTTAGCACCTCTTGCAGCGGTGCTTTTATATATTCCAAACGTCATCATTGAGGACGTTCCTGTCGGAACGAAGATTTCTTATGCTTTCATCTGGATTCCTGCCGCCTTTGCTTTGTATTTCAACCTGAAGCACGCCATCATTCCCGATTTGGATTTCGGGTTTATCAAGGCGATAAAGCCGTATAACGTTTTTGCGTTGTCTCTTGGCGTTTTTGAGCTTCTGTGTCTTACCGCTTGGGATTATCTTGACAACGTCTTTATGCTGATTACGGCAGTCGGCTTCAGCGTTCTTTGCGTTTGTACGATGGTTGCGGCAAGGAAAGGGGTGGAAAAATGGACGATATAATCTACATTTTATTTATCTCTATCTTTATCCCGATTCTTTTGATGGCGTTGCTTGTGGAAAAAAGGGCGCGCTTGCCCATCATCTTTATGTTGGTCGGTATTGCCGTTTCCGTTTTCGCCTCGGAGGTAAATGGGTTGTTAAACAATCTTTTGCCGATGGATTTGTATCAGCTCACGATAACGCTAACGCCCATCACAGAGGAAATTTTAAAGGCCCTTCCGCTTTTGTATTACGCCATCGTCATATCCGACAGAAGAGAACGGCTCTTCACCGCATCTATGTCAATCGGTATCGGCTTTGCGGTGCTTGAGAATGCGTACTATCTTTTGAAAGCCACCTCGTTCGACTTTTTATCTGCCATCTTTCGCGCCTTTGGTGCAGGCTTGATGCACGGGATGTGTACTCTCCTTGTCGGTGTCGGTATTTCCTTTGTCAAGAAAAAAAGAAAGCTGTTTTTCGTTGGAAGCTTCGGGCTTCTTTCCACCGCCATTGTCTACCACGGCATCTATAACATCCTCGTGCAATCCAAATTCAGCATCGTGGGCGCTCTTTTCCCCATTGCTACGTATATTCCGGCCTTCATCCTGCGCTTGAAATACAAGCTGGGAATCAGTAAAAAGCAGTAAAGGCCGTTGGGCTCTGCCGTGCGCCGCCCGATAAAAATCAAAAAAACGAGAAAAAGGCTCGCAGCCTTTAGTGAGAATACTCCGCTTGGAGCATCCCGCTATGGCTGCGAGCCTTTTTATTTGCCGAAGAACGCACCGAAAAGATGTCGGCAGCGTTCTTCAGCGTGGATGATGTTGTCTTATACCGTTTCGTTTTGTGCAGTATCCTCTGCGCTCTCATTGCCCTTCTTTTTCTTGACGATTTTTTGTGTGCCAATCGTACCGAAGATACCGAGCGTAACGCCTGCTCCTGCAACGAGGAAGTAGAGTCCGCCACCAAAAACGCTACCGATAAGCTCGGGAACCTTGCTGATGGCGCTCTTCTGGTTGTTGGATTGGGCAATAGAAAGATAAATGCTGTCCTCGTAGTCAAAGTTGTGCTTGTTCAAGTCGTAGCAAATGCTCTCACCAAAGCGATGCACGGCAAGATGGTTTTTGGGAGCAACGTTGTTGTTGGTTACCACCTTGAAGCTTGCGGCATTGGCAAGCAGGGGTTTTCCTGCCTCGTAGCTCTTGGTGAAGTAGAGAGCGTTCCAGCGCTGACCGCCAAAGGCGTTAAGGTCAGCCGCATCGTATTCCTTCTTGTCGTTCATCGTCACCATCGTGACTGCGTCATACTTGATGTATCTGTCGCCGTCCTCGGTTTTAACAAGGTCTATCATCGCGGTGGGAATGTCCTTGTAGGAAGGATTGTAATAGCTGTAAACGGCAGAACCGTAGCTGTATGCGGCGTAGGCCATCATGGCCGCACCGACAGCGTAAAGACCGATGGTGAAAAGCTTGGAGCCAAGGCTCGTTGCGGCAATCTTATCGGGGAGGGGAGAGCCGTAGTCATAGCCCGTGCCGCTATAGTGCTTGGCGATAAGCGCGTCGGTTTTCTCCTTCATTTGATTCAGGGCGTCTTTGACAACGGGGGGCATATTTCCTGTAAAGCCTTGTGCATAATTGACCTTGGCAACAAAGACGTTATGCGTTGCTGCGTCAAGAGTGCTGGTGTCTAAGGGGTAAATAGGGTCAACAAAGAGCTCGTGAATCTCTTTGATGAGCTTTGCGGGGGTAGTCGTAAGGGTTTGCCCGCCTTGCTCAAGGATGAGCGTGGAGTTGGCGTAATCAACGATGCTCTTCTCAAGGCCAATGCGTGCCTTTGCTGCCGCGCTATACGCTGCTTGGCTTGCCTTAGCGATGGTATCCTGTCCTATCCAGCTCTTCGTGCGAACGATTGCCCAAACGAAAAGTCCCGTACCAACGGTGCCCGCAGCCATCTCTAAGCCGCGGCGCTTCCAATCGCCCGAACCGTAGACCGATTCAAAGAAGCCCTTGTCGGAGGAAACGTCTGCGCGGTACGCCTCGGTGGTCAAGGCGAAGGTTTCCTTGTAAATAGAGCGGTCAACACCTGTATAGATGCTGAAGGGGTCATCTGCGTAGGCCTCCTCAAGCTTCATGATTTCTTCGTTCATAAAGGTCTCGGGAAGGTCAGACATGCTGTAACGCACGGCATCGTAATAGTTGCCTGCGGTCGTGATGGCCTTCTGGCCCTCGTTGAGCGCGTGAACGAGAGGGAAAAGGGAAGAGAAGTCGGCGTCGTCCTTGTAATAGTTGTAGCAGAAATCGTAAAGGGTCTTTCCGTCAAGATAGGGCGTCTTGCGGAGCATCTCGGCAAGCGCCTGATGCTCGGCGTACTGCAATTCAAGGTCGGTAAAGTCCTCGTCCTCAAAGTTAAGCTCCCCTTCAACCGTGGAAAGCTCACGGAGCATCGTGCGGAAGGTGATAAGAGAGTCTGCAATTCTCTCGGCAAGGTCCTCGTAGCCCTCATCCTCAAAGATAGAGGCATCCTCGTCCATCTCTGCTGCCGCCTCGCTGACCTTTTTAAGATAGGTCAAGCCATCCTCGTTGTAGGAAACGCCCATACCGATGAGTGCGCGGATGTTTTTAATTGCATAGCTGTTTCCTTCAAGGAAGATGGTAGCCAGTGCGTCCGCACCGGGCTGGGTGGCAAAGTAGGAGCCAAGCGTCAGCTTGTGGTCGTCGTCATAGTAAAGCTCAAGCTGGCGGTAAGCGCAGGAGGCAAGAAAGTCGCCCATACAGTAGGCATCAATCATATAATTGATGGCCGTTCGGTAGGTTTCTCCAACCTCCTTGTAGTGCTCGCGGTTCTTTGCGAGCATTTCAAGATAGTTACCCTCGCGATAGCCGCCGTCCATCTGCATAATGGCAATGTCGGTGATGGCCTCGTCCACGTTGGTGGTCGTCTTGTAGGCAAGGAAAACGCCGTTTCCGTCGCCAATGGTAACGAGTCCAAGGTCAACCTTGGTTGCGGTGGCATTCAGGTTGTAATTCAAAAGGCTGTAGGTTTTAAATTCGGAGTTCTGTAAAACCTTCAGCGCCTCCTCGTAATCCTTGGCGTAAACGATGCGAAGGTCGGCAAGGTAAAGCTCCTCGCTCTTCGCGGAAACGATAAGCGTTCCCGTCACGAACAGGCATACTGCAAGAAGCAGTGCCAAAAGTCTTTTTGCTAATTTCATTTTCTATCCTCTTTCGTGTTATTTTGCTGGTAAGACAGCAGCTTTTTTCTTTTTGTAACTCCAAAGGCCATAACGCCTGCAAAAGCAAGAATGCAGCAGATAATCACTATCACGGAGCCGTTGCCGACCAACGATGCTATAAAGCTGCTTGGGGCCTGTGTCGCTGTCGGCTCTCTTGTCATAGAAAGGTAGATGGCGTCTCCCTCTGTGCCGGCGTTCATATTCACGGCGTTCTCTGTGTAAGCACCGTTGCCGATACCGACCGCCATCGAGGTGTTTTCGGCCTCTGCGGTAGCATTTTTGCCTACCGCAATGCCTGTCAGTCTGTTGCCTGCATCCTCGTTGACCGTGCTGAAGAGATACATCTCTTCACCCTCAGCACCGTTATTCAGGTTGATAAAGGAAACAAGGTCGTATCGAATGCTGACCGTGTCGCTCACCGAGACGAAATGCGCCTTTGCAGGATTGCCGCCCTTCAGAATGGCAAGCCCCGTCAGCGTTGCACCGTAGGATTGGGTGTCGTCCGTTCTCTTGTAGCCAAGATAAATAAACTTGCCGTCTGCGCCTTGGTTCAGGTTGACGTCAATAAATCCGTCCGGATTGCTCTCAAGCAAGCGAATCAGGGCCTCCTTGCGCGAGTCACCCTCGGCAAGAAACACCTCGCTGATATAGGGCTTAAGCTCTTCAATGGGCTTGTCGTAGGTCTTGACGTGCAAGAACCAGTCGGATACAAGCGGCTTTGCGGGGTTTAAGAGACGGTGAACAATGTTGTACCAGCCGTCAAGGTAGTATCTTGAGAAGTTAATCTCGGAATAGGGAGCCTCGGCATCTGCCTTGATGGCGTCGCGAAGCACCGCCGCAGAATCGCTTAAATCCGCAAAGGCCGCCTTACCGTTTTGGGAAAGCACGGTGCTGTATCCCGTAAGGAAGGGGTTGCTGTCAAGCACGATGTCGTAAATGGGCGTTGTGCCGGAGGTGGTTGTGTAAAGATAAATCTTGGAGGAGGTAGAGTCCTGCGTATCCTCAAGACCAAGCAGGTTGATTGCCTTGGGAAGCTCCGTAACGCCGGTTGCCGCCTCGGCCACGAGCTTATATGCGTTGCCGTTCATGTGAAGATTCTCGCTCGGCTCGCCGTCACCTAAAACGTCGGTATAGAGCATAATGCCCTTGATTGCCTGGCGGGAGTTGTCGGTGCGGCTGTATCCGATGAAAATCTTGTTCGCGTTGTCGTTCGGGTAGCCTGAGTATTTCTCGCCAATCGACAAAATCGGCGTGGCAAGCACGTGCGTTGCGCCCATCGCGTAAAGGCGGTCGATAACCTCGCTGTCCGCAATGTCTGCGCATTCGCATTGGTCAGAGGCAATGCCTGCGGCAAGCTTCTCTTGGCGCAGGGTGTTTTTATCCATCAGATAAAGCGCCGCAATGTAAGCGCCCTCCGAAGCACCCGTTACCTTGAGTCTTGAAAAGGTCTTGTCTTTGCCGTAATTGATGACGGTGTCTGTACCGGCAGGGTTGTCGTATCGGGTGGTGAGCGTCAGGTAGAGATATTTACCGCCGCCGTTGCTGTTAAGGTCGGAGTATTCGTCGGAATTCCACCGCTTTACCGTGCGAACATTGCCCACGGGAGTGCGACCGCCGTTTTCGGAAACCTCGTAAACCGTT
Organism: Eubacteriales bacterium; assembly: GCA_045124835.1. Lineage (GTDB taxonomy): Bacteria > Bacillota > Clostridia > Oscillospirales > CAG-272 > UBA1740. Next base: position 34,045 of record JBGVMO010000125.1, read on the forward strand.
TTTGTAACGGGCGTATCGTAGGCGATGCTAAAGGCAACAAGCGGAGCGCCGAGACTTGCGTCCTTGGTGGCGTACAGGTAAATATAGTCGCTGAACATACCCGCACCGTCATTGACGTCAATATCCGCGATAAGCGTGTATAGGACGCCGCTTTTGCTCGTCAGCGTCTGGGGATGGCTGGAGGAGAGCCAGTTTTTGTGATAAATAGCGATATCGGTGATGGCGTTATTCGGGTCACTTGTCAGCTTGTAGCCGAGATAAGTGCCGTAGCCGCCCGAGGTGTCGTTCAGGCTCGTTTCCAGCATACCGTCAGCGCCCATTGCGAAGAGCTTTTCGCGTGCACCGGCAATATTATCCTCCAGCTGAACGAGGAAAAGCTCACCAATGTAAGGCTTTTGCTCCTCCTTGGCTTGACCCTCGCGGCGAACGTGCAGGTAAATGCCGCTGTTCCAAGCGCCGTTGTCCGCATCCTCTTGGATTTTGAAGAAGTCTCTCCACATACGAAGCACGTCGCTCTCAGGATAGAGCATAAGGTTTTTGTCTTCTTCCTGCAGCGCGGCCAGAATATCACTCCATAAAGAGCCGCCGCTATAGGAATGCACCGTGTCATATCCCTCCTTGAAGGGAGAGCTTGAAACGGCAAGGTCAACAATTCTTGCGCCCGCCTTTTTATTCTTCGTGCCGTAAAGGTACACGCGCGGCGCAGGGCTATTCTCAAGACCCGTCAGGTTGTAAAGGGGAAGCTCACAAACGAGGGTGTAGGCGATGTTGCCCTTATAAAGCGTATCGGGCACGTTATCGCCCTCGTTAAGACCGCCGTAGTAAAGGAACAAATCGGTAAATCCGTCTTTCGCCGTGTCGGACTTGGAGTAACCGAAATACATCGTGTTGGCTTTAAGCTCGCGCTTGGTGTTCGCCCCCTGTACCCATCCGTAAATGGTCGTTTCGCCGGAGCAGAAGTGGGTAGCGCCCTTACCGCCGAGGCTGGACATGGCCACGCCGCGTATGATGGCGTCGGCACTCGCGCCCTCCTTCGCACCGCCCATCTCACGAAAGATGGATGCTGTATCCGTCACGTAGATGTTGCTGACGTAGGCGTGGTTGAAATCTTCATTCCCTGAAGGGATATAGAGATAGTAGGTGTTCGCATTTTTGTTCTTCTCATTTTTTAAAGCGATCGCACCCGCATCCATCGCATACATATCCTTCAAGGGCTCGGCGTATCCCTTCGAGCCGAAGCCGCTTTGAACGACGATGGGCTGTGCGTCGGTCATTTTTCCTTCCGTGGAATTGTAAACGTTGCCGACCGAGTTGCCCGTAACGAATATCGATGCGCCAAGCTCCACCTTGTCGCTGTTAATCTGGTAAGCGGAACGGAAGCCGGTAACGAGAAATTCGTTGTCGTAGCATTCCGTGTAGGTAATTGTGGGGGTCGATGCGTAGCCCTTTTGCAGATAAACGACGTTTTCGGGCATAGGCTCAAGCGCCGTTGCGGCTACGTCATAGATAGCGCGGTAGGGGTTAAAGGTTGTCGTGTATACGATGACTTCATCGCGCCCGAGATTGAAATCGCCCACGCCACCGTCCATCAGTCCATCAAAATAGGTGTGGTAGCGGGTTATCATGTTCCATACCGCCGGGGTTTCCTCGGGAGCGATAAACATCAAATAGGTGGAGTTGTAGCCAACACCGGATTTTTTGCTGACTAAATTAAAATGCGCATCGGTAATCTTTACCTTGGTACCGGTATTGGTGGTAGGCCTGTTGCTTCCGGAACCGACCCCGGGGGTGATAACGCCGGGGTTGGCGGTGTTGGGAGGGGTAACGGTAATGTCAACGCGGTTATGAAAGAAGGAAATACCGCCAAGATAAGAAGGTCCGCTCTTGAATTGCACCTTGGGCAGAAAATACATGAAGTAAGAGGTGCCCTCCAAGGCCGCAACCTTCACGTCATCTCCGGGGAAGGTGTTGAAGCTCATCGCAGGGCCGCCTGAGAAGAGGTTGACAGGCTCATATCCCGCAGGAGCTTGCTCTCTTTGGGTGTAGATGCATAGACCGTCGGCTAAGATGGGTGTACCCGTTGCGGTCATCTTGCTCGCGTACAGCGTCACGCCCGCGCTGCTTCCGTGCTCACCGTAGCTTGAACCGCCATAGTTGTAGGAGGAAGAGTCGGATGTATAGGACATACGGATGTCTCTTAACGCAAGCGCCTCGGAGGCGGTAACCTTGTAGCCGATATAGGAATACACCTTCTTGCCGTCAATCTCGCTGTCGGGAGAGAGGTTGACGTTAATGGGAATGTAATTTGCCGCTTTCAGAAGGGCAATGCAATGCTCGGAGCTTTCGCCCGTCTGTAAATAGATGTCGGAAAGATAATAGCCTCTGCTCGTCGTGGTCGCGGCGTTCATATCCTGACGGTAAAAGACGTAAAGACCGTTAAGCTCGTTCTCTTCATCGTAGCTGTTGAGGTCCTTTGCCACCGTCTCGCCAAATTCGCAAAGAGGCGTGTACCCCTCCTCAAGCTCACCGTTTCCATACTTTACCTTGAAGAAATCGTCCGCCTTGATGGGCTTCGCAGACGAGTCCAGCGCATCGTACGAGACGTAAAGCGCAAGCCATTGGTAAGTATCATCCGAATGGGCGTTCAGGTCTGCCGGCTCATCCTGCAGATTTCGTACCACCTCATAGAAAACAAAGTCGGTTTTCTGTATGTACGTGGCGGCCCCTGAGGCGTCCGCCAATCCGTTTTGCGCAATGCTTATATCCTTAACGTCATAAATGTATTCGGGGATGGGATTATCCTCCCAGTCAATGCGTCCGAAGATATCCTCCCACCATTCACCAACGCGGGAAACAAAATAGGAGATGGCGTAAACCACCGCCACTATCAGTAAGGCCACGATAACGCCCTTCAGTCCACCAATAGCCACGCACGCCTTGACCACCGTTCCCACCATACCCGAGGAGGAGGCAAGGGTTGCAACGCTCGCTGTGCAGGTGACTGCCATCGCCGCAAGGACGGTGACTTTTGAGAGGGCGAAAATGCCAAAGGCAAGAGCGGCAACGGACTTCGTGATGTTCTTGCCCGTTTCCCAAGCGTTCTCGCTCCAGGTCTCGTTCTCGTAGAACTCCATCTCGCCCGTGTCGGCGATGTGTCTGTTCGCCTCCTCCGTAAAGGCTATTACGGTGTCACCCTTAAGAAGAATCTCGTTGACGCCCTCGTAAAGATATACCGCCTTTGTGTTGCCTGTGAGCTGTGCAAAGGCCTCGTCGTAATTGGCGAAGGCTTCGTCGGTAACGCCTGCACCGAGAATCATCTCCAGCACGCACCCGAACGTCATCGCGGAATACTCACCGTCGGAAAGAACGGAAGCGAGAGGGTAAAGCTGCGTGGCGCTCGTGGCGTTCGAAAGGCTGCTGAAGAAGCTTTCAAGTGTGCCGTCGCCGTAGGAATACTTGGCAAGCTCCTCAAAGGCCAGCTTGTAAAGCTTGAGTCGGGAAATGTCAAGCGACAAAAGGTCGCGCTCCTCTGGGGTCAGAGCGGCAGTGTTAATATCTTCTGCATTTTGTAGCTCAAAGCTTTCGTCAAAGGTTCCCGTGAGTGCGTTCGACTTTTTAAGTGCGTTGTAGGTATCGGCGTAGAGCTGTAAAACGGTAAGAAGCTGATTGGCTCTTGCGTCGATAAGGTGTTCGTCCTCGCCGTAGGTTTTATCCACGTCGTACGGGCCAAGCTTGGAAAGCTCGTCAAGCCAATTTTTGCCGCCATCGAGAATGCCCATGGTTAAAATCTGCACAATGCAGTTCACGATGGTCGCGTCGCAAAACAGGATAAGGTTCAGAAAATCGGAAAGGCCGAAGTCTCTGTTTGCAAGACGGTCACCAAGGCCGTTGCCCGAAAGGGTGTCGCCGCTTTCCTTCACAACGCGCAAAAGGTTCAAAGCCTTAAAGGCCTTTTGCGCCGCCACGGTGTTTTTATCAAGGGCGTCTGCAAACTCGGCGCTGAGATTGGCAAGGTCAACGGCGATGCTCTCCATCGCGAGCGCTTGCGCCTCAACCGCCTTGTTGATGCTCGTGAGCGTGTAGCCGCCGTTCATATTCATCAGCTTGATATCGTAAATGGCTTCGCTCGGGTCGGCGGTAACCTTGTAACCGATGTATACCTCGTCATTGCCTGTGCCGGCATTTAAGTTCCTGTCTAAAAAGATGTATCCCGCTTCCTCAAGAGAATTTTTGGCCTCGTTCTGCGAAAGCCCCTCAACCAGCTTTAAGGACTGAACGTAAATGGCGCTCGGCGGCGCTACCTCCGCCGCTTTTTCCGCAGCAAATGCTTGCAACGGAAAAGCAAACGCCAAAAATAAAACCGCCAGAAAGAGCGTGAAGGCCTTCGCGAAAATACTGTGTCTCATAACTACCTCTTTTTATAGCGTTAGGGCAAGCTGCCAAAACAATACAGCAGCAAAAAACAAGCAATACGAACAATATAAATATAGGAATAATGTAGGAACGCTACCCTACATCTATATATTACATGTGCGCGCGTTACAAAGGTGTTACACAAAAGCCCCACCCCGGAACATTTTATTTGCATGAGAGCGCCACCCCAAAACCGCCCATATAAATGGGAAAACTGAACGAAGAAAAAACTTTTGAAAATTGTTGAGTTGTCGTTTCTTCCTTGGCGTCCGTCAAGTAACTTTAATTTAACGACTACTAAAATGACAACTCATAATGTCAAATATGACTACAACATATTGACATGCGGACAAGAACGTGGTATAGTATAGTCACGAAAGGATGGTGACGAAAATGTCAAATACAATGAAACAGCGCATGGAAGAACTTATGAAAAAGAAAAACCTAAGCGCTTCTGAGCTTTTAATGAAAATACATGATATGCTATACCCGGAGCAGCATAGAGAACGATATGAATTTTGTGAGAAAAATAAAGCTAATTTCTCTAAAATGATGAGCGGTGCTCGTCCGTTTAAGTTTGAATATGTTGTGCCTTTGGAGCGAATTCTCAATACAACGATGGATTACATTGCAAACGGCGAAGAATCAAACATTGGAATTCAACTGAGAAATAAAGGGATTGAATATACTGCTTATTTGAACGATTACGATGAGTATGTAAAATTCGGTGCAGAAACCGACAGCGAAGGCCGCTTAATCATTGGAAATTATGATGAGTATAATAAGAATCTTCTTAACTACATCATCGAATACCAATCTGAACAGGGCATTGCATATTTATATGAACATTTTGGATTTAAATATAGTGCAGTTCACGGAACCTTCAGCTGTGAGCCGTTCATATATGTGCAAGGCCGCGATGAACAGCTTATGATTCTGAAGCTCTTGGCTTCAAAAGGAGAAACCGCCTTACTATACAACGTTATTGATCCGTATCAGCGCATTGAGTACGGTTGGGAAAGAGAGGGCACTTTTCTTAAAAGCAAAGATTTTAGAGAGCTTTTGCTGACAAGTGTCGATGTGTTAAAGGAGTTTTTAGATGATACAATAGTAGACGTAACTGATGCAAATCGCAATCTTTCCTTTGCGAACTATTCTTTCCATCAATGTATGTTTATCAATCCAATGCTTCAGGATCTGCTTGCGTTTGCGCTTGAAAATCCACAGCATTATGAGACTGCAATCCATGATATTTTGGATTTTGGAATTGCATACAACAAGAGAATGCTTGGATTTGCGGCAGAGAACTTCTCCTCTTTTGCACAAAAATTGAAGGTGGATGAGAAGGGATATATTGTTGACGGTTGGGCAAAAATTGGCAGCATATTGACATATGATAGTGCTGTAGATCCTGAAATTAACAATGCTATCAAAGAAAAAATCAAGACTCTTGTGGCGCAAAAGAACGCACTCTTAAACTTGGAGCAGCCGAGTGTTATGGCAGATACCATTACAGCAGATGGAAAGTACATTTGGAGAAAAGCATCCGAAAATGATGTTGAGTATGAAATGTACAAGCTTTGTGAGAAACTGGAGATTCATGAGATTCCTAAGTATTATGAAACACGCGAAGGATTGGATCGTTTGGACTACATATCAGGCAGTGTGTTAAGGCATTGTGAAAATGCAAATTACTATCAAGTTGCTTCTTTGGTTTCTTGGTTGAAAAAATATCAGGACAAGCTCGGAGATGCTCTCGGTGGCAAAGTGTATGTTCACGGTGCATTGGATAACGATGCGGTATTGTTCGAAAATGATGAGATCAAGGGCATTGTTAATTGGCAATATTGTGGAGTCGGCGAAAAGCATGAGGACTTCGTAGACATTCTTATCAATTGGCTTGATATCGGTTCTTCCATGAGAAAAAATGATGTGATTTATAGCACGATTGTAAAGCTTCTGAATGAATACGGTGCAACAGAAGAAATACGCAACAACTTACCAAGACTTATGAAAGAAGAACTTGAACGAAGAATACATAGCCTTGATAAGGAAGCATGGAATTACGAGTATTGGTATGAGTATTATCGTCATGCGCAGACCTTCCTGGAGCTGTATGGAGAAAGGATATCGAAAGGAGAATAAAATGCCCTTAATAAACGCAAAAATTGTTGAAGTTTTTGACTACAAAGGTGAAACTTTGCATTTAAGACATCAAACCGAAGTTAAAGCATTGTTGGCTCCGTTTTTCGTAGGAATTGAAAGAAATTTTTACGAGTTGTTTGGTACTAATGAAATAGATGAAAATATAATCAAAAGTGTAAAATTCAAGAATTGTTTTATATATCTGTCGAACAATTATACAGCAGATGAGATTTCATCACTTTTAATGCTTCTAAGAAATTCAAGAAATTTGTGCTTGCACTATCTCGTGCGTGCGAAAAAGCAAAAAAAGGAATTTTGCTTACCATCGCCCGAATTGCTTAACAACTTATCTTTTTTTGAGGGAGCATTTCCGTGTGAAGACGAGCAGTTGACTTTGCAAGGTATGTTTTCTGTTATGGTTTTGTTTATGAGCAACGACCAAATGCATAATTTTTTTGATATGCTATCGACTATGCCACATATCAATACAGGAGCATTTTTCTTTAAGGCAAGTGAGAATAAAACAGCTAACGAAAATGCTCTCGATAAGCGAAATGCATTGAAAGCTCGATTTAAGGATTTTAACGATATTAATAGTGAAACAATACCAAGAAAAATACATAATAACTTTTTTATGGCTCACGTGTTATCGCCACAGCTATCAAGCTTCTTTCTTAGTTTTGAAGAGGTGTGTTATAAATATTGGGATATTGATTTTGTAGATCTGTACTCTCCATTTTCTGATTTGTTAGATAAATTGAATATTTCTGATTTTGCAAAGGAAAAATTACATAAATGTAGAAATCGTTGGGCACATGGCCAGTTCTTCCGATATCAGGAATTAACTGATAATATAGCTAATGAGTTCATCGATCTTTTGGAAATACTGACGCATGAGTTTAATAATGATGATAAAATAGTGCGGTGCTTAAAGAAAAAAACGTGTCAATTTCAAAACGCACTATTAAAGTTTAAATACAAGCGTATTGTAGAACTTGTGATAAAAATATCGTTGGCGGAGGACTATGAACTATCTAAAACAGAAGAGCGCATCCACAAGCTTGTAAAAATGAAAATTGAGTATCCGTTTATTGATGAGAAGCATGAAGAAATCTTGTGGAAAATTTCTGGAGAAAGTGGAGTGACATTTGATTTTAAACATACAATATCCAAAGTGAAAGATATTTCGTTAAAACAAATAAATATTTACGAAATGGAAATAGATCCTAACAGTTATGCCGAGATTTATGGAATCAAGCTCGCCGAACATTCGATCATCTTTTCTGATTTTGAAGGTTTCAGTTTCCCAGAAGTAAAAGTTTTTTTGGAAAACGGAAAAAGATTGAATATAAATGTGGAAACAGTAAGGCAAGTAGGTTTTTTGAAAATACATACGTTAAA
>JBGVMO010000126.1:0-4335 GCA_045124835.1 Eubacteriales bacterium
AAAGCGCACCTATTTCACCGCGGCGAACCTTTTCCAAAAACTCCTCCTTGTTTTTCAGACTGGGGGTTTCGGGCATATTCAGCTGTCCGACCTTTTCGTGCAGGGTCATTTTGGCGATAAGCGCCTCAATTTTTGCTTCCATTTCCTTCATAACAAAAGTCCTTTCTATTTTGACGCGCGGCTTAGGATTGGCTCCTGCCGCGAAAAAATAACGGGATTTAAAAATCTCTTTTCATTATAACACAAGGAAAAGGAAAATGCAACCGCTTACTTTTAAAAAGGTTTTCTGATTTTTCACTTGCTTTTCAAGCGGCGCTATGTTAAAATAAGGCCAAGAGATCGACCCAAAAGGGAGATACGGATATGTTTTCTTATTTGCAACAAATGATAGCGCACGCAAGTGACGCGGACAAGGCACACTTGAAGGCTATTTATAAGCCGACGGTCGTGGCTGTTCCGCCCTGCGATGCTTGCCGCCACCTTACCGTTATGCCCGATGGAGAGATCCGCATTTACGGCTGGGTGGACAAACAGGAATTGACAGACCCCGGAACGCCGATTTATCTTTCCTCGCGCGATTTCGGCCTTTCCTTTAAACGCATCGTTGCACCCTCCAAGGCGCTTGGAAGCGCATCTCGCAACCCCAAGACCAACCGATGGATCACCACCTCGCCCAACGAATTCCGCCGCGGAAAGCACGCACTTGTGACGGAAAAGGGCAGTTATGCCATTTTGTCGGATGAGGGGCCCGATTCCGAGAACATCCGTGCTATCAAGCTTACAGACGAGCATATTCACTTTTTGAGAAATCCGCTATACCTGCCGAGCTATAACCGCTGGCTTTTGTTCGGACAGCACCGCAAGCCCGATTTTGAGCAGTTTGTAGAGGTTTTCACCTCGGACGATGACGGCGAGAGCTGGACGAAAACGCGCCTGCCTCACGCCCCTGCCTTTGAGGTAACCCCACCCCACAAGAGCCCCAGATGGCAGGAATATTCCTGCGAGCCGACGATTGCGGATATGGGCAATGGCGAGCTTTTGATGCTGGTCAGAACGAGCCAAAACTACCACTATATGCATAAATCCACGGACGGCGGCCTGACTTGGAGCGCCCCCGTTCCCTCTCCCTTCCACGCAACCTTGACTATGCCGCTTTTGTACCGCTTGTCAGACGGGCGCGTTATGCTTTTCCATTGCAATACGCAACCGATGCCCGAAATTGACAAGGAAGCGGTCCTGCCGAGGCTTTCCGACAACGAAAAGCGCGGCATTGGCGAGGATGTCTTTACCAACCGCGATGCCAACCATCTTGCCATTACCGAGGATGGCGGCAAGACCTGGCGCGGCGAGCGCGAGTTGTTTTTGAACTTTATCCGCAATTTTGCCGATTTTCGCGCCATCGGTGGCCGCGACTCTCACGACAAGAGTGTTCACCAAGCAGAAATGCTGGAGCTTCCCTACAACAAGCTTCTTGTTTGCTTTGGACAAAACGCCATTTCGCGCAAGGCGGTCATTCTTGACATCAACTGGCTTTATGAAAGCGCGCGCAGAGAGGACTTCCGCGAGGGTCTTACGACCGTTTCTACGCAAATGTATGTAAAGAGCAATCTTGGCGGCTTTGCAGGCTGGTCGGGTCATTGCGCTTACAACCGCACAGACGGTGCCTTACTGATGCCCGATCCAGACGGATTGCGCCGCGAGGTATTACAGCTTTGCCGCACGGATGACCCCCGACTTGTTTATCAAAAGCAAGGGGCGGTATGGAATTTCCCTGCCTCTCAAAGCGGACGGGTCACGGTTGAATTTATGGTGATGGCAAGCGGCATTGCCATTTCCCTGACTGACCGCTGGTACAATCCTGCTGACGAAACGGTAAAGGACGAGGCGCATATTTCCGTTGCTTTTGACGGTGAGAACGCCGCTTTGCATACCTGGCACACGGCGGAAATTATTTATGACCTATCCGAAAAGTGCGCTGATATTCTGCTTGACGGAGAGTTATATGAAAGGCGCGATATTCTTGCAGATGCTCCGCTTGGTCTTTCCTATCTCCATGTACAGACCTTGGCTGAAAAGCAGGACTATCAAGGAACGCTGATTCGCCTTTTTGAAAAGAAATAAAAAAATGCAATTCGCAAAGAGGAGCAATTATGTTTAAAAAACTTCCCTATTTTGTTGCCGCGCCCAAGGACGGACGCGATATGACGAAAAAGATTCAAGCCAAGCTTGACAATTACGGCATTTGTATTTTGGGTGCAGGCGATTTTGTCACCACGGGCATCGGACTTCCCTTTCGCGGAACGCTGATTGGAATGGGCGCGTCCTCGCGCCTGATTCTTTCGGACGAGGTGAAGGACGGCGCCGCCGTTCGCCTTTCCTGTTATTCCGCCGTTAAGGATCTTTCGATCATCGGCAGCGAGGAAACGGCAAACCCCCAAACGCTTGGCAAGCGACACGGTATTTTGTTTGAGGGAACGGCTAAGGATCACACCGACTATGACCATACTGGTCAGCCCTACAAGAACACCGTTTCTGGCTGTATTATTCTCGGCTTTTCTGGAGGCGGCATCACCTGCCGCCATACGGGATATTCCGTTGCTTCCTCTATTGCGGTATCGGACTGCCATATCCGCTATTCGGGCGCAGGCATTCTCATTTCCCATTTCAGCGAATTTCATAATTTCACGAATGTTGCCTGTTCTCAAAACCTTTACGGTTGCATCAACAACGGCGGAAACAACAATTTTGTAAACTGCTGCTTCTCGGCAAACGGCACGGGCTTTGTCATCGACAACACAGACGGTCAAGCGCCCAACTGCGCCCACGGCTCTGCCGTTGGATGCACCTTCCACCATTCGGACCACAACGAGGGCGTTGGCATTTATATCAAGGACGCAACCCCCGGCTTTGTTTTCAGCGGCGGCAACCTCGGCTTTTCAAAAATAGTTTTGGAAAATGCGGACGCCATTGTTTTTAACGGCTTCAATTTCCTGCGCCGCGTGGCTATTTCCGTTTCGGGCGGCACGCTGACGCTCTTTTCGGGCTGTGCCTTCCACGCAACGCCCACCTTATCCGTTGAAAACAACAATTCTGTACATTTTGACAGCTGTTATATGCAAGACGGCACACCCTACAAGCCGCTTTGAGTTAAAAAAAGAAAAATAAAAGGACGAGGATGGCGTGATACTCCGTTAAGAGTATCAGCCATCCTCGTCCTTTTTGTTTTAGGCCTCGGCAGGAACTGCGTACTTTTCCGCATATGCCTTGACCATATTTTTGTAATCCTCGGTATGCTCCTGTGCCAAAACGCTCTGGTGCATATTGAGGTTTCTCTGTGCGGCATCCAGAATGCAGGAAGCGATATTGGAGCAATGGTCTGCCGTTCTTTCGATGTTGGTCAAAAGGTCAGACCAGATAAAGCCGGCGCTGATGGAGCAGTTGCCCTGCTGCAAGCGCAGAATGTGGCGCGCACGGAGGGCCTCCTTCAAATCGTCAATGACATCCTCCAAGGGCTCAACGCGCATAGCCGTTTGCAAATCGTCATCCTTAAACGCAGCCACCGACAGAGAAACGATTTCCGCAAGCGCGTTACAAAGGACGGTTAATTCCTCCGTTGCCGCTTCGGAAAGGGTAATTCCCTTCTCGCGCATTTCCTCTACCGATTCCACGATATTAACGCTATGGTCGGTAATACGCTCAAAGTCTCCTATCAAGCGCAGAAGCGAGGCGGCCTCTGCACCCTCAAGGTCACCAATGCGCATACCGCTAAGCTTCACAAGGTACGAGCCGATAACGTCCTCGTATTTATCCGTTCTGTCCTCGTAATCCCGTGCAAGTGCAGCGTTTTCCTCGGTATAGGAGAAAATCGCCTTAATGCCTACGCCAATAGACGCTTCTGCGTAATCGGCCATATCCTCCGTTGCCTTGCGCGACTGCTCAAGTGCGATGCGCGGCGCGGAAAGCAAGCGCTCGTCCAGACGGACAACGAAGGCCTCGGCCTCCTCCTTGCTGTCCGGCACGAGCTTCTTTGCCAGCCTTTCAAGCAAAGCCGTGGCAGGCAGGAAGATAACGGTGCAAGCAACGTTGAAGACAGTATGAACAATGGCAATTTGGAAGGCGCCGACTGCTCCTGAAAGGAAGCTTTCCAAGGGCAAAAGCGCTCGTACAAGGGTAAAGAGCAAAAGGCAAATAACCGTTCCAATAATATTAAAAAGCAAATGCACGAAGGCCGTTCTCTTGGCGTTTTTATTGGTGCCGACGGAGGAAAGCATCGCCGTAACGCAGGTACCGATGTTCTGACCCATAATGATGGGAATGGCGGCGCCAAAGGTGATT
>JBGVMO010000127.1:0-3475 GCA_045124835.1 Eubacteriales bacterium
GCTATCCAAAGCGAGCTGTGCCTCCTCCTTGGTCATATCAAAGGAGAGATGCGCAAAGGCGGAGAAGACGGTGGCCTTGTCGGGAATGCTGGAAAGTGCCTTTTGGAGCATACTGATGTCCAAATCAAAGTAGTAGCAAACATCGGCTACATGGTTCTGGAGGCGCTCAGATTCGGTGAGGATTCTGTCATACATACGGACAGAATACATCGTGGAGGCAAGGCCGCGCCATACATCAAAGTGCTTATCCTGCACGTCCGCATTGGCAATGTACATTTCCTTTTTAATGGAAATGCTCGTGCCCTTGGTGCCGTTGTAAAGAATGGTGTAAAGAGAGGCAACCGTTTCGGATTCCTCTGCCTGGTAATCGTGGAGAATAGAGTAGTTGACAATTTCACCAACGCCAACCTCGGCAAAAACGTTATCGGTACCAACGTGGTTACGATCCGAGCCGTTCCATCCACCCTTGGTCTGGTACATCCAACGGCGTTGCATATTGCCGTCCGCCACGTGGCTGAAACAGGCAAAGCCCATAGAGCGGAAGGCGCCAAGCACGAAGGCGCGGTCATAAAAGATACCGTAGGTGGAGTAATCGTCATAGTAACGGGTAAGTTCTCCCTCCTCAGAAGCCTGCGTGATGCCCTCGGGCGCCAGAACGGTTTCCAAGGTGTAGTCACCGTCGGGAAGCATGGAATAATCGAAGGTCAGATAGAAGTCGTCACCCTTATTGGGGCGAGCTTTAACGGCCTTGGCATCAATCTCCGCCTGCGTTGCGGTATCTCTGGTCATAATGCCGCCGTCTTCGCTTCTATACCAGTTTCTGCCCATCAAGGTGCCGTAAGTACCTTCGTTGACTGCATTTGCCCACAAAACCTCGCTTTCGCCAAAGCGCGTTGCGGTGGAGAAGCCGTCATAGGAGGCAAGCAGAATGGTCAAGCCGTCCGTTACGTAGAGCGTGGTATCCTTATCAAAGGTGTTCACGTAGAAGGAAAGGGTTTCCGCAATCGCGGTTTCGGCCTTTGCCTTGTCAGAGATAAGAGAGGCCGTGGCGAGAGATTCAATCAATGCGGCGCGTTCCTCCGCGCTCAAATTTTCAATGATGGAAAGGTCAACCTCTGCATAGGCCAAGAAGTCAACAAAGTGGTTATAAGCAATTTCGTACTCGGTCAAAACCGCATCGTATATACGGATGGCGTATACGTCAACAGGGGCGCGGTTGAAGAGATAGAATGCCGTTTCGCTTCCATCCTCGGCATAATACTTGTTGCCCATAATGGCCTTATTGGTAGTGCTATCCCAAACGGAAACGGCACCGTCAGAGGCAAAGTCACCCGTCTTGGTGAGTGCACCGTTTTTCATCAGGGAATAGGTGGCAAGCGTATTGGTGGCCGTAATCGTAATATCACGAACTATTTGCTGGGTGTAAACGCCCGTTGCATCACGCGAGGTTTCGGAATGAAGCTTATTGTTCAGATAGTTGCCCTTGTACCAGCCATCCGTGCCGGGAGCAAGGAAGTAGCGGGCATAGTGCGCGCCGCCAAGAGTGGTGCCGCCGCCGCGCTCATAAACGGCCTTCAGCTGACCGATGGCATCGGAAACAACACCGTTCCACCAAGCGTCGCCCTTGTAGCTCTCGCCCGTCTGCTTACCCGAAGCATCCACAATCTTAATATAATCGTAGAAGGCAACGGTTTCAATGGTATAGTCGGCAACGGGAAGCGCATCAATGCCCAAATTCAAGCGGACGTCCGTTTGATAGTTGCCGCCCGTTCCGTCTGCCAAAATGGTCATATCGTAGCCAACGCCGCCGCCCTCGAGAGTCGTCCAAAGGGGGCCAACGAAGGTTGCGTTATGGTTGCCCATCTTATCCATCCAGACGTTCTGCCCTTCCGTGAGCAAAACGGAGTTGAGTGTATAGGAGGAAAGCAGCACGGTCAGCTTGCCGCCGTTTTGCGTTTTGCTTCCGTCAGCGCCAATGTACATTTTATCGTACTCGCTCATTTTGCGCTTTTCTCTGGCCACTTCTGCGATGGCGGCGATGTTTTTAGCGATTTCCTCTATTTCGTCTATGGTAACGTCAAAGCCCTCTGCGGCAACGGCGGCAAGAAAATCCTTCTTGGCATCGTCTGCAAGGTTCTTATACACGCTGAAATCTGCGCCGACGTAAAGAAGAATATCAACGCCTGCGTTGTGTGCAAGCTCTGCATTCGTCAGGGGCTTGGTGTAAAGACGAACGGCATAGAAGGTTGCGGGCATCGCACGGTTGATGATAAACTTACCGACAAAGTCGGGGTTGGTCTTTTCGTAGGTGTTCTTTTCGGGGGTGATATCCGAGGCATTTTTGGCAACCTTATAAACGCCGACAGTCGCGCTGGAGGTATAGCTGATGGCCAGCGTGTTCACCGTGGCATCGTTGCGGTAGGCCAAAAGGCAGTTGTTCCAATGGCTGGAAGCAACACCAACGGGGCTCCATTTGTCTTCCGTGGTGGTTGCGGCATCCGTTGCCATCATAACAAGCGCGTTGTTATTGCGAGGGTCTTTCCAGTCCTTGCTCTCGATATAACCGCTCCAAAGATACGTGCGCAGAGCCCCAAGGGACATATTGGCCGTTTGTGCAAAAGCGGAAGCGCCCGTTAGACCGCGCACGGAGGACACGATTTCAAGAGTATAGTTATCCGTGGGAAGCAGGCTTGCATCCATCGAAAGCATATAGCTGTAATCAAAGGAGGATTGCTCGCTGGCATATGTAACACCGCCATTTTCAAGCGTTATCCAATTGCCGCCGAAGGTCGCATAGTTGCTTGCGCCCTTTGCGGTATTGTTCCATCTGCCGTTTGACAGATCCACAGAGGAATCTCCCTTAAAGGCGCTCATAAAGATAGAAAGCACGCCTCCGTTTTCCGTTTGGCTTCCGTCAAGGCCAACGTACAATTCCTTGTAGCTTGTGGCCGTGCTTCCCTCCGAGGACGAGGTTGAACCCGTTTGCACGTTCTCTTCCGCAGAAGCGGGATAAAGAGCCATGGGAACAAGCGTTATCAGCATACAAAGCGTCAACAGCATGCTCAAGATTCTCTTTTTCATTGGTGTTCTCCTTTGCGTGTTGGTAAAAGTGCGCGTTGATGGTTTATAATACTCCATGATACTCCTATTTTACCATATTCGCGTGCCGCGTTCAAGGGCTTTTCTTTGCTTTTTTATCAATCAAATTGGTTTTGATATACTTTTCGTTCTGCCTTGGTGAATTTTCTCTCCGCATGAAGCAAATTCGGTATATTCTCCCTCCTATGCGCAAAAGCACAAAAAAGCGGCAAGGCATATGCGCAGTGCCCTTAAAGACACTGCGCAACGAAATAAATCCCTTACGGGATTTGTGAAATGCACTTTGTGCGTGAAATTCGCTTTCAGCGAGTGAAATGCCTGCGGGCGTGAGGGGATTTATTTCATTTCACATCGAGCATAGCGAGATATTTCACAA